>CALVHB010000039.1 GCA_944327275.1 Candidatus Gastranaerophilales bacterium | reverse complement strand
TTTGTTTGTCTGTGTTCTGCTTAGGCGTCTTTTTATTCCTTATGGTTTTTTTTCTTCTATTTGTTGTGGTCCTTTTTGGTTTGTGGCGGCCTCCATTCTATAAGCTTCTTGATGATTCATTTTAAACCTCCTTTTTTTACATAATTATCTTTTTTTTTACTTTTTTTGTCAAGACATGGAAATTATATTTGTTTGTTAATTATCCTTAACTATTGAAACTTTTTTATGTTTTATGTAAAATATATATATAATAAGAGAGATAGGAGTAAATATATAGATGTTTGAACGTTTTACAGAGAAAGCTATAAAAGTTATTATGCTGGCTCAGGAAGAAGCAAGGCGTTTAGGTCATAATTTCGTAGGTACAGAACAGGTTTTGCTGGGGCTTATCGGAGAAGGTACCGGTGTTGCAGCAAAAACTCTTAAATCTATGGGGGTTACCCTAAAAGATGCGCGAGCTGAAGTTGAAAAAATTATTGGACGTGGCTCTGGTTTTGTTGCTGTAGAAATTCCTTTTACACCTCGTGCAAAAAGAGTGTTGGAATTGTCTTGGGATGAAGCAAGACAACTCGGTCACAATTATATAGGAACTGAACACCTTTTATTAGGATTAATCCGAGAAGGAGAAGGTGTTGCCGCAAGAGTCCTTGAAAATCTTGGAGTTGACCTAAATAAGATAAGAAGCAATGTTGTGAAAATGCTTGGGGAATCTAAACCTCAGTCAGTTTCTTCTGGTACTACAAGTTCATCATCTTCTTCTGGAGGAAAGACAAAAACTCCTAGTTTGGATGAATTCGGTCGTGATTTGACACTTGCTGCTAAGGAATTGAGACTCGATTCTGTTGTAGGTAGAGAAAAAGAAATTGAACGTGTAATTCAAATACTTGCGAGACGTACTAAAAATAACCCTGTTTTGATCGGAGAACCGGGTGTTGGTAAAACTGCAATCGCTGAAGGGTTAGCTTTGAGGATTGTAAATGCAGAAGTTCCAGATATTTTAGACGGTAAAAAAGTTATCCAACTTGATATGGGGCTTTTAGTTGCCGGTACAAAATATCGTGGAGAATTTGAAGAACGTTTGAAAAAAATTATGGATGAAATTCGTCAGGCAGGGAATATAATTCTTGTAATTGATGAAATGCATACATTGATTGGTGCAGGGGCTGCTGAAGGAGCTATAGATGCTGCAAATATTTTAAAACCTGCACTTTCAAGAGGTGAAATTCAGGTAATAGGTGCTACTACTCTCGATGAATATAGAAAGTATGTAGAAAAAGATTCTGCATTGGAACGTCGTTTCCAATCTGTTATTATTGATGAGCCTACTGAAGATGAATCTATTGAAATTATTAAAGGCTTAAAACCTAAATATGAAGAACACCATAAATTGATAATTTCAGATGAGGCAATTGTTGCAGCTGTAAAATTGTCTAATAAGTATATCACAGACAGATTCTTGCCAGATAAAGCAATAGATGTTATCGATGAGGCTTCCTCTAAAGTCCGCTTGAAAGTATCTAACCTTTCTCCGGAAGGCAAGGAACTTGAAAAAGAATTAAGAGCTTTGATTAAAGAGAAAGAAGAAGCTATTAGAAATCAAGAGTTTGAAAAGGCTTCTCAACTTAGAGATGATGAAGCTGATTTAAAAGATAGAATTCGTGAAATGGCTCAGAAATATAGAGAAGAACACGAAGCGAATAAACCAACAGTTACAGCGGAAAATGTTGCTGAAGTTATTGCAACAATGACAGGAGTTCCTGTTACTAAGCTTACTGAAGGTGAAAGTGAAAGACTTTTAAAACTCGAGGATACTCTACATGAAAGGGTTATTGGTCAACACGATGCTGTTGTTGCGATTTCAAAAGCTATAAGACGCGCAAGAGTAGGTTTAAAGAGTCCTAACAGACCAATCGGTAGTTTTATATTCTGTGGACCTACAGGTGTTGGTAAGACAGAATTGGCAAAAGCTCTTGCTGAAGCGGTTTTTGGTTCTGAAGATAACATGATAAGAGTTGATATGTCAGAATTTATGGAAAAACATTCAACTGCAAAACTTATAGGTTCTCCTCCAGGGTACGTTGGATACGATGATGGCGGCCATTTGACAGAACTTGTTCGTAAAAAACCTTATTCAGTTGTATTGTTTGATGAAATTGAAAAGGCTCACCCTGATGTATTTAACATAATGCTTCAGATTTTGGATGATGGACGTTTGACAGATGCAAAAGGTCGTCATATTAACTTTAAGAATACAATCATCATTATGACATCAAACGTTGGTGCTAGTATGATTACAACTACATCAAGACTTGGTTTCTCTACTAGTGATGATGAATCTAAAGATAAGTACGAAAAATTGAAAGAAACAGTTTCTGAAGAAATGAAAAAAGCTTTCAGACCTGAATTCTTAAATCGTATTGATGAGACTATTGTATTTGCTCACTTGTCACAAGAAGAAATCAGACAAATTGTTGACTTGATGCTTAAAGACTTGTTTAAACGTTTGGCAGAAAGAGAATTGTCTGTTGAAGTAACTGATGAGGTTAAAGATCATTTGGCTAAGAACGGTTATTCTGAAGCGTATGGTGCAAGACCTTTGAGAAGGTTAATCCAAAGAAAAATAGAGGATATGCTTGCAGAGGAAATTCTTTCTGGAAAATATGCGCCAGGTGATACGATTGTTATAAAACTCGTGGAAGACAAAATTGCTTTTGATAAAAAGGCAAAGCGTTCGAAAAAAGAAAGTAATGAGTCTGCTGAGACAATTCAATAAATTATAAAAGACCGTCTTTTTAGACGGTCTTTATATTGATATTTTTGAAAAAATGTATTAAAGTATATTTATTGGAATTTGGTTATGGCAAAATATCAATATAATGCATTAAAGGGTAATAAACAAATCGTAAAGGGCGAAGTAGAGGCCGAAAATTATAGAGAGGCGCGTGAAAAAATTCGCCAACTGGGATTTGTTCCGACAAAAGTATATATTGAGTATGGAGCTGACAATCAGTTCGTTTCAGGGTATGAAAGTAATGAAATTCCTGCGACGAATGAAAAAATTAAATTTTTGTCTTTACAGGAAAAGATTACGTTTACCTCTGAATTGGAAGTTTTACTGACTGCAGGAATCCCTATCCTAGAGGCTTTACATTCTTTGGAAGAAAATGTGAATAATCAGAAGTTAAAAGTTGTATGCAAGACTTTGAGGGAATGTATTATGTCAGGAAAGACTTTCGCACAAGCTTTAAAAGAATGTTTTTACGAAACTTTTGGAGCTGTGTATATCGCTTTAGTTTTTGCAGGAGAATCATCCGGTGATTTGGAGGCAACACTTGGAAGAATTCTTGTATTACTAAGAAAACAGGATAAAATTAAAGGGCATATAATAAGTGCTTCAATATACCCGTGTGTTCTTTTATCAATAATGTTTGGAGTTCTTGTATTATTTACTAAAGTTATCTTTCCTGCTTTTTATGGCGTAATTCAGAGTTTTGGAGGTCAGATTCCTTTATCTTCGATGATTCTTATTTCAATTTGTCAGTTTGTTGGAAATTTTTGGTGGTTATTATTAATAGGTATTGTAGCATTTGTTTATGCATTAGTGACATGTTTTAAAAATTCTGAAATAAAACGAAAATGGGATGAGTTTATTTTAAAAGTTCCCAAAGTTTCAGATTTTATCAGGTATATCAATCTGTCAAATTTTATTACCGTTTTGTATATTTCCTACGAAGCAGGTGTTCCATTACTGTCAGGGTTAGAATTAGCTAACAAAACTGTTGGGAATTCGGTGATCAAAAGGCAAGTTTCAAATTCTGTTGTGTACGCAAAAAACGGTAAGAGTTTGACAGAGGCTTTTGAGGTATCTGGCGTCTTGCCGTCTGCTTTGAAGACTATGGTGGCTACTGGTGAAAAATCAGGTTCTCTTGGTAAAATGCTTCATGATGCGGCTGATGTTATTGATAAAAAAGTCGAAATGACTCTTGATACTTTGACAAAACTCTTTGAACCTACTGTTATAGTAATAATGGGTGTAGGTGTGTTGTTTATCCTTATCGCGTTTTACCAATTATACTTTGGAATGCTTGGTTCTTTATTTTAATCTTTATTGAACCATTTGAAGATTTTGTCAATAAGACCTTCTTCCTCTTGCATTTCTGTATTTTCAAGTTTGTCCAATTTGTGTTGTATTTTTGAGTAGTCAGGATTACCTTTTCCTACTTCAAGATATTTTTTGTAAAACTCTACTGCAGAAGGTTTATTTTTTATTCTTTCGTAAGCTTCAGCAAGTTCTCTTATTACTGTAGAATTTCTACTATCAAGATTATATAATTTTTCAAGGTATTCTGTTTGAGTCCTATAATCCCCTATACTTTTTCTAAATTCAGCAAGTTTGCTAAGTGCTTTTCTGTCTTTTCCATCTATTTTAGAAATTCTTTCATAAAATTCCATGGCATGGTTTTTGTCTCCGGATTCTTCAAGAAGAACTGCTAATGTATTTAATAAATCAACATCGTTATCTTTTATTTGAAAGGCATTTAAATACTCATTTATTGCAATATCTTTGTTTCCTCTTACAAGGTTATATTTTCCCCAGTTTATGTGAGCATTGTATTCATCATTTTTGTCTTCAAATATTAAAGCTCTCATCTGGTAAGTAAGTGGTGAATTCTTTTCATATTCATCGTATTTTTCAACAGATTTTAAAGCTTCATCATAATTTTTATTCATATAGTAATACTGTGCTTTAAGTGCATGGAATTGGGCTATATGGTTGTACTGTTCATCCATTTGTGTAAGTTTTTGTTCAGCCTCTTTAATATTATTCATATCGAGCAAGCATTTTACTTTTGTTAACTCATCATTAGTAGTTTCAATTGCTTTTTCAGGATTTCCATTTTTTAGGTATAAGTCTGATAAATTTTCGTTTACATCAACTGAATTAAGCCCGTTTTTCCTTGCTCTTTCCAGAACTTCTATTGCACTAGCTACTGCACTTTCTTTTACATACAATTTTGAAAGTCTTAAATATGTCTCTTGAGGCGCGTTTTCGTAATCACAAACTTTCAAATACTCATCTATTGCTTTTAGATTATCTCCATTTTGTTCATATAACGTTCCGAGTACAAATCTTGTGGATAATATTTGATTATCTTCTTGAGCACAATTAAGAGCTTTTTTATAGTCGTTAATGGCATGTTCCAATTTGTGTTCAACAGAGTGTAAGTTGCCACGGTATATATAATATTTGTATCTGTCCTTAGTTACATATATGTCCATTAGTTGCTCGTAAGCGAGTACATTAGTTGCATCAGATTCAAGTATTTTTGTATAATGTTCAGCAGCCTGATCAAAATTTTCAAGTAACATTGATAAATGCCCAAGTCTTTCTAAAAGACTTAAATCTTTAGGATTCTTTTCATAAAGCCTTTTATATTCATCATATGCTTGGGTGTATTGTTCATTTTCTTCGAATTGTTCTGCTGTTTGTATGCTCATTTGTACTCCTTAATTTACTATTTTTCATCATTATATATTAAAAATGATTATTGGAATAGTTATATTGGTTAATTTGCATTCATTTAATATAGAAATTTTTTATTAGATATGTTATAATACTTATAAGGATTAAAAGAGGTATTAATATATGAAAATTTTTGGCTGGGATTTGGGCTGTAAACGCTCAAATATTGATGGTGCGCGTCTTTTGCCTTCGTATACATTGGCAGAAGTCGTTATTGTTATGCTTGTCATAGCAGTTGTTGTTGCTGTAAGTATAAGAATTACTAAAGCAAAGCTTGATTCTATAGTTTCTTATACATATTATTCTGCATATTCTACACTAAAAGGTGTTACTAGAAGTCTTTTATCTGATTTTGATAAGGATGATGAAGATTATATGGCAATGTTGAAAACTAATTTGTCTTCCTTCTCTTTTAATATATTTCCCAAAGCTGAGGCTGTTGGATCAACAGAAACGGTGTATTATAGATGTGGAGGAGAAAGTTTAGTTAATTATAAAGGTCTTTACCAACCTTCTAGTGATTTTGAAGTATGTACTGATCAATTTAGTTTGGATTTGTACTCAGATAAATCTCGTTTAGAATGCAGGGAATGTAAATTTACTTCCCAAATAAAGTCTGGGGAGTTAAAAATGTGTCCAGGGAATTTTTTAGTTCACGGAGCTCCTCCTAGAGAATATTCTATGTATGCTCCAGATGAGGAATTTAGTTCCGCTTTCCCAATGTTTTATGGGACACGATTATTTTATTCGTTTGATAAAGCGAGCGAATATAAGTGTAATAATTCTTGCTATATTTGGTTAGATAATTATGGAGATACTACTTATAAACCTCAGGATTTTGTAGATACTCATAATTGTGGATCATTCTATATTCATGCAGACTGCAGTTCATCATTTGCTGGAAGCTATGGTAGTATGACTGAACGTGAGTTTGTCGAAGATGCTGGTTATTTGTCACATGGTGGTTATTGTAGATATGGTTTTATACAAGAGGTACCAGAGCCAGAATGTAATAATCCTCGTCCAAGTAAGATACCTTGTGATAAAATCTGGGATGATTCTCCAGAAGTTTGTGGCTTAGTAGATAAACCAGGTTTTTCTGATGCATGCCCGGTAAATCAAGAATATGATTATGATTCTTGTTCATGTAAGCCAAAAACGTCTAATGTTTGTAATAGAGTTCCTCCAAACCCAATCCCTTGTGGGAAAGTATGGGATAATTCTCCTGAAGTTTGTGGTTTAGTTGACGTGCCACATGACTGTTCCGAAGATGAAGAATGGAGTGAAAGTGCTTGTGATTGTGTTCCTTCTTCGAAGACAGTTCCAAGGAAAGGTATAAATTTCTGTGAACAATTTGAGGCAAGAGCAAATACAAAATCTGGTGAAACATTCTGTCATGGAGACGATATTGCAACCAGTTTAACTGATTTTTCATCTAAAAAACCTGATATGGTTCTACGTAATGGAATGTTATTATATAACATGCACAAAGACCCTGAAGAAATAGATGCATTAATCGGAAATACTCCGGGGGGATCTTTTGGAGATATTCCAAACACAAATTCCTACGGTTACACTGTATATGTTGATATCGATGGTAAAAAAGGTGAATCTAAGCTATGGGAGGATGTATACCCATTCTATATTACTCTCTCAGGTAAGGTTATACCTGCATATTCTAACAGTGTAAATCCTGATGGAGACGGAGGTAATAATAAATTCTATTTGCAAACAAGTGTTGAAAAAACAAAGATAACTGCTGATGGTAAAAGACAAGTTACTTGGCCTGTAAAGAGCGTTTCTTTTAAAGAATCAGCATGTAAATCAGGATATGTTGGCACCGCAACCCCTTATTGTAGTGGTGTTGTTGTTGACAATTTATGTTTGGACAGTGCTTCGACTTGTAAATTGAAGATTGTTGCTCCAATAAAATTCTTTTAACAAGTGCATATCAGTATATTAAAGAGGGTTCTATTAACAGAACCCTCTTTTTTAATTAAATTTATTTTGAGCTTTTTGGATTCCATTATCAAGGTAAAATTCTACAGCTTCTGTTGATTTTTTTAAAACGTCTTTGAGTATAGCATGACATTCTTTAGGAAAATTTTGAAGAACATAATTTTCAGATGGAATATTTGGTTGTGGACCTATACCTATTTTTAAACGATCAAATTCCTTAGATCCAAGATGTTGAATAATCGATTTTATTCCATTATGCCCACCATCGGAGCCATTGGCTCTGAATCTTATTTTCCCTAAGTCTAGTGATATGTCATCATATATTATTAATATGTCATCTTTAGAAATTTTATAATAGTCAATGACTGCTCTTACAGCTTCTCCGGATAAATTCATGTAAGTTGTTGGTTTAATAAGCAGATTATTGTCTATTTTTGTGATAAAACTTTTTAACTTTTTGTCCTCTTTAAAGGATACGTTGTTGTCCAAAGCCCACTTATCCAATACCATAAAGCCAGCATTATGTCTGGTGAAACAATATTTCTCTCCAATGTTTCCTAGTCCTACTATTAATTTCATTTTTATTTGTCCTTTTTATTTATTATTTTAACTTAAATAAATATTGCCGTCCTAATTAACCATATTTACTCTTAACAAAAAGATAAATTAATTTTAACTTATAAATGCAAACGATGAGGATATGATTATGAAAAATAAACCAATAGTTCAAGAAAAAAGTTCGGAAAAAGTTGCAAAATTTTTAGATAAAAACTCTTTACACAAAAAAGATTTTGCTGAAATGATAGGAGTTACGTTATCTTACGTATATAATTTAATTGACGATACTATCCCTTTTTCTACAAGAGGTACAACTCTTGAAAGAATTGCTACGGTAATGGAAATAGAGCCTGGAGAATTTGAAGAATATAAAATTCCTCAAGAGCCGGTATTGATAGACGATTCTGTAGAATTCTTTAAATCAGTGATGAAAGAAAAAGGCATGTCTACTATAAATTTCTTGAAGGCTTTTCCAAGGAAAAAAAGACTTGATATTGTTGATATGTTGAGAGGAACATTGCCTATTCCAATTGATTTTAAAGAACTTACCATGATTGCTCAAGTCCTTGATTTGTCTAAAGATGATATATATGCAATGTGGGAAAAACGCATGAAGCAGGTACTGGAAACAAATGGCATGAACATTTATTCAAATGCTGCACTTGTTAATTCTATGTTTGATTGTGCTAAAAAGTTTATTCATTTAAAATAGCAAAAATTAAGCATAAAAAATTGCGCTTGGCGCGATTCGAACGCGCGACCTATCCCTTAAAAGGGGAGTGCTCTACCTGCTGAGCTACAAGCGCAAATGTTGATTGCTATTCAATTTCGTCAGTAATCTTATTCTATCAAGAACAATTTTTATTGTCAACAGTTTTTATTAAATATTTTTTTCTATTGTAATAAATTGTGTAAATGTGATAGAATTAGTCAATGATGACTGACGAAATTTATAAGGAAGAATATTATTCTCATATTCGAAAAAATCTTTCTACTCTTATTATTCCTTTCAATAATTTAAGAAAAAAAAGATTATTAAAAACTATTTTGTTATCATTGTCTTTTTTGTTTGGTGGGATAATTTCTGTTCTTGCGATCTGTGCTTTTGTTGTAAACAATTATTATAATCCTGTAGTGTTTGCAGTTATTTTATTTTTGATTTACACGTGTTTTTTGAAATCTATTGCAGTTCTAATTCTTGCAGATAGAGCATATCAAAAAGATTTTTTTGAAGTAATATTCCCGTTATTGTTGTTTCCAGTTGCAAAATTTAAAAATTGGCCTAAAAATCAAAATACTGATGCTGTAATCAGTTCATGCTTATTTAAAAATTTTGATACACAGGATGATTCTTCTTGCTTTTTTGGCTATTACAGGGGAATAAATGTTTTACTATCTGAAACGAGGTTTACTCTTCCGGTGCGTGCAGTAGAAAAACCTTCAATTTTTAATGGTATTACTATCCAAATAGAGTTTAAAGAATCAATAAGAAATCACGTGTTGATAGTTCCAAAAGAAGAGCATGTTTCGTCTAAGTTTGTAAAAAATAGTTCTGATAATGAAGAATTTAATAAATATCTAGATATTTATTCTTTGTCCACGGTAAGGTCGGATTTTGTAGATGACGAATTATGGAAAATTATAAAAAAAATGAGTCTAGCTTATTCTGCTAAAGATTTTAAGCTTTCATATAGAAATAATACAGTCTTTATCGCTATGAGTCAGCGAAAAGCTAAGCCTTTTGGTTATCTGTTTAGATCTTTACTAAATTTAAACAATTATGATGAATTTATTGATAAATTTTGCGTTGTGTTTGATTTAATAGATTTTATAGAAAAAAAGAAAGTTTAGTCTTATTTTTCAAATTTTTTGAATAAATTAAGTAAATTTTTTTAATTTTTTTGAGATTTTTTTTCTAATTTCAAGTAATATTATATTATTAGTTTTAAAAGGTGGAGAAATGGATAGATTTTTTGGAGTATTGGGAATAATTTTGATATTTGGAATAGCTTTTTTGATGTCAAACAATAGAAAAGCTATTAATTATAAAACAGTAGGGACTGGGTTTGCATTACAAATCTTACTTGCGGTTTTTATATTTAAAGTCCCATTAGGTAGGGCACTTTTCTTTAATATCGGATTGTTTATACAAAAGATTCTGGAATTTGCAAAAGAAGGAGGTTCTTTTGTATTCGGACCTTTGATGACTGAACATAAGATTACTGCTGTATTTGGTCCTGGGGCTCAAGTTTTCGCACTCCAACTTGTAGCATCTTTGATATTTATGATGATATTAGTGAATATGCTTTATTATTATGGAATCATGCAAAGAGTTGTCCCTCTTTTCGGTAAAGCTATGAATAAATTGATGGGCGTAAGTGGTGCTGAGGCATTATCAAATGTCGCAAGTGCTTTTGTTGGGCAAATAGCTGCACAGATTATGATTCGTCCATATCTTGCGAAATTAACAAGATCTGAACTTTTGGCTTCTATGACTGGTAGTATGGCTTGTATTTCTGGTGCTACAATGCCTATTTATATTGGCATGGGGATTCCTGCACAATATTTGTTAGCAGCTTGTATTATGGCAGCTCCTGGGGCTCTTGTTATTTCTAAAATTGTTTATCCGGAAACTGGAGTTCCTGAAACTAGTGAAGATATAAAAATAACTTACAGTAAGAGAAGAAAACCATACATAAATGTTTTTGACGCAATTTCTGCCGGGGCTTCTGAGGGAATGAAAGTTGCGATAAATGTAATTGCTATGATTCTTGCTTTGGTTGCATTGGTTGCAATGATTGATTGGGTTTTAGGTAATATCGGGTTATTTATCGTAAAATACTTGCATGTAAATTTTGCATCATTTGATTTGACTCATTTATCTTTAAAACTAATTCTTGGAAAAATATTTTCTGTTTTTGCTTACTTTATGGGTGTTCCAATGAGTGAGACTACAACAGTTGGAAGTCTTATGGGAACAAAGCTTGTTTTAAATGAAATGGTTGCATATTTTGATTTGACAAATTTGCCTACAGCATTGTCAGATAAGAGTTTTCTGATTGCAAGTTTTGCTCTTTGCAGTTTTGGAAATTTTGGCTCAATAGCAATTCAACTTGGCGGAATTGGAGAACTTGCTCCTAACCAAAGGAAAAACCTTGCAAGACTTGGAGTCAGAGCTTTGATTTGTGGTACTTTGACTTGTTATATGTCTGCAGCTATTGTTGGGGTGTTGTTTAATTAAAATTTATGTAAAAAAAAACGGGGAATTTGTTTCCCCGTTTTTTTTATTCGTTTAGTAACTTATCAGCTAATTCCGATTCTGTTCTACCGTTCAGAGTTTTATTAATTTTTTGCAATTTTTTAGCAATTAATTCCATATTATCAGTCCAGATAAAGTTATCAAGGACGTATTTTTCTGCTTTTTTAAAGTCTCCATCCATTTGTATTTGAATAATTTCTGAGAGCATTTCTTTTGCAATCGGAACTACTTTGTCGATATTAACGTGAATTTTTCCATCTTTAATTTCATATCCGCCACGTTCTGCGAAATATTTATTTTGCATTACAGTTCTTACTCTGTGAGCTTGGCTTAGAGTTGGTTTTGATTTTAAGAAATTATCCGCAATCGTAGTTACTATTATTTGTTTTCTTTGTTCTTCTGTGTACATACCAAGCTCAGTTAGCAGATCAACGAAGGCTAAAGCTCCCATGTCAGCTTTGTTTTCTTCAATTATATTGCGGTATTTCCCTAAAGTTTCACAAGATTTTTTAGGCCCAAGAGAATGAGCATTTTCATGACCTATTGTGAACCAATGATCCGCTTCATTTTGATAATACACATGTTGATCTTTGTCTAATATTTCATCAAGACGTTCTTGAAGCTTTTTCATGTCACTTACAAATCTAATTTGTCTGTGATAAACGTTTCTACGTCCACCACCAATAGTTAGGGATAATTTGTCATCATTAGGTAAATTTTCTGCGAGAGTAATTCCTCCTCTGTAGGCTCCTACATCCCCTTTTACAGCTACCAAATCAACGTCTACCATTGTTTGTTTTGCATCTTGATTAGGATTGATATTTTGTTCATATTGATCGGCAAAAGGCATATTTTTAGCAAGCGTTGGAAGATATTTTTTTATTGCGATTAATGCTTCTGTACCTTCTTTGTTTACTATACCTACTCTCCCTCCTAGAAAATCTTTTGGGATAGGTTTAATATTGTATTTATCAAGTAATTCTGACAATTCTTTATTTTCTACAATAGTCCCGGTCATTTCATCTTCGTAGTTTTCTCTGGTAATTGTAAATTCAAGTGGAGTATCTTGCAAAGTTGCCCATTTTTTATCTGCATAAGCATCAAGCATAGGGTCAGCGGTTCTTAATGCTTTAGCTTGAAGCTCCAGATATTCGTTAAAATCTTTGTTAGTAGAAGTTTCTGCAGCTTTGTCAAGTTCATCTGCCATTTTAGAAAAATCTTCTTTGAATTTATCTATATAATCAATACCTATTAATTCATCTCCGGATCTTTCAACTACAGAGCGTTGAGTTAGAATTTTTTTTACTTCATCGATTTTTCCGTTATTTACCATTTTAGTTAAAATTTCATGGAATTCTTCTTTTGTTAAATCTTCAGGATAAACCCCTTTACCTGGTCGTTCAGCTATCCCTTTGGCTAGATTAATTTTATTTGACATAGTATCTATTGCATTTATTCCCTTTTGGGCATCAAATAGAATTTTTGTTAGTTTGGCTTGTTCATTTCCTTTTTCTATTTCTTTGTTTAAGAATTCTTTGAATGCCAGATTATATTTACAATCAATTTGCATGTTTATTTTTTCCAGAATGTCAGCAGCTTTAACAAGATGTTTAAGTGCCTTTTTATCCCCCTCTTCGAGGTTTAAATATTCTGGGGCATCAGCTTTTAACATTTTTTTTGTCATTAAATAATCTTTATGAGTTCTTTTTTCAAGTTCTTCAATTGATAAGTTAAACTCAAAATTACTCTCAATTTGCATATTATTTTCAGTTGACATATTATTAAGCTCCTTTATTGATCTCTCTCTACTTTTTTATGTGGTGTGAATGATGTAAATATTGTATTTAAACTTCCACATACATATTACTAATAAACAAATTATATCAGTTTTTTGAGCTAAATCAAGAGCTATTTGTGGTATGTTTCCCCTCTTATAATTTTAAAAGCCCTATAAATTTGTTCGACAAGTATGAGACGTGCAAATTGATGAAGAAAAGTCATTTTAGACATACTCATTTTTAGGTTTGCTCGAGCAGATACTGTAGGGGATATTCCATGGGATGAGCCTATTACAAAAATAATTTCTGAAATCCCTGTGTTAGTAAGTTCTTCTATTTTTTGTGCAAATTCTTCGGAAGAAAACATTTTCCCCTTTATTTCCATTGTTATAAGGAATGATTGAGGTTTTACGTGTGCTAATATTTTTTGACCTTCTTCCTCAAGAATCCTACCGGTTAAATTTTCATCTTTTATTTCAAGAGCTGGGATTTCAATTATTTCCAAAGAAGTATACGGAGTGAGTCTTTTTAGAAACTCATCAATCCCTTCTTTAAGGAATTTCTCTTTAATTTTACCTAGTGCAATTACTTTAATATTCATTCTTTAGCCATATAAATTGTTTGAGATGGGAATGCAAAGTCAATATTTTCTTCTCTAAATCTACGGATAGCTTCCAGTATAAATCTTTCTTTGATTTTTAAGTAATCTTTGTAGACATTTGTTTTTGTATATGCGTTTACTTTAATATCTATAGAACTAGATGATAAAGTTGCAAGGTAGACGATAAAATCGTCATGAATTTCAGGATCATTGAGTAGAATTTCTTCAAGAATATTAATAGCCCTTTGCAGTTTATCACAAGATGTGTCATATGTGACTCCAAAAGTTTCAAAAATTCTCCTTTTTTCACCCACAGTAACGTTTTTTATTACAGTACCTGATACGACATCGTTAGGTAGTATAATTAAAGAATTATCTAGTGCCCTGATTTTTGTTGAGCGCATATTAATTTCTTCAACATTACCTTCATGTCCATTAACTTCTATGTAATCTCCGAGTTTGTAGGCATGGTCTGAAAGTATTCCGAATGTCCCAAACACATTTGCGATAGTTTTTT
>CALVHB010000038.1 GCA_944327275.1 Candidatus Gastranaerophilales bacterium | reverse complement strand
AACAAGACGCTATTCAAACCGAAATGGATGCGGTTCAAAAAGTTATTGAAAAGAATACTGAATCTACTTTCAAAACTTTTGGTTAATAGGTTTTATTTTATTTGTTTCCTTTCCCTTTACGACACTTGTAGAATGTGTCGTTTTTTATTATTCTGACTGAACAGATAAGTTCATAAATTCTATATCATCATAATCAATATAAGCAGTTTGTTTAAGATTCCTACCTGTTTTTATAGTAACCTCATTCATTTGCCCAAGTCTTATTAAATTCATAGGAATTAAAATCCTTTGACCATCGCCATTCAACTGAATTTCTGCAATTTTAGCTCCATTAAAATATATTTCAGGAGGAGAAGAATAAGAATTTGTTACTGCATTTTGACGCATTGATTTTGCCATTAAAGTATCAATACCTATTATGGAACCGATAACAAGATAATATTTCTTTGAAATAGCACCTGCTGTAATCATAAAAGATTTTGAGAAAAAAGGACCAATTGACTTACCTTTAAACTCTGAAGAATTTGCTGAATTTGCAGAAAAATTGTCATCCCCGAGATGAAACATCTGGGCTGAAATTATAATATCTTGGATATTACTTTTTTCGATACCAACAACAATTGGCTTTGCGGCAATTCTTTGATCTATAGTTAGCGAAAAAGGTCTGTAACCGTCTTTTTCAACAGACATTATTGTAGTATTTTCAATATCAGTTTTTAAATTAAAAGCCCCATCACTGTCAGTAACAGTTGAGAAATTTTGTTTTGGTAAACTTACCTTTGCCCCAGCCACAGGTAAATTTGTATCACTATCAACTATTCTACTTGTATTTCCAATACCTGTTTTCGAAATACCACCTTCCATAACAGCTGCAATAACAGAAGTTTGAAAAAAAAATAAATTAAGCAACAAAAGACAAAGAAAAATTCTGCTCATAAATCCTCTTTTAGTTATTAATACAAAAGCATTTTAAGCTATGATAAAGAGGAAATAAATTAACCTTTTTTTACAAAAATTATTAATTAAAAAATTTTTTAAAATTTTATTTGAATTTTGAAATGTTTTTGCTATTATAATAAAGTAACAATTAAATATGAGCCGAAGTGATGAAATTGGTAGACGTGCTAGACTCAAAATCTTGTGTGGGCAACCACGTGCCGGTTCGAGTCCGGCCTTCGGCAAATAAAAGACATCTCAGTAATTGGGGTGTTTTTTATTTATCAAACTATAGCAAATAAAAAACAATTTAGACTTTGCTGTTGAACTAAAAGTACAACTCTATACTCAATAGACTTGTCAATTTATGGGATGTAATTATTCTTAAAATCAGACACAAATGTTACTGCTTTTGGATCAATAATAAGAGTTTCGCGACCATTTTTGAGAAATTTTATCCCTTTTTCATATAGTAAATCATAAATTAATCGTTCTTCGGTCCAGTCATCAGAATGTGCTTCTATTATATTGTGATTTATAATCGGATAATCTTTTCTAAGGTACATTTTCAAGACATTAGGGCCACCGTAGTGTTCAGCATATTCTAGGCTTCCGGTTGTAAATAATACATTTGTACCTGTAGAATTAATAGGTCCAAATCGTGAAGAGCCATGTCTTTTAAACAAATTCATTTTATATTCTTCATCTCCTCCTCTTACACCGTGGTAATATGTAGCATCATGGTAAAGAGCTTTATTTATTTCGCATTCGTTTAATTGTTGCGGAATGTCGTTTACTTTACTTTTAGAAAGCTTAATCCCAGCTTGTGATAGATTTTTATCAATTATTTGTGAGAATTCATGAACTTTACTGTCTATTCTGCTGGATATAAGAGATCTTTTCATTAGTTTATCTATAAATTCTAAGTTGTATTTTTTATCTTTTAGAACTAGTTCAAACATTTTATTATTGTCAAAATCAAATGGAAAGTATTCATTTGGAAGTTCATTATTTTCTAATAACTTAATAATTTTAGATTGATTTTTATGATGTAAATATTGAAAATTTTCACGAATAAAATTTATCATATCGTCATTATTTGTAAAATTCATAATTTCATCATCTTTTTTAATTTTTATCTTTTCAAATACCAATCTAAGTTTCCCAATGTAGGCAGCTCTTTCTTCAGGCGTTTTTAAAGTATCATATGTTTTTGCAAAAAATTCCTTTTGCCATTTAGTTACATCATATAATTCTTTTTCAGCTGTTTGTATCACTAAAGCTTTTTGTAGCAATGAAGTATTACCAATCTGCACAGTGTCAATTGATAATGAATTAGCAAATTTTAACCCCTCAATATTAACTTTTTCTGGTCTAGTTATAAATAAACTTTTTCCACTGGTTCGAGTCCAAGCAATAATATCTTTACCAATATTTGTCCCAATTCTTTCTAATCCCATAAAAGTATCCTTATATCCCCTAATATTTATATAAAGTATTTTGACTCTTAGAAATTGCCTGATTGTTAAAACTTGTTTTATATTAAAATACACGAAACTATTAAATAGAGCCCTTTTGACAACTACTGAATTAATTTTCACTTTTAAATATAAAAATCAACCTGGATACAATTTAATACAAATAATAAAAAAATATTATTAAGATTTGTAAACTCTAATATATCGAATTTTATTGGATTTTAGAGATATTATTTTTTTTATTTTTAAATTAGACAATTTTTTTTGAGAATAATACTTTATATAAAAGAGGGGATATTATTAAGGGATGATTACGAAAACTTTACTTGCGAATAGCCAAAAAATTGGAGCTTGGGGAAATAGACTCCTAAGAAAAGTTGAAATTGGTGCAGTCAATGAGTTAAAGTACGTGACACCAAACACTATTAAAAATGTAGGTTTAAAACGTGAAGACGTTCTTTTAAAATATTGCGAAAAATACAACTCTAAAATAATAAAACAATCTAACAAAATTTCTATTGAGACTATAAATAACGAATTTTCAAGAATTGCGCAACATTTAGATTCTACAGAGCAAAAACAATTACTACGCCTTATTGATAATAATGAAATGACATTATATACAAAGTCTAATATTTTTAGTCAAAGCACAGAAGCTAAAGCTAGTCTTAATATCTGGCTTGCTTCAGATAAAAACTTTAGCAAAAATTTAACTCAATTTAAAGAGTTATTAAAAATGGAACGTGAAGGTAAAATTCAAGGAAAATATATACCAGAAATTTTACGTCTTACACAAGTTGCAGAAGATCCTAAAATTTTAAATGAGTTTATGATTGCATTAAAAAACGGTAAAATTAGAGAAAAAAATATTGAAATCGCAATTAAACGTTGTCTTGATTGTGAACCTTTAGATTTTTTACGAGTATTACCTAAAGTAAACCAAGTTGATGAAATAGCATCAAACAAACTTTTAAAAGAAATAGACAACATAGCAAATACATTTAAAAACGGAAAAGGAATTGATCAATTAAAAGAGTACGGTGGCATAAATTTACAATACTCTCGCGATGAGTTTAAATCAAATATTAATAAATTAATAGAACACCTTTCTCCGGCTGAACAAGAATCAATTCTTATGAAATTCGGTTTAAAAAATGAAGGTCTAAACAGAATATCTGGTCTACCGGTGTTCATGCACGACACAAAAACTTTAAACGCGACTGAAAAAGCTATTAACAATGAAATCAAGAATTTTTTGTATAATAACGAAATACTTTTACCAAAAGAATTTTCAGACTACAAAAATTCTCTTGAAATTATTTGTGATGCAATCCCGGAATTTAAATTCACTATTGGTCTAAAACAACACCAAGGACAAGATTTTCAACTTGCAGAACATTTATTAAAAGTTTTCCAAGAAAATACACGCAATCCATTATATAAAACACTTAATGAAACTGACAAAAAAGTATTAGGAGTTGCATCAATTTTACATGACATAAGAAAAATTGAAAGGACTAAAGATTTTGGACATGCGCTTCCTTCTTCACTTACAGTTGATGCAATCGTAAATAGAATGAATTTAAGTACTGCAGAAAAAAACAGAATCATAAATATGGTAGAAAACCACCACTGGTTAGAAAAAATACAATCCGGTACTAATATTGATAAACATATGACTGAAGATATAGCTGATATATTCAAAAGTGGTAATGATTTTACAATAGCAAAGATTTTTGCTGAATCTGACTTACGTTCTGTCAATTCAACATTTTATAAACTTTATGGAGATAAAATTAACTCCCCAGCAACAAAAGCAATTGAAAAAGAAATTTTAAATATCCAAAAAAATGGTAGAATGATATACACTTCAGATGTCTCTTTGTCAAATATTCTTAAAGCCGGTGGACAAAAAGTAACTTTAGGTAAAAATACAGAAACTACTGAAAACATTATCATTAATGCCAATGATTTAAATCTTGATAAAACCGCATTTGGCTATCATAGTTCAAGCATTGAAAACTTAAAAAATGCTTACGCTGCGGGAAGACACGGTGTAAGTGGAGTATTTTCACTTTCAATTGGAAAAAATGGAGCAATACCAACTTATAATAAAGAAATGCCTGAATTTTTGATTACCAGACGCCTTAACATGGACAATATATGCTTTATAAGACCACAAACCAGTAATACAAAATATTTAAAAGATTATACTTTTATGAGCATTAAAAGCCGTTCTGACGTACATTTTGCAAACGGCTTAAAACAAAAATACGCAAAACTAACAAATAAAACTCTTTCAGATGAACAGTATGCAGAATTATTCCGAGAAATTCCTCGTGATAATATTGAAAACATTCATAAAAATCAAAAAATTATCAAAATTCTAGGTGGAGAAAAAGAAGCTATTGCATTTGAAAATGCAGTTATTGCTCAAAATAACGCATATATTTCAAAAGAAGTTTTCTCAGAAGCAGTTGTTGGAGATCTTGAATGGGGTGCAATTGGAACAAAAAGATTGAACCTCTCTGAAATCCCGTTTGAATTACGAAAATTTGCACAAGAAAACAATATACCTTTTGTAATGTTTAACTAAATTAATTTTCTTTCTTTTAATCCCACATACAAAATTGTTTAGAAGAATAATAATTCCAATGAAATATCAACAAAGAGAGGGGCATAGCCCCTCTCTTTGTACTCTTAATAAACGATACTTAAGCTTTTAACACAACATCATAAGCTACATCTGCTGTAATTAAGCCTCTTTCTCCAAAAGCTACATTACGAGAAGCGAATCTATCTCTTATTTTTTCCGCAGCTTCTTTTGCATCAATTCCATAGTCAGAAAGTTTAGTTTTCATTCCAATTGAATTAAAGAACTCTTCTATCTTATCAATTGCTATATCTGAAGCTTTTAAAGGATCTTTTTCTTCAATATTAAATACTTCTTTTGCAATTTTAGCTAACTTTGCAGACTTATTTAGTTTTTGATTTTTCAAAAGTCTTGGCAATATAATTGCAAGGCTTTGTCCGTGATCAATCCCATAAAAAGCAGTCAACTCATGACCAATCATATGAGTAGACCAATCTTGAGGGACACCCACAGAAATCCAATAGTTCAAACCACAAGTTGCACACCAGAATATATTTGCTCTTGCTTCATAATCTTCAGGATTAGCAAGTACCTTTGGAGCTTCCTGAATAAGAGTTCTCAAAATACCCATTGCCCAAATATCTTGCAACGGAGAATTTACATCATATGTACAATTAAATTCCATTGTATGTACAAATGTGTCCACAATCCCGTTAATAGTTTGTCTTACAGGCAGACTAAATGTTACTTGAGGATCAATTATAGAAAATTTAGGAAAACATAACGGATTATGGAAAGCAAGTTTTTCATTAGTAGAAAGACGTGAAATTACCCCGCCGTTATTCATCTCTGAGCCTGTTGCCGGAAGAGTAATAACATCTGCAAATTCTACTGCTGATGATGGATGTTCACCTCTTATCATAATTGCATCATAAGCATCATCACCATCATACTTTGAAGCTAATGCAATAAACTTTGTACCGTCCAAAGTGGACCCGCCACCTACAGAAAGAATAAAATCTATACCTTCTTTTTTTACGATATCTACAGCTTTCATTAATGTTTCATATTTAGGATTAGGTTCAATTCCTCCAAATTCTATCAAATTATAACCTTGAAGGGCGTTTTTAACTTGTTCATACACACCATTTTTCTTAATTGAACCGCCACCATAAGTCATAAGAATTTTTTTAGACTTATCTACTAATTCAGAAAGTTTTGCAATTTGACCTTTCCCAAACAAAACCCTAGTTGGACAATAAAATTCAAAATTATTCATATCGCTCTCCTTACATACAAAAATTTTACCGAAATTATAATAAATGATTTTTTATACAACGTCAATAAGAATCTAAAGAAATCTCCCAGACATCCAAAAAATAGCTTATTACAGTCCCATTTTTTTCTTTAAAATTATTAAATTTATCATATTATCCATGTAACTTGAACAGTAATTATATGGAACCATCAAAGGTAAAGTTTCTTTCAAAACTTTTGAGGCACTTTCTCTATCATACATTTCATTTACATAGGTATTAACAAGTAAAATTGTTGATACTGTTGAATCATCTAAAATTTTACAATATTCTTCTTTTTTACTGTACATTACGGTTTCTTTATTTTCTTTCAAAAGCTTGTTACAGTCACTATTGCGCTGTTTTATGAATTTAAATTTGCTAAACGGATTAACATTTTCATGAATCAATTTTGCAACAAGTTCATCGTTAAGACAAATATTTGTACTTTCATAATCTTTTTCTCTTTGAAAATAAAAATATCCAAAGACTAATATTCCAACCAAAATTATTCCAGATAAAGAATATAAAACAATTTTTCTATCTATTCCCATAGTAAAGCTCCTAAATACATTATAACCTATTTTTTTATATTTATAAAAATTTAATTTAACATTTATACATACTTTAAACTTTTTTATTTTATTTTTGGTAACATAATTAAAAATAGTTAGCAAAAATTTTTATGTTCACTTTTTTTATCAGTAGAAAATAAGGATTTATACATTGCAAAATACTATAACAAAAACATATTCAGAATTTAGACAAGATAGCTTCAAGCATTCTAATAGTAAGAATATTCTTAATTTAGTGGAATTAAGACTTAATAAAATTTTTTCAGATGAAATGAATTCATCAAATTCAATATTTATAAAAGTTAAACCAAATGCCATTCATAAGATGGCTTTGTTTTTATCCGGAACAATTACACGTCCTTGCTCAGTTGGTATAGCGGGAGAAACTGCAAGTGGGAAATCTACAATTGCACTTGATATAATAAATACAGTACAATCATTTGCTCAAGAATATTGTATATCAAATGCTATTACAAGAATCAACACCGACGATTATTACTATGACCGTTCTGATATGGTAAAAAAAGCAGGTAGCTTTGCAGAATTTGCTAAACACTATGACTTAGATGTCCCTGAAGCTCTTGAACTTGAGCTGATGAAAACTCATATTAAATCCCTTTTGTTTGGCAACACTGTATACCTTCCGGAATACGATATGTCAGGAACTGCGATAAGAAAAGATAATGCGAAGCTCGCAATTCCATCTAAAATAATCATATCTGAAGGTTTGTTTACATTAACAGAAAAAGTTGTAGACGCTTTCGACTTTAAAATTTATGTTGATGTCACTCCAGCCATCCAAAAAGAAAGATTTTATCAAAGAGCTGCAGAAAGGAACCTTGGAGATTCTGCGGATGAGGTATATGAAAATGCTTCAAGCAAAGCTAAAACTCACATTCATCCAACCGCCCAGAATGCAGACATTATATTGTCGGGCGAAGCAGATAGAAGAGCCTATAGAGAATTTATAAACAAACTATTACATCTCGTTCAAGATATACACTTTAACTCTCTAGTACTATCATAACTTTTATTGTTTTACCTCAATTTTTGATAGAACTTCATTAAGATGAGGGATGTCTGAATGGAGTAGTTTATGGATGTTTTCAATTGTTGAAAATATATTACTTACAGGCTTGCCATCATATGATATGTAGTACAAATCCATTGGCAGATCTCCTTGTTCATTTGGATAAAAGTAATCACAATCAATTTTCTTTGCACCTAAATTTTCATAAAACTTTATTCGCCTTATTGTATTTGGAACAGCTTCATTAGGCTTTTCAACTTCAAGAAAACATCCTTTATAACCATTATAATAATCTTTCATATCATTTATAACTTTTTTACCAAACCCCATAGAATGAAATTCTTTTCTAACGGCGATATAATCCAACCAGACAACCTTATTCAACTCATCTCTTAACAAAAAAGCATATGCAGCTTTATCAAAAGCAGACAAAACATCAAAACAATCATAGGTTAACAATTTCAAAAAGACTTTCTTTGATTTTTGTTCTTCTTTCGGAAATTGAGTAATCAAATCATTATAAAACAGATTAAAATTTTCCTTATCAGAAATTAAAAACATGACAGAAATATAACAAAAAATTTACAAAGAGTCAAAAACTAGCAAGAAATATTATTTTCAGGTATTATATTCAATACGCGCAATTTTTGACATGGAGAACTTTAAATTGATAAGAATAGCCCCTTATAGCTTTACTGGACAAACACAGGAAAAAACAGTAGATAAAAAAACTGAAAATAAAGATAAGAACAAAGATAATAAAAAATATTCAGATCCACTTATGCACTGGCCTACCAGAGGACTAGCATATTCTAATGAATTAGGGGCTGCAATAAGTGAAGTCGCCCCAAAACTTGGCACATTGCTATGGTTCCCTGCAATGCTATACTTTGGAGCTGATATTTACGATAAATATAAAAACAAAAAAACATCTTATGATCCAAACGCTCAAAGAGGTTTAGAACAAGCTATTTTCCAACTTTTAGCAAGTGTTATTCTTCCAACAGGTGCTGTTATTGCAGGGCAAAAAGGAGTATCCCTTTTTGGAACAGCTGGTAAAGACGGATTATCTTTACAATCACAAGAAGAAATTATTAATTTTATACAAGAATTCTCTAACAGACGTCATTTAGGTAAGTATAAAGACAATATCGATTCTTTTAAAAATCACTTTACCGAATCAATAACTACAAACAGAGAAAAGCTTATAAGAGAAACTAAAATCAAAAATCCAATCAGATTAATAATAGATGGCATATTCGGAAGACGCCATCCGGAATCTCTTGCACTATCAAAGAAAGATAGAGTACTTCAATATGCAAACAAAAATATTGATGAAATGTTTAACATATACTCTGATCTAATTGAAAACAAAAAACCAAAACAATTCTCCGAAAAATTATGGAAGAAATTTGGAAAATTGAAAGAAAAATTCGCAAAAGATCCTGATTACAAAGAAACTTACTTGCGTGATGCTGCTGAAGATATCATAAAAAAATATCAAAAAAATAAAATTATGAATGCAAAAATAATGAAAACTATTGGAGGTTTTGTCGCTTTAGGTTTGGCCATAAAACCAATAGACAATTTTGTAGAAAACGTAATTATCAAAAAAGTTGTACAACCTAATCTAGAGACAATGTTTGCACATAATCAGGTAAAAAAATATAAAGAAAAAACTATCGGGGCTACTAATAAATAATTTTAGCCACAACTTTTTTTACTCTAATAGGTGAATTTGTTGCACAAATTTGCGGACGATGAGCATCATGAGGGAAAAGCAAAACAAATTTATCTGAATCTAAGTAGATAGAATCAACAGAAAAATTTGGATTTTTAAAAAACATAACATCTCTTTCTTCAGAGTACTGCTCAGATAATTCAAGACCACCAATATTTGAGCAATCAATCCTTTCGACACCTGTCAAAAGCATCTGAATATCAATATATTTTTTATGAGCTTCGAGTTTACAAATTTCAACATCTTTTGTTTCGTACTCATCAATGTTTACGAAAGATTTGTCATCAAGAACATAATGCCCTGTAGACGAATTTGCATCTAATGTTTTTAAAAACTCTGCCACATTTTGTGGAATTAAACTATACTTCTCGATATTTTTTAAGCTGTCAACAATCATAATATACCTTTTTACGATTCTAATTCTGCTATTGCTCTTTCAAAATCCTCTTTATTAGGAGCTTTGCCGTGCCAACCAGCATTATTTTCCATAAAACTAACCCCTTTGCCTTTAATCGTATTAGCAATAATTGCAGTAGGTTTTTTATTTTCTTTAGCTTTTTCTATAGCATCATAAATCTGTTGAATATCATGACCATCAATTTCAATAACATCCCAATTAAAAGCTTTAATCTTTTCGTCTAAAGGATCTAAAGACTTCACAGACTCAGTACATCCATCTATTTGTAATCTGTTTCTGTCTATTATCGCAACAATGTTATCAAGTTTTTCACTCGAACCATGCATAAAAGCTTCCCAAACGTTTCCCTCTTGCAATTCACCATCACCGATAAGGCAAAAAACATTCGCGGGATTTTTATCAAGACGCAACCCCAAAGCCATACCACAAGCAATAGAAAGCCCCTGACCTAACGAACCTGTAGCAACATCAACTCCAGGACAAATTGGCACAGGATGGCCCTGCAATCTGGAACCAAATAGTCTGAAAGTTAAAAGTTCTTCTTTTGGGAAATATCCAAGTTGAGCTAATACTGAATACAAAGCAGAAGAAGCATGCCCCTTAGATAAAACAAATCTATCTCTTTTTTGAAAATCTTTCGACTTTGTCCATTGAGGACAAGTCTTCATACACTTATTGTACAAAACAGTTAAAAGTTCAATAGAAGACAACGCTCCACCAATATGACCGGATTGAGCGTTATACACCATCTTTAAAACATTCAATCTGCTTTCTTTACATAAATCTTTAATTTTTGCTATATCTAAATCACTTAACATACTAAACTCCCTTAGGAATAAATTTTTCTCTCAAAACTCTTAGAACAAATAAAGGCAAAGTCGGGAATATCCTCTTGAATCTCTTCGGCTCTTTTAAAGTCCTATAAAGCCATTCAATACATAGTTTTTGATAAATTTCCGGAGCTCTTTCTACCATTCCGGACCAAACATCAAAACTACCGCCAACTCCGATAAACAAACTGTCAGGCATTTCTTTTTTCGCTTTATAAATAAATTCTTCCTGTCTTGGAGACCCAAGTGCACAAAGAACTAAACGAGGCTGCCTTATTTTAACCTCATTCAAAATTTTATCATCATCTTTAAAATAGCCATCATGAGAATAAGTTATGTAAAGATTTGGGAATTCTTTTTGAAGATTTTCTTTTGCTTTTTCAACAACTTCAGGTTTTGCCCCAATTAAAGCTATGGATTGACGATTCTTTTCAGCCTCCGCGATCATTCTATGAGCAAACTCTATGCCAGCTATTCTTCTCACCTTATGACCAATAATTCTTAATCCAAGCTCAACCCCTATACCATCAGGTATAACAAGTTCTGCGGAATTAACAATATCAACAGTATCCGGATTACTCATCATTTCAGGATTAATTGTAACAACCTGCCCTGAAATAGAATTTGCATATTCTACCGCTTCATCAAAACTAAATGTATTTATCTTATAGCCCAAAAGCTCTACTTTTTCGTTCATAAGATTATTATAATTTTAATTTATTATTTTTGCAAGCTTAAACAAGTAATCTTCTTTAGCTCCTGACTGAAATCCTTTTGGAATAAAATTTTCTTTATATTTTTCGATAGCATATCTGTCAGTCATACCAGAAATATAATCAGTAACAATTCTTTCTATTTTTGACTCTTCACAAACAGGTTTTAACATATCAATGTACAAGAAAAATAGTTCTCTAATTACATTTCTAGCCTTTTTTTCTTCGAGTTTTGCAGGAGAATCTATGTATACATTTTCAAACATCCACTGGCGCAATTTAGTTGTATAATGCCAACCTTCTTCACTCATTGCTACAATCGGCTTGTCAATAGAATTTGAAACGATCTCATGAATCATCTTACTAAGCCTTTTACTTTGAACTGAAGAAAAATAACTTATACAATCTTTTGGTAAATCACTTTCAGAAATAATTCCTGCCCTAATAGAATCTTCAATATCATGATTTATATAAGCAATTTTATCAGCCAATTGGACAATTTGCCCTTCAGGAGTCTTTGGTTTATATCCCCAAGTATGTGTCAATATACCATCAATAGTCTCAGCACAAAGATTCAAATCCTCTAAGACCTCCACAACGCGAACACTTTGTATATTATGATGGAAACCTCCTTTTAAAAGTTCGTTTAATACACCTTCTCCACAATGACCAAAAGGAGTATGTCCTAAATCATGTCCTAAAGCAATAGCTTCAACTAAATCTTCATTAAAATCAAGAGCTCTTGCAATAGTTCTACCTATTTGAGAGACCTCAAGAGTATGAGTTAATCTTGTTCTAAAATGGTCATCAAAAGGAGACAAAAACACTTGTGTCTTATGCTTCAATCTTCTAAATGCCTTTGAATGAAGAATTCTATCTCGATCGCGTTGAAATTCCGTTCTTAAATCACTAGGATCTTCTTTACGTTTTCTACCTTTTGAGAATCTACTTTTAGTAGCATACTCAGACAAATTATCAATTTCTCTCTGTTCTAATTTATATCTTATAGTTCCGTCATCTTTAATCATAATAAATCCTTTTTACAAGAATTCTAACAAAAACATATAATTATTTTATACTTTGTCCGATTGAGATTTTAAAAGAGCTTTGTTCTGAAAAGAAATATCCAATGAATATTTTTTACGAAAATCATCAACTAAAACCCCTGCCTTGTTAAGAGCCCAAGCAGAAACTAAACCAAATATAAGAGCTTTACTTCCTGCAACCATTCTCGCAGCTGTATACAAAGATGTAACAATCGCACCTACAGCAGGAATACCATATTTCAGAGTAGAAGATATTTTTTCATCTTTACCTTTTGACTTATTTAAATAGTAACCGACTGTCCCCATTGTAAACAAAATAGAAATAACATCTGTAGGAGCACTACCAAGTTTTAAATCTCTGGCTTTATCATAATATTTATTCGTTTCAGTATCAATAGACTTGTCCAAAGATCTAATAGCAGAATTAACCTTTGATTTTAATTTCAAATACTGACTTCTTGGAAGAATTGATTTATATAAAGAAAGAATTTCCTGTAATTCTCCCTTAGAACTTTTAGATATAATATTTTCAACATCTTGGACGTAGTTTGCAATAGATTTTACAGCAGCGTCTGTATAATGATATTTTGAAGAAGAATTTTTGAAATTTAGAGACAAATTCTTTAACTCATCAATAATTTCTCGATTTAGCTTACTTCTTAAATTAACCTCATCATTTCCTGATAATTTTTTATATCTATCAAGTTTACTTCTAATATTTCTTAAAACATCATTTGTTAAGGTATCAGAAGGATTGATAAATTTTTGAACATTATCAAGAGCTTTCATTGTAGCGACATAATTATCATTAATATCATGAGTAATCATCTGTCTCAATAGAGCGACATCATTCGACATTTTTAATTTCGCAGGAATTAAATAATCTTCTGCAATAAATGACTGCCACATATTTTTTGACCTAAAGTTTTTTATATCACTAAAACTAGCGTCCCAGAAAAAGTCAAATAAACCGTCTGTCGCATTTTGAATTTCTTTATATCTTTTATTTCTTGCATTAACTCCAAAACCGTCTTCAAGGTTTTTGTTAACTCTTGTCATTCTTGCATCAATTTCAATCAACGCATTACGGATTCTTGAATTTGAAGAATTCTCATTCAAAATTCGCGAATTAAGGGATGAAAAATACTCAGTTAAATTCGAGAATTTTTCTTGCGTTGAATTATAAGAACTATTAACTGTCTTTCGACTTACTCTATCAAAAAATTCTGTAATTCTTTCATGGATTCTTCGAGTAAATTTTCGACTTCCATTCTTTCCCCACATAAACTTCTGGAAAAGAACATCTTTTAAAGAAGTAAAGTTATTTACACTTTCAGTTTTAGACATAAAATTATCAATTTTGTTTAGCGAAAACCTATAAAGATCCTCAAATTTTGAACCCTTTGCAAGTTTTTTTTCTAGGTATCCCTTCCATTTTTTTAATACCTTGGCAACTCCCTTATTAGCACCTCCGCTTAATATTCCAAGAGTTCCAAAACCAACAACCAAAGCAGATACAACTAATGTCTTTCCAAACTTTCTACTTTTCTCTTTATTACTCTCTTCTAAATATGACGCAGGCAAATAATACCCCCCTTTGGGCTGAGTAAAATTAGCAAATTGCTTATTTTGAATATTATTTGCATTAGAAATCTGATTTATCATTACATCACAATTATTAACCTGCTACATATATATAAAGGCATATAAAAATAAAAAATTGCTATTAATTAAAGATATATAAAGCTAAATTCCGGCATTAATAGTCTCAGCAGCCTCTTCTGAAGAAATTTTATCAGACAAAAGACTTTTCACCATACCTAATTGCTCAATATAATTTTTTCTATAATCAGAATCAAAAAGGATACGTTCAATTTCATATGAGATTTTTGTAACATTCACATCACCCTGCAAAATTTCAGGAACAATAAATTTATCTGCAATAATATTTGGTAAAGAAACCATTTTTATACATCTCACAATCAAGTAAATTAAGTAAAAAAGCCAAGGCCCCCTATATGCAATTATCATAGGCGTCTGGTACAAACAAGCCTCTAATGCAACCGTACCCGATGCCAAAATTAATGCATCGGAAACGCTCAATAATGCTTGATTTTCATCTTTAATAACTTTAAAATTAGTATTTTTTAAATATTTATTATAAACATCATCAGACAAATTAGGAGCATGAGATATACAAAACTGTAAGTCAGGATGTTTTCTTTGTAAATTTTCTGCAGTATTAATAAATACCCCCATTAAATTTTTCAGTTCAAACACCCTTGAACCTGGAAATATAGAAACTAACTTTTTGCTTTTATCAAAGCCATGCTTCTCAAAAAACTCATCTCTATCAGCTTTTGGTGGCAACTGTGACACCAAAGGATGACCACAATAATGAGTTTTAATTCCAAAACCCTCATACAGTTTTTTTTCAAATGGGAAAATACAAAGAACTTCATCAACATATTTTTTTATTGTATTAATTCTCCATTTTCTACTAGCCCAAACCTGAGGAGGAATATAATAGAACACCTTAATACCGGCTTTTTTTAAGAACTTTGAGATGCTTAAATTAAAAACGCCATAATCAATCAACAATACATCATCAGGCTTAAATTCATTTATAATATAATCAACAACCCTTTTACCCAAAGTAACATGATCTACAATTATTTTTAAAGAAAGACCAACTGCACTCATTTTCTTTTGGTCAGAAAACAACTTAACACCAGCAGCCTTAAGATTTTCCCCACCGATACCTTCTATTAAAATATCAGGATTTAAAGAACGCAAAGCCTTAACAACATGAGATGCATGTATATCTCCTGAATATTCACCTGTTATAATAAAAAGCTTTTTCATACTAAACTGCCATAATTACTATATCATTTTCATCAGCAAATTGTATAACTTTTTCTTGATCAACAATTATTGTTTCGTTAGCCTCAACTGCAATCAAATCAGCTTTGTATTTTTTCATAGTTTTCAAAGTCCTTAAACCTATAGCAGGAATATCAAAACGTTTATCCTGAGAAGGTTTTGCAACTTTTACAACTACAGCATTTTTCTTAGCTAACTTGGAGCCTCGTTTTATACACATATCAGTACCTTCGATAGCTTCCACCGCCATTATCATCTTATCTTTTATTACAACTGATTGACCAACATCGATCTTACCCATCTCTTTTGCTAACCAAAAGCCATAATTTACATCTTCCATTTGTGCTTCTGTAGGTTTCAATTTTCCTAAAACTCCGGAAGGAATCATTAAGTTTTTAATAAAAATTGTTTGATCCAAGACTGTAATACCAAGTTTTTCAAACTCTCTTACAATCATAAGCATTACCTGATCATCATTTAACCTCTGAGCTTCCTGCAACAATTCTATAGCACGTTTATCAAATTTATGCAATTGCAACAAAACTCTTTTATGAACCTTGCCCAAAAAAGTTGCCTGTTTAATTTGCTCATCTTTTAATATTTTTTCAATTCTGTTTATTTCTCCAGGATGACAAGAATATACTCTTGAACAATATTTTTTTAACTGTCTTAAATTATCTTTTGCAAGAGAAATACATACAACTTCAAACCCATTTTCTTTTGCATATTGAGCCATTTTTACAGGTAATGTACCATCTCCTGCGATTAATCCTTGTTTATTTTCTAACATTAATGACACTGTTATATTTCCTCTTTTACCTTAAATATTAATCTAATTATATCACAACTATTTTTTTAGAGAATTTATCTCATCAACTTCTTTTTGCGTAAAAAGTTTTGCTCCTCCGAGCAATTTTGTGTTAAACACGACTTGCGCATAAGATTCTGCCAATTCCAACTTTAAAAAAGCATCTTTTATAGTTTTGTCTCCAACTATAAAACCGTGGTTTGCCATCAATACAGCATCAAAATCTTTGAAATATTTTGCAGTTTTTTCCACCAAATCCATAGAAGAAGGTAAACCATAATCTGCAAGAGGAATTTGTCCAAAATAAAATACATTTTCAGCCATAACAGGCTCATCCAAAGGTATTCTACAACAAGCAAAAGTACTTAAATAAGGAGAATGGACATGGATAATATAATTAACATCAGGTCTTTGTTTGTAAAATTCAACATGCAACATCTTCTCAGAAGAAGGTTTTTTGTTTCCTTCAAGCAAATTTCCCTCAAAATCCATAACAACAATCTCATCCTCTGACAAATAACCATTTGCAGAGCCACTGGAGGTAATAAGAATCTTATCGCCCCATCTAGCTGATAAATTACCGGAATATCCGGGAGTAAAATTTTTCACACCCGCAAGCTTACCATATTCAATTAATTCAGACTTTAATTTTTTTATTTCATCCATTATATTTGTTCCCTATCAGGATCTTCAATTTCAATAACTTCAGCATACATCATTTTCTTTGGAGTTTTCTTTTCTGATGTTACCTGATTTTCTGTCTCATAAACATTCAGCTCAACCTCTTTTTTATCACTTCTTGCAAGTCTGTCAGGATTTTTAATTTCCATCTTATCAAACTCAATAGAAGACCCCTTTGTATCCATTGCAATTACAAAAGAAAAATAAGTTTGTTGACGCACCCAGTCATAACCAAAGTTTATCTTGAAATCGTCCGGTCCCAAAGCAATGATAAAGGAATTTTCCTGGAACATATCACCATTAGGAGAATCACCTGTTAATGTAAGAGTTCCAGACCAAGCAAGAGTAACATACTTATGAACCCTCAAAGCTTCTCTCAAATATACACTCGCATGACCATAACGATACATATCATACATCGCTATAGGGGTATTATCCTGATACGCTGTTGCAAAAAATCCAACATCTTGCATCCAATACTTGTATTGAGTATGTACTCTCGGACCAATTCTTCCAACAAACTGAGTATCGCCTGTTCCATACAACGCAGCACTACCTTGCATTACAAGAGCCAAATCCAAAAATCTTAAATTTTCTCTGTCATTATATTTAAACAATGACTGGCTAATCTCAGCCATATATCTCGTTCTCATTGTTCCGATATCTGCAGGAGCAATATTTTCGCCATGTCTGTTTGCATCGTTATTTTGCATATAACCAACACCAAAACGATGAGCAAAATTCAAATCTAAACCTTCTTTAATAGTAGAAGGAACTACTGTCTTATCTGCATATATTAACTCAGCAGAATACTTTGGCATCCTAGGGCCAAAGAACCATTCTTCCATATATGAATTAGCACCATATTGGAAGAAAAGTTTATCATCAAGGAATTGTTTACCGCGCATAATAAAAACATCTGCGGATGAACCATAAGCTAAGTCAGTATAGTTGGTGGCACTTCGATACTTAAGCATACCACCAAAGCCAAGACCACTCTTATTATTCAAAATCGGCAAAACTTTTACAGTAGAACCGCCCTGCAATGGAGTATCAAAAACAAAACCGGGACCTGCAAACATACCCAACTTACCACGAGAACCAAATTCCGGATAATTTGCTTCGAAATATTCATGTTTTTTATTTGTATGGGCAGTAATTGAAGGCCAAGTAAACAACTCTCTGCTACCATAATTTATTTGAGCTTTTTTTAAAGTTATTACATCATGATCTCTTTTTGCATTTATAAAAATATCTTTAGCCTTAACATGAATTGCAGTATCTCCAACTTCATTAGTTATTGAAGACCTATCTTCATCATCAATAATCATATTATTGAAGTTATTTCCACCAATCATCCTTGTTTGCAAATTAAATATGTAATGTTCATCTGATGCAAATTTACCATCATGAAGGATTATTTTATCGCCTACCATCTCGGATTTTCTTGCCCTAATGGTCATAAATCCTTCTCTTGTAGTCATGTTATCCAACAATGCACTTTCTTCATTCATGTTAATCTGCATGAAATCGCCATAGATAGTCTTGCCATCGCGAAGAACTTCTACATTTCCGAATGCTTTTAAAATATTACTTTCTTGATTATAGACAAGCTTATCAGCCTTTAACGAAACATTTTGCTGAGGGAAAGTCAAAACCGGAGAACCAGTCGCAGTAATATCAGATGTTTTTTCATCAAAATCCAAATTATCAGCATCTAAAATTACATTTTTAGAAGTTGCTTGTTCTTTAACTCCACCCTCTAACTCTAGAGTATCCTTAGACTTTTCTTCTTTTTTTACAGACACTTGTTCATCTTTTTTAGAAGTATCCTTTACCTCTTGAGACTCTTTATAATTTACCTTTTTTTCTTTAGAATCAATTTCTTGAGATTCACTTTCTTCAAATTGTTCAAATTGAGCATTTTCCTGTTCCAACTGTTTTTGATAATTTTCATAATCTCGTTTTCTAAAATGATTAGTTATCTTAATACGAACAGTCTTAAAAAGAGGCATACCCCTCACAGGTTTTGTTTGATTTCCACTTTTCACCTCAACCTGAGGCAAAGGAGAAAATGGAGCTTCATAAAAAGTTTCATTAAAAGTTTTTTCCAAATCTGCAGGACTTTCAACTAACTCTTTTGCAAATACAGAGTTAGCCGACAATGCCAATATTAAAGATGTAATTAAAAGATTCTTTCTCAACTTCCTACCTTTAGATATAATTTAACGGGTTATTCGGTTTTCCGTTTATTCTTACTTCAAAATGTACGTGAGGGCCTGTACTATAACCTGTAGTACCTTCATAACCTACCACTTCACCTTTATTTACAAACTGACCTTGTCCTACACGAATTGAAGACATGTGAGCATACAAAGTACTCATAGGTTTTCCATTTATCACACCGTGATCAAGAATTACAACCTTACCATATCCGCCATACCAGCCGGAATATATGACTTTACCGGAATTAGAAGCTTTAATACTGCCTCTATTAGGACCTGCAATATCTACTCCGGAGTGGAAAGTCCTACTATTAAAGATTGGGTGTGTTCTCCAACCAAAAGGAGAAGTTATTCGACCGCCGATAGGGCGTAAAAAGCCTGCAGAAGTAACCTTTATAGAAGAAGACCCTTTATTGTGTGACAGCATATTTTGAATACTTTCAGACTGACGGGCGAGTTCTCTTTCAGCTCTTTCATATGTTCTTCTGTCTGTTTTGTATTTGTTAATCATACTTTGGTTCATCGCAATTGCAGACCTTATATTCTTCTTTTGAGAGTTAATCTGTTCTATAGATTCAGCCAAAGCAATCTTTTTAGCTTCAACATCTTTTTTCATAGCTTTAATCTTCTCAGACTTCGCTCTTATTGCTTGAATTCTAGCATAATCTTTTTTCAAAACAATTTTTTCAAAATACAATACATCAAGCAAAGAATTTAAATCTTTAGCAGTTAATATTAACTGAAACATACCGGTTCTTTGATTTTTGTATACTTGTCTAATTCTTTTCCGCATATGAACATTTGCGGTATTAAACTCATTAACAGAAGCAACAAGCTCCTTCTCCATCTGAGCAAGCTGTCTTTCAAGAGAAGCATATCTGTTTTGAGAATACTGCAAGTTAGTAGATGCCTGTTCCAACTTCTGTTGGTTTTGGTACAATTTATTTTTCTCAAGATGTTCAAGCACTTTTAAACGCTTAATTTTTTCGTGAGTAACACGCTGCTTTTGTTGAATAGCCTTAAGTTGGTTTGCATCAGCAACCGTACCTATATTAACTATAAGCAAAGTAAGAACTATTACAAATATATTTTTTATAAATTTATTAATATTCATCCTTATTTAACCAATAGAGGTAACATCATCAAACCAATAGTCCAAGCTATAAAAGTTACTGCAATTACTGCAACTATTGCCCTCTGGTGTTTTCTAAAAAATTCCATCTTATTCCCCTTAGTTAAGTCTATAATAAGATTGTACTATAAAAATATTTGATTTGCAAAATTTTAAAAAATCAATTAATATAGCTTTATGGAATTCATAGCAGAAATTGCAGACAGAAAAACAATTCAAAAATTAGACATTGGCATAAACCAGTTTTTAATTGAAAACAATGTATCCCAAATAGAAAAAATATTAAATTTTTTCAAGAGTAACAACCGCTTATTGCTTGTAAACGGTTTTATGGGAACAGGCAAAACTATGGTTGTTAATCAGTCATTATCAATGCTAAATGAAGATGTAATTACACTTAAATACAACTGTTTTGAAACAACAATTCTTGATGACATACTGCTGGAATTTTTCGATGATTTCAAAAGACTTACAGTCCAAAATATTATAAAAGCACCAAAAACTAAAACTGAAAATTTTACTCAAAAAATAAATGCATATTTTGAATCAATTGACAAACCAACTATAATAGTAATAAATTCTTTTGAACAAATTCTTAAAGAGAATAAAACAGAAATCTTAAATTTTCTAAACTACATTTCTAAATATGAAAAAATAAAAACTATTCTAATTGCAAGAAAATTTGAGTATGATGATTTTAAATCCGAATACGAAAAAGTATCAATTTCTGCATTTGAAAAGGGAATTTTTGAAAAATATCTTAAATCTGAAGACTTAAAACAAATCGGACCTTTATCCGATGAATTATACAAACATACCAGAGGTTATTATCTTTATACAACATTAGCAATAAAAATTATGCAACTAAGAAAACTTAGCTTGACTGAATTTTTATCAGGATACACAAAAAGTTTTCTCTCATTTAACGATTTTATCCTAAGAGAAGCTCTTTCTCTCGTAGATCCGGTGAGCGGTCATCTTTTTCGATTTCTAACTATCATGCGCCATCCTGTAAACGTAAAACTTTTAAAATCGCTAAATCTATATGATGCAGATAAAATTGCATTTTTTACAGATAATCTTGTTCTTGCAAGAGAAGGCGCTATGGTATACCTGCAAGATTACTACAAAGTAATCGCAGAAAACTCAATTGCGGAAAATATTGCAATCAAAATACACAAAAATTGTATTGAACTATACAATTTACAACTTCCGCTAAAACCACTTGAAAGAGACTTGCTAATCTCCAGACAAACAATGCGAAAAGAAATAGAATACCATACTCTCTTCTTACCTAAAAAGCCAATATTTATACCTAAACAAGAAACAAAACAAATAAATACGGTAATCAATCCGATTCCTAAAAAAACACCTCAAAATAAAGTTGAAACAGATAAGAAAATAAAGAAAATATCCTTTGTGTTTGAATCTGAAGAAAATGAATCTGCAATAATGAATAAAATTGCAAATTCAATAAACAGGTTTATAGATATCTCAGATAAACAAAACAAAACTCTTGAAGAAATAAAAAAATTACCGTTAGTAAACTTAATTAATCTGGCAAAAAAAGAAGAAGAAAATTTCAACTACCAAAAAGTTGTTATGATATATCAAAAAGCACTTACTTTGAATATGGATGACGATTATTACACATTCCTTCCATCAATATACACAAGACTTGCAAATGCTTTTAAACATATATCTGATTGGTTTAATTCACTGAAATATTTTGAACTCGCTGTAGAATTTTACATTTCAACAGGAGACCCAGAAAAAATAAGTGAATGCAAATATGAAATTGCAAATATCTACTATATAACATTTAAAAGAGAGTTAGCTGAAAAAATATTAAAAGAAATTCTCTCTGAGGATGTCTCAGTTAACTTAAAAATCAAATCACAACTTTTGCTCGCAAACATTACAGGAGAAAGTGTAAAGAATATAATTCCTCAAAATACCAACGGTATAGAAAAGAATGTTCTTGCTGAATTGTACTTTAAATCTGCAGTAAACTTTGATGAAGAAGGTAACATAGAAACCGCCGTAAAGTATTACAAAAAATGTATTGAAACTTCTCAAGATATAAAAATCAACCCGTTTTTATCATCATCACTGACAAACTTGGCTTCAATATATGATGAAAACGGTCAATCTAATATTGCAATAAAATATTTACAAGAAAGTCTTAGATTGGATGAATCAACCCAAAATTATAACGGAATTTACATATCATCCATGAAATTAGCAGAAATCATATCTGAAAAAGATACAAACAAAACACTGAACTACTTAAAAAAAGCAAAATCATGTGCCCTTGAGCTAAATGAAACGTTCTATATTGCATCAACAGACCTTGCAATAGGAGATTTTCATTATTCACAAAAAGATTTTACAAAAGCTTTGCAATATTACATAAATGCATACAAGCTAGCTGAAAATAATTTTACGAAAGAAAATATATCTAAAATTAAACTCAGAATAAACGAACTGAAATACAGAATTGATGAAGAAAATTTTAACAAAATAACGAAAGAACTTAATTATGAAGAATAAAGATTTTTACCAAAACTATATAAATGCATTTTTAAAACAAAATTCTAAAGTTAACTTGATATCAAAAAATGATGAAAAATATCTTTGGGAAAAACACATATTCGATAGTCTTTCTATTGAAAAATTCTTCGACAAATACCCAAAAGGTAAAACTTTACTTGATATTGGCACAGGAGGCGGTTTTCCATCTTTACCAATAGCAATCACATATCCGGAAATAGAAGTGTATCCTCTTGATAGTATCCGAAAAAAAATTAATGCTATTACAGAAATTACTCAAGAGCTGAATCTAAAAAACGTACATCCAATATGTGAAAGAGCGGAAAAAATAAATCTTAAATTTGATATTATTACATCAAGAGCAGTTGCACCACTCAAAGTAATAACTGAATATGCAATGCCTTTACTTAATAATGAAGGTCATTTTATAGCATACAAATCTATTAAAACTCAAGAAGAAATAGATGATGCAAAAAAAGTTCTAAAAAAATTCAACGCAAAAGTAATAGATATAATAAAATATGATTTACCTCTAGAAGAAAATCATACAAGAAATCTTATCATACTTAAAAAGAGCTAAAATCATCAAAATAATATAAAAAAAACCACTCATTTCTGAGTGGGTCGTTTTCTGCATCCTAATGGTCTCTTTTAGTGTTTATTATTTAGGAGTTTATATGTTTTTGGGGTTAATGAATTCTATTTATATTTAGTGTTTCG
>CALVHB010000037.1 GCA_944327275.1 Candidatus Gastranaerophilales bacterium | reverse complement strand
ATATACGTCTTTTTGTAGGTAAAGGAATAGGACCAGCTACTTTAGCGTCAGTTCTTTTTGCTGTTTCTACGATTTTGTCTGAAGATACGTCAATTAATTTATGATCGTATGCTTTTAAACAAACTCTAATTCGTTGTCTTTTTGTGCTTGTCATTTGCATTCCTTTTTCTTTTTTTATTGTATTACACTACTTGAAATCGCTATTCTACAAATATTTCGGATATTAGTAAATACTTTATTCCAAGCATACCAATGGTAAAACAAACAAAACTCACTGTCAACAGTGCTATTTAAAAAATGTATAGATTTGTAAACCATTATTTTGTAAAAAAAAGATTAACCAAAAGGTTAATCTTTTTTGTCTTCATTTTGATTTTCATCTGCAGGATCTTGAGTCGATTCTTCACTTGATTCCGTCTTTTCTTCATCCTCATTTGAACTTTCGCTTTCATTATCTTCAGATGTATCAGATTCTTCATTTTCACTTTCTTCTGAGGAATCTTCTTTTGCTTTGTCTTCGGCTTCAAGAGCTGCTTTAATTTCCTCTTCATCTTTAGCCCTAATTACTGGGATTGATAACATTAAAGCTACTTGATCACCGTCTTGTTCCAAATTAAGTTCAAGAGCTTCTTTGTCCATTTCAACATATTTAGAAAGAAGTTCTACCATTTCCTTACGCATGCGTTCCATAAGTTCTGGAGTTAAATTCGTTCTGTCTTGCATAAGTACTACTCTTAATCTATTGCAAGCAGTGTCCTTTGAAGATTCTGTTTGTTCCGTTTCTGTTTGGCGAAAGAAGCCTAAGACTTTGTTATATAAGTTCTGTAATATCATCTTATTTCTCCTTCCCCATTATGCCTGAGAAGAATTTTTTTACCTTAGCCATAACGCCTTTAGGTTCATCCAAGTCAAGGAATGGAACATCTTCACCTATGATTCTTCTTGCTACGTTATTGTATGCTTTACCTGCTAAAGATTTTTCATCGTTAACAATAGGTTCCCCTTTGTTAGTTGATGTAATAATTCCGGTATCTTCAGGGATTATTCCGATTAGTTCTGCAGAAAGAATTTCAACTACATCATCAACGCTCATCATATCATTTGATTGAATTAAGTTTGGTCTTACTCTGTTTAAAAGAAGTTTATATGATTTGATTTCTTCTTTAGCTTCAAGAAGTCCTATAATTCTATCTGCGTCGCGAACTGCTGACATTTCCGGTGTTGTTACTACGATTGCTTCAGAAGCACCCGCTACAGCATTTTGGAAACCTTGTTCAATACCTGCAGGACAATCTACCAATATAAAGTCGAAATCTTTTTTAAGTGTTTCACATATATCTTTTAATTGTTCCTCAGTTACAGCAGTTTTGTCACGAGTTTGTGCAGCTGCAAGAAGGCAAAGATTAGGGTTCTTTTTATCTTTAACCAATGCTTGTTTTAATTTGCAACGTTCTTCAACTACGTCAACGATAGTGTATACAATTCTGTTTTCTAGACCAAGTAATAAGTCCAGATTTCTAAGTCCTAGGTCAGTGTCAATCATTACAACCTTTTTGCCTGCTCTAGCAAGAGCTGTACCAATATTGGCGTTAGTTGTTGTTTTTCCGACACCACCTTTTCCGGATGTTATTACAATAACTCTTCCGCTCATTATTTCTCCTTTTTATGATTCATGCATTTTATGTATAATTATTTGTTTGCGTCTTACGCAAGCTTCTTCCGGTATAAACGTATCTGTTTTTTGAATGTAAGGTATATTTATACTATCAGGACGTCTTGCAAAAACGTCTGCTATTCTTAATTGAATTGCGTTCATTTTCAAAGCTCGGATTCTTGCATACTGATTACCGGCAGATCCCGCATGTGCGATGCCGCCAAGCACACCCCATACAGTGATATCTCCTTTTGCAATTACCTCAGAACCAGGGTTTACATCTCCAATGATAACTATATTTCCTTCAGATGTGATACTTTGACCTGAACGTAATGTTCTTTGAATATACAATGTTGGAAGTTTTTCAGTCTCTCTTAGAGATTTTCTTAAATCGTCTAAGTTGAAATCAATTTCTTCAATTTCTTCTCCGTCAATTTTATTTGCACTTTCTAATTCAGAGTTGAAATCATTTAATTCGTTTTCAAGATTTTGAGAAATTTCAGGCTGTTCAACTTCTTTAGTAGAAGCCTTAAACTCAGAACTATCAAAAGTTTCCATTTGATTTTCAGGAGTAATTGTTTCAGGTTTAATGTTTGCAATTTCTTCAATTTCTTCTTTAGAGTAGTCGTTTTTTAAATTTTTCAAATTTTCATCTTGGGCGAAAGTTTGAATATCAGAGCCTTCTTCCCCAAAAATTTTATCTAAAGCTTTTTCTAATTCTTTATTAACTTTTTCTTGATCTGCATTAAATTCAGGTAGAGGAACTTTGTTTTCAAGTATTGAGACCTTAATTTCTAATTCCTCTGCAGATTTGATTGTAGATTTTGAACTTGTGCTAATAAATTCAATTTCTGAATTCATAGACTCAACAAGAGCCTTAATGCTTGTAAGCTCAGTTGGAGTTAAATCTACAGATCCAAGTTTAAGACAAACTTTTTTACTTTGTGCGTCAGGCAAGTCTAGTATCCTGCTCAACTCATAGATTATTTCAGAAGTTTTGCTTGCATTTGAAACATCTACAATAAAACCGTTTTCAATATATCCCTTATCCATTTTTGTTCCTTCCGCAAATCTTTTATTATTTCATGACCATACATGAAAAATTTTAGAACATCAATGGAATATTTAGTTTAGTTAAGCAATTGTATAATTTTTGTAGCTGTTATAAATTTTGTTAACATAATTTTGAGTTTCTTTAAACGGAGGTATTCCGTTATACTTATCAACATTTCCCATTCCTGCATTGTATGCGGCAAGTGCAAGTTCGATATTTCCATTGTATCTGTCAAGAAGTTGTTTTATGTATTTAATTCCGCCTTCAAGATTTTGTGCAGGATCCATAGGATCAGTTACTCCTAATTCTTTAGCAGTGTCAGGCATAAGTTGCATTAGACCTTTAGCTCCGACTCCAGAAATTGCATTAGGATTAAAACTTGATTCTGTATCAATTATTGCAAGTACAAGCTGTTTATCTACTCCATACTTATCTGCAATACTACAAGCAAGTTTTACTATTTCACTTTGACTAATTACAACTTTTTTATCATTTTTAAAAGGTTTTGTTGGAGTATAGAATTTACTGTTAAAAGTTGGGTAATTCCAATTGAAGAAGTTGTTAGAATCAAAGGTTGGCATCATATTGAAATTATTCATTAGTGGTGATGTCTGGTAAGAATTTGCGTCAAGAATTTTTTGAGCAAAAACATCAGGGGAAGGAAGTTGTGTAAAAAATCTTGGGAAAATTGGGAATGTTTGTGGTTGAAAGATGTTTTGCACAGACATATTGAACATTGATGTTAACATCCCAAATTTAAATCCGGAGTTGAATGATGAGTAGCCATTACAATAAGGCATAAAGGGGCTAGTGCATCCCGCAAAAAATGGGTTGCATCCGTTAATATATAAGTTGTTTACCCCGTAATTAAATGCAAACATTTTTTCCCCTTAATAGTTTCCCTATATATATTAAGTTATAATTATTGTAAAAATTGTCTTCTTCAGAATGCATGTTAAATTTTGTTAATAAAAAAGTACTATTAACTAATGTAAAATATTTTTTTTATTATATCATTATTCTAAGGGTAGAGATATTATGATTTTTAACGAGACGAAAACACATGAAATCACTGTAGACGTTGTTATTGTTACATTGAAGAACAACGCATTACACGTATTGTTGGTAAAAAGAACTAATGAACCGTTCAAAGATAAGTGGGCGATACCTGGAGGTTATGTTCGTTTGTCTGAAAACCTTGATCAAGCGGCTCTTAGAGTACTAAAAGAACGTACAAATGTTGATAACATTTATCTTGAACAACTATATACTTTTGGAGACCCTCTAAGACACCCTAATGCAAGAGTTATTACATGTGCTTATTTCGCTTTGGTTAGGGCTGAGGATATTCAGGTAGTTACTACTCCTGAGTTGGGCTGGCACAAAATTTCTGATTTGCCGCCGTTGGCTTTCGACCACAAGGAAATTATTGAGTGTTCATTAAAAAGAACTCGTGAAAGATTGGAATTATGCCCTGTTGCTTACCAACTTTTGAATGAAAAATTTACATTAACTGAAATGCAAAAAGCTTACGAATTAATTATGAACAAAAAGCTTGATAAACGTAATTTCAGGAAAAAAGCTCTTTCTACTGATGGTTTAATCGAACTTGATGAGTATACAAAGTCTTCATCTAAAAGACCTGCTAGGTTGTATACTTTTGAAAATATTAAATTAAATTCTAAAAGAGCCCACTTTATTTCTAAGAAAAAGGAGAAAAAATAGATGTTAGTTAATCTTGTTTGGGCTGTACAAATAATTTCAGCTTTGCTACTAATTGTATTAATTTTGCTTCATTCCCCAAAAGGAGATGGAATTGCAGGCATGGGCGGAGCTTCTCATGTGTTTGCTTCTCAGAAAAGTGCTGAAAAAGGTCTAAATAAATTGACCGGTATTGTTTCTGCAATATTTTTAATTTGTACTTTTCTAATCGGTTTCGGTTTAATAAAGTAGCGATTTGACATATGAGTGGAGATATTTTTTCACGAAATAAACTTTTTTGGGGAGAAGAAAATCAGGATCTTCTTTCCCGTTTGCATGTTGCAGTTTTTGGACTTGGTGGAGTCGGTGGTTATTGCGCTGAAGCTCTAGCTAGGGCAGGTGTTGGAAAACTTACAATCGTTGATTTTGACGATGTTTCCACTACCAATATAAATAGGCAGCTGATTGCAATGCACTCAACTGTTGGAAAAAGTAAGGCAAAATTATTTGAAAACAGGTTGAAAGATATAAATCCAGATATAAAATTGAATGTTGTAGATGATTTTTACAACGGGAATATGGATTTGAAAAGTTTTGATTTTGTAGCAGATGCGATTGATACTATGCGTGCAAAAATAGAGCTTTTAGAATCTTGTGTTAAATTTAATATTCCTGTAATTAGCTCTATGGGCGCAGGAAACCGTATTGATCCTACACAACTTTATATATCAGATATTTCTGAAATCGAAAATAAAAATGCTCCTTTTATTTCAAACATTATTTATCAACTAAAAAAAAGGGGTATCGAAAATGGTATTACAGTTGTTGTAAGTAGAGAAAAACCGTTTGTTAAAGAGAAGTTATCTTCAACAGAAAAAATAATTACTAAAGATAGTGAAACTATTGAATTTACAAAAATTACTCCAGCTTCAACTCCTTTTGTTGCAAGTTGTTCTGGAATATTTATGGCATCTTTTATCGTAAAAAGTCTTTTAAAGGAGTATAAGTAATGAATATACTTGTTACAGGAGCATCTAAAGGTATAGGTTATTCAATTGCAAAAGAGTTGGCTGATGTCGGAGAGGTTTTTGTTACCGGGAGAAATGAGCAGGCTCTTAAAGCTTTTGGTGTAAAAAATTTTTGTGTTTGTGATTTGTCTAAAAATGCTGAAATTCTTGCAGATTTTATCGCAAAAAACAACATTGACGTATTAATCAATAATGCCGGTGAATATGTATATTCAAATCTTGAGAATATGGATATTTCAGAAATTCAAAGATTGTATCAAACAAATTTAGTTGCACCTGCCTACCTTATTTCTAAAGCAATTCCTTATATGAAAAGTAATAAATGGGGTAGAATAATCAATATTGGCTCAATATCAGGAGTAATGGGAGAAGCTTATGCAAGTATTTATTCTTCGTCAAAAGCAGGACTTGTTGGACTTACTAAAGCTTTAGCTCTTGAGTTGGCAGAATATAATATTACTGTTAATACAATAAATCCTGGTTGGGTAGAAACTGACTTGGGTATAAGTTCTATTGAGGATAGTGATTTTTCAAAGGATGAAATAATTGACACTATCCCTCAAAAACGATTTGTTAAACCCGAAGAAGTTGCAAAGCTTTGCAGATATTTGATTTCTGAGGATGCAAAGGGGATTACTGGACAAGCAGTAAATCTTTGCGCCGGATTAAGTGTCGGAATATAGGACTATTTGTTTTTAAAAGCTTTTTTATATGTTTTATTTATTGCATTTTTTGACATGCTATTTATTATTTCTGTCAAAGTTGCTTCATCAGATGCTTTAGTTTTTAAATCAAACATATCAGGTTCTGAATAGCTTGAGAAGAATTTTTTTATTCTCAAGAATATATTTTTGGGTTCAATGTTAAATCTCAATGTGAGTCTGTTTTCTTCAGGATTTCTTCTGCTTTGTAGGGATATTATTTCTAATGTTCCATCAAATTTTCTTCCAAAGTTTTTTATTGCTTTTGATCTTGTAATACTTTCAGTAAGTTGTTTTGACATGTTTTCATTTCTGACAAGGTCTATTCTCCCAAAAGTTGGGGATGAGGTAAATTGTGTATTTTGAACTTTCATATTTTTCCTTTCAAATGTCGGGGTATATTTTATATTATTTTACTAACTATATCTTTTGCAGAAATTTTTAAGCAATCAAGTGATTCACATGTAGTTTGTCTATGTTCCCAAAGACAAGGTTTTATAGGACAGTTATCATTTGCTTTTACTGCAATAATATTTTCTGATTGTGGAATTAATTTTTTATCGTCGGTTGGTCCAAAAATTACATAAGTTTTTGTTTTCATTGCAACTGCAACATGTAAAGGAGCAGAGTCTGAGCAAACAAATATTTCAGCTTTGCCGATTAATTCCGCCAAATCTTTTAGGCTTTTAGTTTTGCCATATAAATCTTCAAAATTTTTATTTTTTGTAGAAGTTCTAATGATATCAATAACTTCTTTATCATCAGGACCTCCTGCAAGAATCACGTTTTTCCCTTCATTAATAAGTAAATCAATCAATTCTGCCCAAGTTTCAGCTGGAATTGTTTTTACCATTCCCTTTTGTACACTCATTTTACTTACTCCGGGATGGATAAGTACAGAGTTTTCAATTTTTTCTTGGGAATTAACGTTTATTTCAGGAAGTAATGTCTTATACTCTGTTATTGGCGTAATTAAGTCATGGTACATTGCGCAGGCATATTGGTTTTTGTTCAAATTTACTGCTTTCGTTAGCAGAATTTGACTAAGTTTTCCTGTGTTATATCCGTATCTTTTTTTTATTCCAGTAAGAGTAAGCAAAATACTTATTAACTTATTTCCGCCAGAAGATACTACCATATCAAACTTTCCTTTGCGAGCAAGGAATATTAATTTGGTAAGTTCTGCGTATTTATTTTTTCCTTTGATATCAATTAAAAACAAATCATCAATAATGTTTGTCAAATCTTTTATACTCTTACTTCTAGGTTCAAGAGCAAGAGTTATTCTAGAATTTGGGAATTCTTTTTTTAGAGAAATTAGTGTAGGTAAGAAAAATATTTCATCACCTATTCCACCAAAGTTTATTGCTAAAATATTCATAGACTCATTATACAATAAAAAAAATTTGTAGTAATATATGTCTATGGTAAATAAAGTTACAACAGCAGCTATAATTGGTCTCGATTCTTATAAAGTATCAGTAGAGACAGATGTATTAAATTCTCTACCATCATTCTCAATAGTTGGATTGCCTGATGCATCAATAAATGAAGCAAGAGATAGAGTTCGTTCTGCTATAAAAAATTCAGGTTTCACCTTTCCGTCAAAAAAAGTTGTTATAAATTTAGCTCCGGCAGATTTAAAAAAAGAAGGCTCAAATTTTGATTTGCCGATAGCTATAGGACTTTTGGTAGAAGAAGAAGTTTTAAAAGAAGAGGATGTGAAAGACTATGCTTTTATCGGGGAATTGTCTTTGGATGGGGCTTTGCGTGGAGTAAATGGTACTTTACCTTTAGTTTTAGGCCTAAAGGAAAAAGGAATAAAAAAAGTTTTTGTACCAAAAGTAAATGCAAATGAAGCTGCACTAGCAGGAGATGGCATAAATATCTATGGTGCAGATAATCTTTGTGAAGTAGTTAATCATTTTGCAGATTCAAAAATAGTTCCAACTATTGTGGATGTAAATAAATATCTAGTAGATAACTTTGCTCAAGAGTACTTGTATGATTTTAAGGATGTAAAAGGTCAGCAAAAAGCTAAAAAAGCTCTTGAAATTGCTGCTGCTGGCGGTCATAATTTGTTGATGATTGGTTCGCCAGGGTCCGGTAAAACTTTGATGGCAAAATGTTTTGCATCAATACTTCCTCCACTTGAATTGCAAGAAGCAATGGAACTTACAAAAATATATAGTATAAGCGGACTTTTATCTGCAGATGAACCTTTAATGACTAAACGTCCTTTTAGAGCTGTTCATCACACAGCATCTGCAAACGGGATTATCGGTGGAGGTTCAAATCCTAAACCCGGGGAAATTACTCTTGCGCATAGAGGGGTACTTTTCTTAGATGAAATGGTTGAATTTCCTAGAAATGTTCTTGAGGTTTTGCGTCAGCCTGTTGAAGATGGAGAAATTGTTATAGCAAGAGCAAAACATTCTATTAAATACCCTGCAAAGTTTATGTTGCTTGGAGCAATGAATCCTTGCCCATGCGGATATTTAGGCGATAAAGAAAAACAATGTTCTTGTTCTGAATTTCAGATAAAACGTTATCAATCAAAACTTTCAGGCCCACTACTGGATAGAATTGATTTGCAAGTAGAGGCCCCTCGTTTAACCTCTAAAGAGTTATTAAATTCTAATACTGAGGCAGAATCTTCTGAAGATATTCGTAAAAGAGTTGTAAAAGCAAGAAAAATTCAAGCACAACGATATAAAGATGATAATATTCTGACTAATTCCGAGCTTAATGCAAAACTAATTAAAAAGTATTGTCAACTTGATAGGAATTGTCTTGATATTTTGAAAATTGCTTCTGCAAAATATCAATTGTCGGGTCGCAGGTATGACAGAGTTTTGAAACTTGCAAGAACAATCGCAGATTTGGATGGTTCTGAAAATATTTCTCAATCTCATATAATGCAAGCTCTTCAATATCGAATGACTAACCTGTCAAATTAAAAAATCCGGCAATTAGTCCGACAAGAGCAGACACTCCAAGATAAAAAAGAGGATCTCTTTTTTCCGTCATACTTGCAAAAAATAAGCCTCCAAGAAGCAGCATTCCAAACAAATTGATGCTATTTATAAACATATCTACCCCGACAGCTGCCAAAAGTCCGCATCCTGTCGGTTTAAGAACATAAATTACAGAACGTACATATTTGTTATGCTTAAATTGTTCTAAAAGTTTTGAAATTATTATTACCAGTATGAATGAAGGAAGGATAACTGAACCTGTTGATACTAAAGCTCCAAGTATTCCAGCAGTTTTAAACCCTGCAAAAGTTGCGACATTTACCCCTAAAGGTCCGGGAGTAATTGATGATAAGGCTATCATATCTGTGAGTTGTTTCGTAGTATACCATTTTTGGACATCTGCTAGGTGGTATAGAAATGGTAATGTCGCATACCCCCCACCGAAAGAGAATAGACCGATATGAAAAAATTCTAAAAATAATTTTAAATATATTATCATGTCTATTCTTGCCCTTCAATTTTTTTCTGATATTGTATCCATATTCCTATAAATATTGCCAGGATGATAATGGTTGCTGGAGGAGCTTTGAAACCTGCAGACAATATAAATGTTATAAAAAATATCCAGCAGGTAAATTTATCTACAATGCTTTTTTTCCACATTTCTTTGACTGCTAAGAATAAAAGTATTAATACTCCTATACCAACACCCCAGAATATACTTTGCATAAACTTAAGTCTTATAATTTCTTCCATTAATCTTGCAATAATGACTATTGAAACAAATGCCGGTAAAACAATTCCAATAATAGCAACAATGGCTCCAGGAATTTTTCTTAATTTATATCCGACAAATATTGATAAATTTGCAGCAATAAGTCCGGGGATGCTTTGACTTAGTGCATAATATTCGCATAACTCATTATCATCTATCCAATTTCTTTTTTCTACAAGTTCGCTTTGTAAGAGCGGCAAAATAACATATCCACCGCCCAGTAATAAAGTCCCAACTTTGAAGAAAGTTTTGAAAATTTGATACAAAGTCTTTTCCATATCTGAATTATATAACAAGCAACGTATTTTACAAAATCAGTTACTTTTATAAATATTATTGAAAAATATAGAACTGTACGTTATAATAATTTGAAAAGAAGGGAGTAATTTATGAAAAAGATAAATAAGTTAAGAATATCGGGGTTGTTGCAGCTTTGACTATTCCAGGATTAATTGGAAAATACAATGAATTGGTTACTGTGACAGAGCTAAAAAAGACTTATTCTGAATTATCTCAAGCAATAAAGCTGTCAGAGACTGTTAATGGCGATTTCAGAGAATGGGATTACGGGCTTGAGAGTTCTGTTTTTGCAAAAAAATATATAATGCCATACCTTACAAGGGGGTATAAATATATTGGTTATATGAAATTTGTGTATAAATCCCCTAATGGGACAACTAAACAACCTTGGACTTTAGCACAATACTATTACAATACAAAATCTATAGCAATTTTAGTTCATCAAAATGAACGTGAAGGTGAAGATCCGATAAAATATGTTGAATTTATTGTCGATATTAATGGTAAACGTGGACAAAGTATAATGGGAAAAGATGTATTTTATTTTACGTTATTTAACTACACATATTATTACGGTGGATGGAACGGCACACAACTTTGTCCTAAGGGTGAACATTATGGATTTTACCAAGGAGACATTGCAGGTTATTGGGGTGCATATTGCGGTTCTTTAGATGACATGTTTACAGGTTCACCTAGAGGTAATTGTAATAAATCCGGTAGTGGTGCAAATTGTGGACTTGCCATCGAAAAAAATGGATGGCAAGTCCCAGAACAGTATCCAATAAAATTTTAGCTGTTTAGCGTTGCTTTTAATCTTGCCATTGCTCTTGCAAGTGCAGCTTCTGCTCGTTTTGCATCGATTTCCGCTTCATTATCTGCGAGTCTTGCTTTTGCACGTTTGAGAGCTTCTTGTGCTCTTGTAACGTCAATTTCATCTCCACTTTCTGCTGTTGTTGTTAGAATAAGAGCTTCCTCATCTTTAAATTGAAGCACTCCACCCATGGTTGTGAAGAATTTATTTTCATTGTTTGTCACAACCTTGGTAACTCCAATATCTAATGCGGCCATAACGGGTACGTGATTTTTTAAGATACCTATTTCACCGTCAGTAGTTTTGGTGTAGATTTCATCAACATTTTCATCAAACACAACTTTTTCGTGTGTAATTATTTTTAAATGCATAATCTCACCTATCCTTTAAGAGTTTTAGCTTTTTCCACAGCTTCTTCGATTGTACCTACCATATAGAAAGCTTGTTCCGGTAAGTCATCGTGTTTACCTTCGATAATTTCTTTGAAGCCTTTGATGGTATCTTCAAGTTTTACGTATCTTCCAGGAATTCCAGAGAACTGTTCTGCTACATAGAAAGGTTGAGATAAGAATCTTTGAATTTTTCTTGCTCTGTTTACAGTTTCTTTGTCTTCTTCAGATAATTCATCCATACCTAAAATAGCAATAATATCTTGTAATTCTTTATATTTTTGTAGTATTTCAAGCACTTTTCTAGTTGTGTTGTAGTGCTCATCACCTATTATGTTAGGATCAAGTACCCTTGAAGAAGATTCCAAAGGATCAACAGCAGGGTATATACCTAAAGAAGCTATTTGTCTAGATAATACTGTAGAAGCATCCAAGTGAGAGAATGTTGTAGCAGGTGCCGGGTCTGTTAAGTCGTCAGCCGGTACATAAATTGCTTGTACAGATGTGATAGAACCATCTTTTGTAGATGTAATTCTTTCTTGTAATTCTCCCATTTCGTTTGCTAGAGTTGGTTGATAACCTACAGCTGATGGCATACGGCCTAATAGCGCAGATACTTCTGAACCAGCTTGAGTGAATCTGAAAATGTTATCTATAAACAATAGCACGTCTTGTTTTGAGAAGTCTCTAAAATATTCAGCTGCTGTCAATGCTGAAAGACCAACTCTCATACGAGCTCCTGGCGGTTCATTCATTTGTCCGTAGATAAGGGCAACTTTATCAAGTACACCGCTTTCTTTGAACTCATTCCATAAGTCGTTACCTTCTCTTGTTCTTTCTCCGACACCGCCAAATACTGAAACACCGTTGTGTGCCATTGCAATGTTGTGTATTAATTCTTGAATAAGAACAGTTTTTCCTACACCAGCACCTCCGAAAAGTCCGATTTTACCACCTTTTTGATAAGGTTGCAAAAGGTCGATTGCTTTAATACCTGTTTCAAGAATTTCAATGTTTGTATTTTGGTCTACAAGTTTTGGAGATTCTCTGTGTATTGGGAGATAATCATTTGTTTCAATGTCTCCCATGTTATCAACCGGTTCTCCGACAACATTTAAAATTCTTCCCAAAATAGGCTTACCAACAGGGATTTTTATTGGTTCATTTGTATTTACAACTTTCATGCCTCTTTTTAAACCGTCAGTTGAAGCCATTGCTACAGTTCTGACTTTATTTGATCCAAGCATTTGTTGTACTTCCGCAACGACAAATGTCCCATCTTCTTTATATATATGTAGTGCGGTGTATATTTCTGGTAGTTCACCCTGTTGAAATTCAACGTCAATAACAGGGCCGATAATTTTAGTTATCAATCCTTCATTTTTAGTTAATGTATCCATTTCCTCTCTCCTTTGATAAGTTAATTATATTCCGAGAAAAAAAAATGGCAAGATTCTCATATTTATATATATGGTTAATGTTTTATATACAAATATTTCATTTGTAAAAATTTTTTATATAAATATAGCAAAAAAAATTTTTCTCATGTATTATTACCATCATAACAAATTAATATGGATGATATAATGCAGTTATTAATTGATAAAGAATTAAATTCCAGTGACAAGATATTGAAGCCTGATTTCAATTCAAAGACTGGTCGAGAACTTCTCGCTTTCTATCTTCAAACGAAGTTTAAACAGATATTCGCCTATGATAAAAGGTGTGAGACCCCAATTTTTAAGGAAATTAATCCGACTTTTATTTCAAGATTTACAAAACGACTTATTAACAATCCATCTAAACGTTTTCTTATTGGTATAACTGGGGAATCGGCATCAGGGAAATCTACCATTTGTCGTGAGATTAAAAATATTATTGAACAGTTGTCGTTGCCTGTATCTGTGTTAAGTACTGATAATTATTTTAATGATATTTCAGGATTAATAAAAAAATATGGTAGCTTTGATAATTTGACAGATAATGGTTACGATATTGATGCTCCTGAAAGTTTTCAGTTAGATTTATTGAAAAAGGATTTGGAATCACTTGCTGAAGGGCAAACAATTATGGCTCCAAGGTATGTTCCTAACGGCACAGGGGTGTCAATTCCGAATTCGCTGGAAGTTCGTTCTGATAAAGTTGTAGTGGTAGAAGGTATTGCTACCATGTATAAAGATGTCAAAGATGTATTTGATGTAAAGATTTATATTGAAACAGAAAATGATATTCGTCGTGAAAGATTTATAAAAAGAGCTAAGGCTGAGAGAAATCAAAACGAAGAAAATGCTCTTAAGCAGTGGGAATATCTGTTGCATGCTGGGGAAAAATATGTTCTTCCCGGTCGTAGTTATGCAGATTTTGTCATAGATGGAAATTCCGACTTAAAATATTTTGATCAGATATTGGAATACATTCATACAATTACAAATAATTTTCAATAACTTTTATTAAAATTTTTATTATTTTTGCCCTATTGAAAAAAATATGCTAACCTTGTTATTGGTGTAATTATAATTATATTCATATTAAATACACTAAATAATTGATACTATATAATTAATATTTTCATATAATAGGTTAGGATGTAATTTAAAATAGGTGGTAAGTGAGAAGAAGTTTTATAGAACGGTTTAATGAAGAAGTAAAAAAAGAACATTTCTGGGACCTAAATAAAAAAATAGGTGCCTGTCTTGCTGTTTTTTTACTTGCTGTAATTATGATAAATACAACTGGATGTACGCAAAATGAAGGAGTAGATACATCGCTAGAGCAAAATCCTATAGAGTTACCTAAGGATTCGGTAAAAGTTGGTAACGATGGTGTGAATGCAGCTATAGCTCCGGATGATACAAACAGTTTAGTGAAAGAACAGCCTTCTGAAGATAATTCAATGGTTGCAATGGCAGTTGTTGATACTGGACGCTCTGATCCATTTCTTCCTGAATCAGAGAAGGTTGATAGTAAACCAAAACCGAAAGGGTATGATATTTTACCTCCGCCGGAATCTCTTGTTGTAGATTCAACTGCAACAGATTTGATGACAACAAAAGTATCAGGTATAATGTTTGATAATTACAATCCTTCTGCAATACTTAATATCAGCGGGTCTGATTATTTGGTTCGCTCAGGGGATGTAATTAATGGTTATAAGGTTTTGTCAATAGGCAAAGAAATTGTTACAGTTCAATACGGTAGTAACGTCTATAAAGCCGGTGTAGGAGAGTTATTCTCTGATAACGGAATTAATTTTAATACAATTTCTAATTTAGAAAGTAAATTTGGTGGTAGAAAAAATTCTGTAAATAAACATTAAGGAATATAACAATCAGGAGCAGATATGAAAAATAACGTTTTAAAGAAAATTTTTGCAAGTTTTATGCTTATGTCATTTGTTATTTCAAATGGCTGTTTAGCATCTATTGCAATGGAAAATGCTGGAGTCGTTCAGTATGATAGTAATGAAAAACCTTTGCTTCGTAGTGGAAGCGATGTTAGTTCCATGAAGTTGAAAGGAGATGTTAGTTTTACCAAGAAAAATATTCCTATAAGTATAAGTCTTAGAGATTCTGATGTTAAGCAGGTTCTAAGAATGTTTGCTGATAAAGCTGGCATGAATATTATTTTTCATAACTCTGTGTCAGGTACTGTTACTCTTGATTTGGTAGACGTACCATTGAATGATGCTTTTGATATGATTATGGAAATAAATGATTTGAATTATGTTGTAGAAGGTAAAACGATAATAGTTGCTCCTTCTGGAACTTCCGGATTCAATATCGCAAAACAGGACATGACTTTGATTCCTGTTAAATATGTAAGTGCTTCTGCTTTGGCAGATTTCTTAAATAAAAATATTTATGGAATTCATAAAGCAGGGCTTTCTACTTCTGATATTGTTACTACAAACCCTGTAACTAATGAACTTATAGTTTTTGGTACAAAGAATGATGTAGCGATTGCTAAAAAAATAGTAGAAAAGTTTGATAAAAAACCTCAGACAACTACTTTTAAAGTTAATCACACAACTCCTGCTGAAATGGCAGATATGATATGTAATATGTTGATGCCTGCAGCAGGTTCTGGAGCTGGTGGATCTGGAGGCGGAGGAGCTTCTTCTGGAGCTCCAGCATCAAAAGGAAGTGCAACAGGTGGAGCAGCTGGTATAGTTACTGGTGCTGCAGCTGATAGTTCCGGAGGTGGTTCTTCAGGAGGATCTTCAGGCGGTTCTTCTGGTGGTGGTTCAATGGTATTGAATGCCGGTACAATAGCTTGTACTGTGGATGGTAAGGTTAATGGTTCTGTATCATCTTTGGGATTGCAAAACCTTTCTATTGCTTATTATTCACAATTGGGCACAATAAATGTTATTGGCGGTTCTGAACAGCAAATAGAGATGATTAAAGATTTTATCGCTCATACTGATAAGAAGCAACCTCAAGCATATCTTGAAATTTCAATTGTTGAATTAAATGAAGAAGGTAGTAAATCTTTACAAAACTCTTGGACAATCATGAGTAATACATTCTCAGCTACATTCAATGGAGATACTACTCGTACAGATCCTATGCACCCAATATTCTTAAAAGGTAATGGATACGATGTATTTGATACAAGTAGTGATGAACCGGAAAAGATTACGAGAATAGAACCGTTCAGGGGACCTTTGAATATATCTTATGCAATCAATTACTTGGTTAAAAATATGAAAGGTAGAGTAGTTGCAAATCCTAAAATATTAATCACAAATGGTGAAGAGGCAACTATAGATATTACTCAGGATTATATTGAAACAACAGAATCCGAACAAAGTGCATACGTAGGTGGTACAATAGCTACCAGAACTTATAATATCGGTGAAGATGCAGGTATCCAAGTAAGCATAACTCCATTTATAAGTCCTGACGGTTATGTAACTCTAAATATCAAGCCAGAGTACGCAACTATATTGTCACAAATTCCTGCAGAGGATCAAAATGGTGAATATATTGCTGCAACACTGTTGTCAAGAAGAAATCTTGATTTGAAAAATGTTCGTATTAAAGATGGTGAAACTCTTGTTATAGGTGGTTTAATAAATGAAGAAGAACAAAAAACAATTGGAAAAGTTCCTGTTCTTGGAGATATTCCTCTAATTGGTACTTTGTTTAGATCTACCACTTCAACTAAGAAGAAAAATGAAATGGTAATAATGATTACACCTAAAATTGTTACAGATACAGAGGATGCGGTTGGTAATACCGAAACACTATAAATATAACTAATTGAAAGATGAATGAATTATTAAGTAGATTAAAAAACAGTATTAATTCGCAGATACTGAATAAAGTTAATAGCGCACTATTGGAACAATATAAGTTTGTTCCAATTAGTGTTAAAGATAATTTTTTATTTGTAGCTATTAATTCTTCATCTGATAAAGAAGTTATAAATCTAAAATTAAAAGAATTTTATCCACAACAAATTAAGTTTATACAAGTTCCTGATCAAGATCTAAACGACTTGATTAATAGTCTAAAGGAGGAGTTTGAGAAAAATCCTTCTGATGACGGTACTTCAAAACAAGTTAGACTTGGAGAACTGCTTGTTCAAAAAGGGTATATAAACGATGTCCAGTTGTTACAAGCGCTAGCCGAAAGTAAAAGGCAAAAAGTTCCGATAGGTTCGACTTTATTTAAGTTGGGATTTATTACGCTTGACCAGTTGAAGGAAATATTACATCTTCAAACTGGTTATGATGTAGTTACACCGGAACAGCTTGCTTCTCAAGAAAAGTTTATTAAAATTCTCCCGGAAGATTTTATTAAAACAAACAAAATCATACCTATATCTTCTGATGGTAAAACACTTATTTTGGGTGTTGTAACTCCGGTAAAACCTGATGTATTAAAAGAAATTATTTATTTAACCGGTCAAAATCCTAAGCAGCTTTTAATGACTCATTATGAGTTTGAAAACTCATTAAATACTTTCTTCAGTGAACAAAAGAAAGAAACTGAAAAAGTAATAAAACAAATTGAAAGTGAAGCTGAGGAATTTGAAGTTGAAGAATCTTTAGCTGATATGGTTGATAAGCAGTTAAAGGATTCTACCGGTTCTGTTGCAAAATTTGTAAACCAAATTATTACGAACGCAATTGATAATAAAGTTTCCGATATTCACATAGAACCGAGGTTGTCAGGATATATTGTAAGATACAGAAAAGATGGTATGTTACAAAAAGTTCTCGATATTCCTGCAAAGGTAGAAACGTCTGTAATTGCACGTTTTAAGGTATTGTCAAGGATGAATATTGCGGAGCATAGAAGACCTCAGGACGGAACTTTCTCAATTAAGTATAGAAACGGTTCTTACGACTTTCGTATAAACACGCTACCGGTATCTGGGAAAGAAAAGGTTTGTATTCGTGTACTGGCTCCTGCTGTAAGTTTGAATGCCGATGATAAGAATATTAAATTAATTGGTGGTACTGATGAAGATATTGCCAAAATTAAAAATATGGTAAGTTGTCCAAACGGTATTATTTTAACTTCAGGTCCTACAGGTTCAGGTAAAACAACAACTTTATATTCAGTATTAAAAAGTTTAAATGATGAAGATGTTAATATTACTACGATTGAGGACCCTATTGAAATTAAGTTGGAAGGTATTAACCAATCTCAAATTAACGCTAAGGCTGGTATTACATTTGCATCTTGTATGCGTGCGATTTTGAGACAAGACCCTGATATCATTCTTGTAGGTGAAATCAGAGACTATGAAACTCTAGAAATCGCTATATCTGCGGCATTAACAGGTCACCTTGTATTAAGTACTGTTCACACAAACTCCGCAGCAGCTACTGTTACACGTTTGATTGAAATGGGTGCAAAAGACTATTTGGTATCTTCAACTTTGTCAGGTGTAATAGCGCAACGTCTTGTAAGAAAGTTATGCGATGATTGTAAAGAAGAATATTTTGCAACTCATGATGAAGCAAGACAAATTATTGCGGATGAAAATGAAATTCAAGAATTTATGAAAAAACCTATATACCGAGCTAAAGGATGTAATAAATGCGATTTTACAGGCTATAAAGGCAGACTTGGTGTATATGAAATTATGACAATTAACAAAGAAATTAAGAAACTCATAGCTACAGGAGCGCACGATTTAGAAATTGAAGAAGCTGCTGTGAAGAATGGGATGAGAACTCTTCATCAATCTTGTCTAGGTCATATCCTTAACGGGCAAACTACAATTGATGAGTTTGTGAGAGTTCTTGGGGTTGTTAATGAATAGGAGATCTGATGACAATCTATAATTATATAGCGCTTAAAAATAATAAAGATATTGTAAAAGGAAAGATAGATGCTTCTGACCTTCGAGAAGCAAGAGAGTCTATCAGAAAATTAGGATTTATCCCAACTAAGGTTTATGAAGAAAAATCAAAAGCAGATGGAAAAGATGCTCCAAAAGAAGTAAAGGGTGGCAAGGTTCATAAATTGGGACTTCAAGATAGAATGGATTTTACTTCGACATTGCAAATTCTTGCTCAGGCCGGTATTCCTATTATTGAATCCTTAATGTTTATTGAAAATGATGCCGCAAAGCTTAAGGTTCGTTTGGTTGCGAAAGAGTTAAGAAGGCAAATTATGGCAGGTGCTACTTTTGCCGATACTATTGCTAAGTATCCTGATCAATTTGGACAAGTTTATATCGGTCTTGTAAAAGCAGGGGAAGATTCCGGAGAACTTGAAAAAACTTTGCAACGTTTGTTAGAGCTTTTGACTAAGGAAGCAAATATTAGAGGAAAAGTTATAGGTACATTGATGTATCCTATGTTCGTAATCCTTTTGGCAATTATCATCGTATTGGTAATGTTAATGTTTGTATTCCCTGTATTCAAAGAGATGTTTGATGGTATGGGAAAAGAGTTACCTTGGATTACTGCTACATTAATGAGTGCTGGTATATTTTTAAAAACTTATTGGTTTTTTGCACCTATCATCGTTGGATCAATAGTAGGATTTTGTACGTTTATAATGAGATGGCAACCTTCTAAAAGAAAAGTTGATGAATATTCACTTAAGATTCCTCTTTTATCTTCATTGATAGAGTATTCAAATTTTGCTAACTTTATTGCGGTTATGCAGGTTGCATATGATGCGGGTGTTCCGATTATTGAATGTTTGTATCTTGCAAACGTTACTCTTACTAATTATACTTTGAAGACAAAGATTGAAACTGCTACTCAGAAAGTTCAACAAGGTCAACACTTGTCAATTGCGCTTCGTTCGACTCAGGTAATGCCTAAAATGATTCTGTTCATGATTGCAACAGGTGAGCAAGCAGGTAGTTTGGGAGATATGTTATTGCAGGCTACTTCATTTATTGACAAAAAACTTGATAATATTATTGATACTATGACAAAAATGATTGAGCCGATAATGCTTATCGTAATTGGTAGTATCGTACTTACTTTGGCACTTGCATTATATTTGCCATTGTTCAATTCTTACATGACAGATTAGAAAGGTTGAGAGAATATAAGTGAAAAAAGTATATGTGATTACCGGTTCAACATCAGGTATTGGAAATTCATTATTAAAAAAATTAGCTGCGGATAATACTGTTTTTGCAGGGTATAGAAATGAAAAATATGTTGAGGATTTAAAATCTATTTCTGAAAATATAATTCCATTTTATATTGATATGGAAAGGAAAGATTCTATTGCTCAAGCTGCAGCTTTTATAAAATCACAGACAGAAAAAATTGATACCATTGTAAATATTGCAGGTTGTGTTGTTGCCGGACTAATGGCAAGGCTTGATGTCGATGATATAAGAAAGCAATTTGAGGTAAATACTTTTTCTCATTTAGATTTTTCACAAAGATTATTGCCATTAGTAAAAGATGGCAAAATTATAAACATTAGTTCTATGGCAAGTTTTGGAATATTTCCTTTTGTCGGACCTTATTGTGCATCTAAAAGAGCCTTAGATATTTTATTTAATTCTCTTGCTGTAGAGTCAAATGTAAAGGTTGTATCAGTAAAACCTGGAGTTATAGCGACTCCATTATGGAGTAAATCAATAGAATTAAATAAAAAATCTATTGAAAGTTGTAAAGATTACGAAAAGCAAATGCAATATTTGATTAACAATGCAAAAAAGAATGAAACAAATGGCCTTGATGTAAATAAAGTTACTGATTTGATTTTAAAGATTGATTCTATGGATTATCCAAAAGCTTCCTATACTGTTGGAAAGGATGCTTTCTGGGCGCAAATTGTTTCGAAATTGCCTCAAGATATGATAAATAAGGCTATTAGATACGGAATAAAGGCTAAGGTTTCTTCCTTAAAATAATTTCGTAGTTCAAAACTTCTGCGATTTCAGCTAATTCAGAAACTCTCAGTCTGTTATTTTTTATCTTGTTATAGAGATTTCTGACGCTGTCTTTTTTGTTGAATAGCTGATTGACTGCGAATTTAAGCAAAGTCATATTTAACCCTTCCTTGTTTGCAAGGTATCTTAATTGATTTGACAAATTTTCTGTTTCTAATTTGATATCTTCTTCCATATTTCAAATATACAATATTTTTTATATAAGTTCAATATAAAATGAAATTTGTCACTATATAATGATTAGAACAGTTATTTTATTTGTAAATCATTACTCCTGTGTTGACTTGAAAAAAATACGTTATTTATGTTAAACTAGCTCGTAAAATATGAGGTAAATTATGAAAATAGCTTTGTTAAACCATGGATGTGCAAAAAATTTAGTAGACAGTGAGTTAATGTTGGGCTTACTGGCTCAAAACGGACATGAGGTATCTTTGGATGAAGAAAATGCGGATATTGTGATTATCAATACCTGTTCTTTTATTCACGATGCTGAAAAAGAATCAGTTCAGTCAATTTTAAAAATGATACAAGATGGTAAAAAAGTTATTGTTACAGGTTGTCTGACTCAAAAATATAAAGAAGAATTGAAAAAAGCAATTCCTGAAATTTCGGGGATGATAGGTACTTCTGATATAAAGGAAATTGTAGATGTTGTTAATGTTGTTGCAAATAACAAAAAATATATTTCAAAGGTTTCAGAAAATCCTGAATATATTTATCCTGAAAATATTGAAAGACAGCAGATTACAGTTGGAGCAAGTTCATATATAAAAATTGCTGACGGTTGTAATTACCATTGTGGTTACTGTATTATTCCAAATCTTCGCGGAGAATATCATTCAAGAGCTATTGAAAACATAGTTGAGGAAGCGAATGACTTAGTCAAAAAAGGTGTAACAGAAATTGTTTTGATTGCTCAAGATACAACAAGTTACGGGATAGATTTGTATGGTAAACAAGCTTTACCGGAATTGCTTGAAAGACTTAATTCTATTGAAGGTCTTGGCTGGATAAGAATAATGTATGCTTATCCTTCTCAGATGACAGATGAACTTATAGAAGCAATTGCAAAGTTGGATAAGGTCGTAAAGTATGTTGATTTACCACTTCAACACTGTAATTCAGAAGTTTTGAAGTCTATGCGAAGACCGGTTATGGATTATGAAGTTTTAATAAACAAAATTCGAAGAAAAATCCCAAATGTTGCAATAAGAACTGCTTTTATTGTGGGTTATCCGGGAGAAACTGAAGAACAGTTTGAAGAATTGTACGAATTTGTAAAACGTGTTAAGTTTGAAAAAATGGGCGTTTTTGAATATTCAAGAGAAAAAAATACCATATCGTATTCAATGGAAGATCAAGTCCCTGCGAAGGTTAAAAAAGAAAGATATAAAAAACTTATGTCTCTTCAACAAGGGATATCAAAAGAAGTAAATGAAAAATATATCGGGCAAGTACTTCCTTGTATTGTAGAAGGTTATACTGATGATGGAATGGTTTTATTACGTTCACAACATGATGCGCCCGAAATTGATGGCATGGTGTATGCTTCATCCAGTGATTCTGTAGTTCCCGGAGATATCGAAAATGTTCGTATTGACAGAGCAGATGAGTATGATTTATTTGGTACTATAGTGTAGTTATGCTATAATTGTTTCGGAATTTATATGATGGAATTTATTGAAAATAGAGAAGTTGAAAAAGAACAGCTTAAGGCTATATTTAGAGATATGTTAAAGTATTCTCCGTCCAAGATTGTTGGGATGTTAGGGAATGCTATAATCGTACCGGTTTATACAAGTTTACTGTCTCCTGAGCAGTATGGACTTTATTCTTTATCAATAGCTGTATTGTCATTTCTATGTATTATATTCTCTGATTGGGTGGGCCTTTCCGGTTTGAGATTTTTTAAACATCATCAAATGATGCAAGATATGCCAAAATATTTAACAACATTGGTAACCATGTTAGTTACAAATATTTGTTTAATGTTTGTTATTGCTTTTGTATTCAGGCATAATTTTTATGAATTTTTTCATATTCCGGTTAAATATTTTGTAGCTATTCTTTTATTAATAATTCCTGTTGCAATAAGAGCATTATTATTTCAGCTTTTGCGTGCGCAGTTGAAGTCTATGTCGTTTACTCTTTCTACAATAATAAATCAGTTTTTAACAATTTTATTATCAATATTTTTTGTTAAGTTTTTCCACTTGGGAGCAATGGCTTTGCTTCTAGGTATGGCAATTTCAATTTCTCTTATAGATTTGTTGTTGATTTATCAGAGTAATATTCTATCTTGGTTTAAAATTCAAAAAATTGAATGGGATTCTGTTTTTCCAATAATGAAATACGGAGTTCCAATAGCGGCAACTTCTTTGAGTGCTTGGATTATTAATCAGAGCAATAAATTTATCATGAACAGTATCCATGGCTTTTCAGAAGTTGGTATAGTCGGTGTTGCATATGGTCTAACTTTACCATTGTTGATGACTATATTTTCTATAATTACGGTTGCTGCAATTCCAAGAATTATAAATATGTATGAAGAAAAAATAGATATAAGACCTTTAATATCAAGATTTACAGGTTATTATATTTTGGTATCATTGCCTGTGATTACTGTAATTTCATTGTATTCTACGGATTATGTCCAATTACTTTCTTCAAATGATAAATTCTTTGAAGCATTTAAGCTTATTCCTTATTTTGCGTATGGTACATTTTTTATGGCTATAACTGATTACACAACATTACAGTATCATCTTGCGAATAAGACATACATAGATTTTATAATCAAACTTACATCAGGTATTGTAGGAGTTGTTTTAAATATTTTACTGATCCCAAAATATGGCCTAATTGGGGTTGGAATTGCAACTTTAGGCGCAAATTTCTTGTATTTTGTGCTGAGTATAATAATTGTTTTACCGGGTTTACGTTTAATATTTCCATACCTGACACTATCAAGAATGTTAGTAGCTTCCTTGCCTTCTATTGGTTTGTATATATTATTTAACAAAGGTTATGGGTTTGTTCCTTTAATTGAAATGTTATCGTTAGTATTTGTGTACTACGTTTTTTATTGGATTTTAAGTAAAACAATAATGAAACGTGCAGTTTAGTATTAACAATTATTTACAAAATAGCAATAAAAATTTTTTACAGGCTTTAACATGCTCTGAAGTACGTTTTTTATTTACATTTATTAATTATTTGTAATAAAAAATGGAAAATGATTTTATCTCTTGATAAAATCAAGGAACTCGATCTCATAATAATAATTAGCTGATTAGGAAATATGAAAGGAATATAGATAATGATTCAGGTTAAAGGCTGTAAAAAACGAGTTGTTGCATCTGCATTGACGTTTTGTTTCTTTTTGCAACAATCTTTTTGTCTACAAGTTCTCGCAACCAATATATCAGGTGTAGAAGGGAATAATGGCGTCTATAATATTGATCCTACCGCAAAGAACGGAGATATTGGTTTTAGAAAGTATGAAAATTTTAATCTGAGTGAAGGTGATATAGCAAATTTGATTTTCAATTTGCAAGGTGAAGATTTATCTACATTTGTAAACATGGTCGATAATACAATCGATATTCAAGGGATTGTAAATGCAGTAAATGGTCAGGGTGCATTTAATGACGGGCATGTTGTTTTTGTATCTCCAAACGGTATGGTTGTAGGTTCTTCAGGTGTTCTTAATGTTGGTTCATTATCAGTATTTACTCCTGATCAAAATTCCTATGATAAATATAAAAGTGATTTAAGTAATCCTACTTTGATTCAAGATTATGAATCAAGATTGAATGTTCCTGGTACTGCTGCTGTGAACATCGATGGTAAAGTTTTGGCAAGAGATTTTATTAATATCAGCGCTGCCGATGTAAACATCTCAAATAATGCAACAATGCTTGCTGGAGTGAAGGATGCGACTAAAATTCTTTCAAATAAACAGGCAGAAGCATTGTTTAATAAATTAGTAAATGCTGACAATGTTGCTTCTGGAAATTCTTTTGCTAATGATAAAGGTAGTGTTATTATTACTTCTTATGGAAAAAATGGCGGAACAAATGTTGCTGGTGTAATCAAAAATTATGGTAACGGCGATATAAAAATCACTAATTCCGGATCCAAAGGGGTAAATGTAACAGGTTTAATATCTAACCCTAACGGAACTTTGACCGTAAGTAACAGTCAAGGAGACTTGTTAGTAGACAGTACCGGCCTAATAAAAAACAAAGGCACAATGGTTATAGAAAATACCGGCTCCGGTAGTGGTTTGTTGG
>CALVHB010000036.1 GCA_944327275.1 Candidatus Gastranaerophilales bacterium | reverse complement strand
TATTGGTGCATCAACCAAAGAACACACTATTGGTTCCGACATTATGAAAAGATTACAAGAATACAACTTCAATGGAAAAATTTATCCTGTAAACCCAAAAGGTGGAATTATTGAAGGATTACAAGCTTACACTTCAATCTTGGAAGTTCCTGGAGAAGTAGACCTTGCAATCATTGTAGTAAATGCAAAATTTGTATTATCAACAATTGATCAATGCCACCAAAAAGGTATTAAAGGCTTATGTATCATCACAGCAGGCTTCAAAGAAACAGGAGCAGAAGGTGCTGAAGTTGAAAAACAATTAGTTGAAAAAATTAAAGAATACGGCATGAGATGTGTAGGTCCAAACTGTTTGGGTGTTGTAAACACTAATCCTGAAATCAGAATGGACGGATGTTTTGCAGAAAGTCTTCCAGAAAGAGGAAACATTGGTTTTGTATCTCAATCAGGCGCATTAGGCGGCGGTATTTTGAACATCTTAAAAGACTTGAACCTTGGTTTTGCTCAATTCATTTCAATCGGTAACCAAGCTGACGTTAACGCAGAAACTGCTATTGAATACTGGGAAAATGATGAAGATGTAGAACAAATTCTTCTTTACATGGAATCAATCCAAAATCCTGCAAACTTCAGAAAATTAGCATCAAGAGTTACAAAGAAAAAACCTATTTTAGCATTAAAATCAGGACGTTCAGCAGCTGGTGCTTCAGCAGCATCTTCACACACCGGATCACTTGCAGGTGCAGATAAAGCTGCAGCAGCTCTATTACATCAATCAGGTGTAATCAGAGAATTTTCTTTGAAAAACTTATTTGCTACAGCAAAAGTATTTGCTAACTGCCCTATTCCAAAAGGAGATAGAGTTGCAATCATAACAAACTCTGGCGGTCCTGGAATTATGGCAACAGACGCTGTATGTGAATACGGTATGCAAATGGCTAAAATTTCTGACGCAACTAAAGAAAAATTAAGAAGTTTCTTACCATCAGCAGCATCTGTAAAAAACCCAATCGATATGATTGCTTCAGCTCCTATCGAACACTACAAACAAACATTAGAAACAGTAATTGCTGATGAAAACGTTGATATGATTATCACAATTTATCTTCCATTCTTAGGATTGAAAGATATTGATGTTGCTCAAGCATTAATGGAAATTAAAGCACAACATCCAGAAAAACCGGTTATTGGTGTATTCATGACAAAAAATGAATTCTTCTCAAAACTATCAGATATGGATGTAAATATGCCATTCTTTATGTATGCAGAAGAAGCAGCAGATGGTCTTAACAGATTAAATCAACAAAGACTATGGATGGAAAGACCAGAAGGTAAAATTCCTTGCTACGATGTAGATAAAGCTAAAGTAGAAAAAATTATTAAAAATTCTATAGCAGAAGGAAGAGCTCAACTTACAACTTTAGAATCAATTGATGTATTGCAAGCATACGGCATCAGAGCATGCAAATACGGTCTTGCTACTAATGAAGAAGAAGTTGTATCACTTGGAAACTCTATCGGCTACCCAGTAGTAATGAAAATGACTTCAAAAACAACATCTCACAAAACAGATGTAGGTGGTGTTGTAGTTAACATTAAATCAGAAGAACAATTAAGAAAAGAATACAAAGGCCTACTTGAAAGACTTGAAGCAAAAGGATTGTTAGACGGTCTTGAAGGTGTAATCATCCAAGAAATGGTAAAAGGCAACCGTGAAATGGTATGTGGTATCGCAACAGATCCTCAATACGGTCCAATGATGATGTTCGGTCTTGGTGGTGTATTCGTAGAAGTTATGAAAGACGTAACTTTCAGAATTGCTCCTTTGACAGATGTTGACGCTGAAGAAATGATTAAATCAGTAAAAGCATACAAATTACTAGAAGGTGCTAGAGGAACAAAACCTGCTCAAATCGATCAAATTCAAGAAACTCTATTGAGATTATCTCAATTAGTAAATGATTTCAAATTTATCGATGAATTAGATATTAACCCATTATTAATATCTGAAACAACAGGTGAAGGTATTGCAGTTGATGGACGTATCAAAGTAAGACTTGAAGAAGCTAAAGAAGCTTTAGGTTGTTCTTGTAATGCTTGCTCTTGCTGTTTATAATCATTTATAAATAGATACAGAAAATACTCATCTGAGAAATCAGGTGAGTATTTTTTTGTAACAATAAATTAATATACCAACCTTTTTTAATTTAAGTAAACTAATATAATAATATGGTCTAAAAAAAGGGGGTATAAATGAGAATTTCAAGTATTTCAACATCTGCAACTAATCCTGCTTTCAATGCAAATAAAAATTCATCATCAAAAAATAAAATTAGAAATGCAGCGGGTGCTGCAGCTATAGCTCTTGCATCAATTTCACCATCTGTTGAATCTGAAGCTCAAATTCCAATTTATCCTCAATATAACACAGTAACTGTAGCTCCACAAAAGTTAAAAGTTCCAACCTGCTTTTTAGTAGGAGATACAAGAAATAGCAATACTTTAAAATCAAGAGAAGATATTTTTAATGAAATAGATGCAAACGGTAATGGAGATGGACTTCTTACCGAAAACGAAGTTGTAAAAACAGATATTTTGAATTGGAACTTAAACAATCCTATGAAATATAACGTATATCAACTTCAACAAACAAAAGAAAGATTCTACAACGCTTCTGAAATGTACAATGAAGAAGATTCAAACCCAATGAGCATAAACATAAATGAATTTAATGAAATAATGGATGACTTTGATGCTGAAAATCCTAAGAACATGTTACCAGCATTACCAATAATCCCTGCATACCCATCTTATTATTACATCCCACCATACCATCATTACCACGACCACTATGATCACCACCACCATCATCATCATAGACACTAAAAACTGTAAATAAATTGACCGTCAAAACTTTTAATGTTTTAATTATGACATGAACTATATATTTTATTTTTTAATTGTTATATCCATTATAGCTGGAGCAATAAATGGAAGACTTCAGGATGTAGTAAATTCAATCCTTACAGGAGCAGAACTTTCCGTAAAAGTTGCCTTTTCTCTTATTGGGATTATGGCGTTCTGGCTTGGGATTATGAAAATTGCTGAAAAATCTGGACTTATAAATATAATTGCAAAACTTATAAAACCAATAACAAAAAAACTATTTAATGAAATTCCGGGAGATTCAACCTCAATAGGTGACATTGCGATGAATTTCTCTGCCAATGCATTTGGATTAACAAACGCTGCAACACCTATGGGAATAAAAGCTATGGAAGAACTTCAGAAATTAAACACAGATAAATCATCAGCCTCTAACGCTATGTGTATGCTTCTAGCAATGAACACAGCAGGCTTTCAGCTGATTCCCGCAACCGTAATTGCAGTACTAGTTGGAATAGGCTACAAAAATCCAACTGAAATTATAGCACCGACACTCATTGTAACAACAATAGCTTTTATAAGTGCAATAGCCCTTGCAAAGATTTTTCAGCGTTTTTGGGCTCCTCAAAAAAGTGATAACGGAGATAACGAATAATGCTGCAATACATAATGAATCTTATATCTATTTGGGCTCTACCAGCTATTTTAATATTAATTTTAACTTTAGGACTAGTAAAAAAAGTTCCTCTTTATGAAGCTTTTACGGATGGAGCAAAAGACGGATTTAAAGTTGCAGTAAATATTATCCCCTACTTAGTAGCGATAATAGTAGCAATATCAATGTTCAGAGCTTCTGGAATTATTGAATACATAGGAACTTACTTATCTCCTATACTCAATCACTTCAACATCCCTACAGATACAATTCCAATAATGATTGTAAGATCACTTTCAGGATCAGCAGCTCTTGGAATATTCTCAGACATAGCCCATAATCTGGGACCTGAAAGCTATGCAACAAAATTATCTGCAATAATGGTTGGGTCAAGTGAAACTACTTTTTATGTTCTTGCAGTATATTTTGGATCAGTTGGGATTTCAAAATTAAGATATGCATTGATTGTAGGCTTACTTGCAGACATTATAGGAATTGTTGCAGCAATTGCTGTTTGTAGTTGTTTTTTCTAAAATCAGTATCTACCCAACTTTGAGTATAACTAGTAAAATCATGTCTGACAACTGATTTTACAAGGACTGCATAACTAATATCTATAAAGTTAATTTTATTTATTCGTTCTACAAAAAACTCTTTTCCACCACAATTATGACAGAAATTTCTTTCAGGTAGAATTTTTCCATTTTTAACAAAACCTTTCAATTTAACACCGCAACAATTACAGCGAACTAGAAACCATTGATTTTCAATTAATTCTCCACAATCAGGACAATATGCAAAATCAACATCAAAAGGGACTTTTGTATGCTCACAAACTTTGTTAAATTTTAATAACTCCATAATAAACATACTTCTTTTATAATTATTTTTTTTTGTTAGTCAAGTTCTAAAAATTAAAAAGCTTTGATTAAAAAAATCTTTATACCATTGTTAATTCTCTCAACCCTTTTAACATATCTCATATCAGACCAATTGGTCAATATTAGAACAACAGCTGGCATCTTACCTGTCATTTTTGAGTAATACAATGCTTGTCCAACACTTTCAGCCCATTTTTTTGCAAAATCAAATTCAATAGCATAATCTTTTGAAAGGCAATCAACTCTTGTCAAATCCCACAAAACAGCCTCTTTACGTCCGAAATCAGGAGAACACCAATTTTCAACATAATAAGCCTCTTGTCTATCAGGCTCCATTACTTGTGTTTCATACAAACTTCTAGGAACATAATTTAACCCAAAATAAAAAACACCCGTAGCAATCAACGCAAAAGTAAGTGCAAAACTAATAATTCTTCTTTCAAACTTCTTCATAGAATAATTATACACAAAATCAAAAAAAACAAAAGCCCTTAACTGAAAGTTAAAGGCTTTTAAAAATAGGCGCTGGCAACGAGTTATCTTCCCAGGCGGTGGCCCGCCAAGTATTTTCACCGATGTGAGTCTTTACGACCGTGTTCGGGATGGGAACGGGTGTTTTCCTCACTCTTGGTCACCA
>CALVHB010000035.1 GCA_944327275.1 Candidatus Gastranaerophilales bacterium | reverse complement strand
CTCCTATTGTTTCTTATCAGGGTGGAATGATTAAAGAAAATTGTGAAAACGGTGAAGTATATTATAAAAAAGATTTAGATATTTCAAGAGCAAAAGAAATTATTAAATGGGCAAAGGATAATGATATTCATATAAATCTTTATATGGATGATATTTTATATGTAGAAAAAGATAACGACACTATAAAAAAATATACAGATGCCCGATATATAGAATATGAGGTATGTCCTTTTGAAGATTTAGAAATCAAAAATGTAAATAAAATTTTAGCGATTAAATATGGCGATGCTGATACTGTAACAGGTTGGGTTGAATTTTTAAGCAAAAAATATCCTGATTTGTACATCGTTAAATCAACTCCTTATTTTTGTGAAGTTTCAAATAAAGATGCCCGTAAATCTTGTGCTGTTGAGTACTTGTGCAAAAAGTGGGGAATAGATAAAAACGAAGTTTTGACAATTGGGGATCAAAATAATGATATAGAATTGTTAAAAGCAGGTGGAATAAAGGTTGCAATGGGAAACGGCACACCCGAATTGAAGGAATGTGCCGATTTTATAACTGATACTGTTGATAATAATGGTTTTGTCAAAGCAATAGACAAATTTTGTAATTAGACTTTTGGAATAGTAAATTTAGTTCCGCATTTCAAGCAATAAATTTGCATTCCCGGTTCTGCATTATCAACATCTTCAAGTCCGCGGATTTTAGGATTTCCGTTTTCATCTGTGTCGATTTTATATTTTGTTTTACAGTTAGGACATACAACAAATTTATACCCGTTACTTTCAAGGACTTCTCCATCAGGAGATTCTGTATATGTTTTTTCAGGGATAAATCCTTCTTGTTTTTGTCCAATATATGCATCAACAAATTCAGCTAGTATATTTCCTAAGCCGCCTGTAGGAACATAGTGTTTTATTGGTCTTATTACAACAGCGTTTCCGTATGCTACAACTTCAGAATTTCCTGAATATGGAGAGGATGAAATTTCAAAACGGAAGTTTATAATAGCATTTGCTCCAATTCTTTTTGCAGAACTTAGCAGTCTATCAAGAGCTTTCTGTCTTGATTCGTCTGATAGTTCTGTGTAAGAGGATAATTCTCCTCCGACAAATTGTTTTAGTCCCATAAACATATCTTGTACTAAATCTTTGGAACGCATTGAAATTCCCCAGACCATGCCTTTATAATCCATTATTTCATAGCCTTGGAAATTTTCTTTTTCTGTTACAAGGATTCTGCTGCCAACCTCAGGACGTGTTCCTGAAAGCAAGTCTTCACGATTAATCATAATTTTCTCCTATACAGCTTTGTCATTTACGTTTTCATCTTTTATTTCTTCAAGTTCAGCTCCACAAACTTTGCAGAGTTTAGATTCCATATGTTCTGAGCGAAAACTTTCCCCACATTGAGGACATCTGTAATATTTTCTTGATTTTACGGATTTTTTATAAGTAGTCACACAGAAATAAATGAATAGTATTAAAATTAATATATTTAGAAAAATATTGTCATATATAAATTCAAGAGCTTTTGCAAATAACATATAAACCACCTTTCAATTTAAGGTTACTATATTAATTTAATTCTGTAATCATATATAAATATTAAAATTGTTTGTGTATAATGATTTTAGGGGGTGCATTTTATGTACAGAATAGGCTTAGGATACGATATTCATAAATTAATTGAAGGTAGAGATTTAATAATCGGTGGTGTCAAGATTACTCATGAAAAAGGTTTGTTTGGGCATTCAGATGCTGATGTATTAATTCACGCAATTATTGATGCTTTGTTAGGAGCTCTTGCTTTGTCTGATATAGGAACTCTTTTTCCGGATACTGATGAATTGTACAAAGATGCTGATAGTACAAAGCTTTTGGAAGATGTGTATGCTTTGATTAAAGAAAAAAAATATATGATAGAAAATTTGGACAGCAATATTATTGCTCAAAAGCCTAAAATGATGCCATATATCCCTAAAATGAAAGAAGTTTTATGTAAAATTCTTGCTATTGAGCCGGAAAGAATATCTATAAAAGCAAAAACAAATGAAAAAATGGATGCCGTGGGACAAGAATTAGCTGTTGAAGCACACGCTGTTGTATTGTTGAAAAAGGTGTAATATTTTGAATATAAAACAAATTCTTTTACAAAAATCAGAAGATGATTTTAGAAAATTTTCATCTGCATTAATTCCAAATATTAATAATGTCCTTGGAGTAAGGTTACCGATATTACGCAAAATTTCGAAAGAAATTTATAATGAAGGTTACTGGCAGACGTTTTTGGAACAGACGGATTTTGAGTATATGGAAGAAATTATGCTCCAAGGTATGGTGATTGGACTTGTAAAAAAAGATCCTGAAGAAATTTTAGGCTATATAAAAAATTTTGTTCCTAAGATAGATAATTGGGCAGTATGTGACAGTTTTTGTACAGGTTTGAAATTTGTAAATAAAAATCAGGATTTGGTTTGGAATTTTTTACAACCTTATTTCCAATCAGAAAAAGAATATGATATAAGGTTCGGTTTTGTAATGTTGTTAGGATATTTTATAAATGAAGTCTATATAGACAGAGTATTGTTGATTATAGACAAATTTAAAGATGACAGATATTATGCAAAAATGGCCGTAGCTTGGGCGCTTTCTATTTGCTATATAAAATTCCCTAAAAAAACTCTTGATTATTTAAAAAAGTCTAATCTGGATTGTTGGACCTATAATAAGAGTATACAAAAAATTTGTGAATCTTTAAGAGTTGATAAAAAGACTAAGGATATGTTAAAGTGTTTAAGAAAATGAATATTGTAGCAGAAAAAAAACTAGCAGCGGGTCTATCTATAACCTCAAATGCGATTATAATAATTTTGAAATTTACAGCAGGTATAATTTCAGGAAGTATCAGTATTATATCGGAAGCGGTACATTCTTTTAGTGACTTTTTGGCATCAGTATTAACGTTTTTCGCGGTTATGCGTTCTTCAGAACCGGCAGATAAGTCACATCCTTTTGGCCATGGAAAGTATGAAGATATGTCCGGATTTATTGAAGGTGGTCTGATTATTCTTGCTGCAATTTATATAATCTATGAATCAGTAAAAAAACTTGTTTTTATTGATAATTTAGAAATAGAAACAAGTTTGGGTATATATGTTATGTTGTTTGCATCCGTTGCAAACTTTTTTGTCAGCAGTTTCCTTTTCCATGTTGCAAAAAAATCTAATTCAATATCTCTTTTTGCAGATGGAGAACATTTAAGAACAGATATTTACTCCTCATTAGGGGTTATGTTAGGGCTGCTTTTGATAAAAATTACAGGTATACAAATTCTTGACCCTTTAATAGCTATTTTTGTTGCTTTATTTATTTTTAAGGCAGGTTTTTCAATTTCCAAAGAGACAATGAACAATTTGCTTGACGGCTCATTGCCCCAAGAGGACATAGTCGCAATTGAACAAATAATAGCAAAGCATAATGAGGAAGGTGTTATTGGCTATAAATCCTTGAAAGGACGTAATGCCGGACCTGAAAAACAGATTGATATGACATTACTTTTCCCTAAAAATATGACAATTGACGACTGTCACAAGATATGCGATAACATAGAAGCTCAAATTGAACAGAATCTCGGTAAAAGTACGGTATCTATTCATGCTGAACCATATATGGAAAATTAAAAAACAGTTGTAAAAGTTAATTAAAAATTGTAACGATACCCTTTTCAAACGACTATTTTTTGAGTATGCTTGGCGTGTGTGGACAAATGCAGAATTAATGCAGTCAACAATTAAGTCTTTTTGAAAGACTCGAATGGCAATAAAAAAGGAGATTACCATGCCAAAATTTAACTTAATGTCTTATATTATGCCGCCTGAAGATAAAATGTTTTTTACTTATTTTCAAGATAGCGCGGAAATCTGTCAGAAAACTGCAAGATTATATGATGAAATAATGCATAATCATTTGAATGATGAGTATAAAGAAAAAGCTTTGAAATATAAAAAGAAAGGTAAACTTTCTTATAAAGCTTGTCTTAAGCAGTTAAACAAAAGTTTTATCACCCCAATTGAGCGTGAAGATATTCAAACAATTGCTGTTCAGCTTAATAAAATAACAAAAAAAATTGTAAAAGCCTGTCTAAATTTGGAAGTGTACAGATTAAATAACTACACTGATGAAATGAAAGAGCAGGCTTTAACTTTGGTACAAGCTACCGAAAAGTTGGGAGAGATCACAAAACAGTTCAAAAAAGTTTCAGATGTTGAAGAAATTACAGAATTGAACATTGAGATGAAAGAAATTGAATCTCACGGTGATGAAATCCACAGAAGAGCTATGGGAAATTTGTTCTCAGGTAAGTATGAAGCTCTTGATGTTATAAAACTTCGAGATATGTATAAAGAAATAGAAAATGCTTTTGATGCTTGTTTCTTTGTTTCAGATACAATTTTGAACGTTGTTTTAAAACAGTCTTAGGAATTATAGAATTATGATAATAACAATTTTACTTTTAATAGCTGTAATAGTTGTAGCACTGGCTTTTGAATTTATAAACGGATTCCATGATTGTGCAAATGCTATTGCAACTGTTGTATCTACTAAAGTTTTATCCCCTAAACAAGCAGTATTATTTGGTGCAAGTTTAGAATTTGTAGGTGCTTTGACAGGAACACACGTTGCAAAAACAATCGGTTCAGGAATTGTTAATGCAGATATGATTACATTGACAGTTATTTTCTGTGCATTGTTAGCAGCAGTTATTTGGAATCTTTTCACTTGGTGGTTAGGTTTGCCGTCAAGTTCTTCACACGCTTTGATTGGAGGCCTTTTGGGGGCAACTATTGTGAAAGCAGGTGTAGATGCAGTTCATGTAACAACTTTATTGGATAAAGTAATTATTCCAATGTTTACTTCTCCTGTTTTAGGTTTTTGTGTAGGTTTTTCTTTAATGCTTTTAATAGCTTGGATTATACTTGTATTGAGAGAAACTCCTCAGACTGTTAATAAACAATTTAGAAAACTTCAGTTGATATCCTCAGGGCTTATGGCTCTCAGCCACGGTTCAAATGATGCTCAAAAAACAATGGGTATAATTACTCTTGCACTTCTTGCAGGAGGTGTGTTGCATAAAGGACCGTCCGGAGAGTTTGAAATCCCTATTTACGTAATTTTGGCTTGTGCAATTACTATGGCAGCAGGGACAATGAATGGTGGTTGGAAAATCATTAAAACAATGGGACATAAAATTATTAAGTTAAAACCAATTCATGGTTTTGCAGCTGAGACATCTGCTGCAGGATTAATTTTGACTGCTTCTCATTTTGGTATTCCTTTAAGTACAACACACGTAATTTCAACAGCTATTATGGGTGTAGGTTCAACTTTTCATGCCCATGCCGTTAAGTGGCGTATAGTTGGAAATATCGTTATTGCTTGGGTATTAACTATACCTGCTTGTATGATAATTTCCTCTATAGTTTACTACCTTATTTATAAAATAGTGTAGCAGTTAATGGCTTGACATTAAGGAATAATTTTTATAGTATATTTTAGAAACCTTAATTACTAAAAGATACTATAGGAGTTTTCATGGAGTTAAAAGACCTTCCAAAATGTCCGGTTGAGACAACTTTAAAGTTGATCGGTGAAAAGTGGAAAATACTTATTATTAGGGACTTGCTTAATGGTACAAAGCGTTTTGGTGAATTAAAAAAAGTTTGCAGCGGAATCTCTCAAAAAGTTTTGACAACAAATTTACGAGCTATGGAGGATGATGGGTTAATTATAAGAAAAGTATATCCGCAAGTGCCTCCGCGAGTAGAGTATACCTTGACTGATGTCGGTTATAGTTTGGCTAGTGTGCTTAATGCTATGGCAAGTTGGGGAACTGATTATAAAACTTTCTTGAAACTTTTACAAAAAAGGAGTTAATATATTAATATAAAGTTACCAAGTAGGCTAATTTATTCTTTGGTCTTAAATTATGTATAATACTTTACATAAAATAGCAAAAATTATTTTATCATGTATTATATATTTAGGAGAAATTAAAAATGAAGTTATTCACTGCGATACAAGAAGCTCTACCTATAAAAGGGCAAGATAATGTCACTAACTTACATTTCAAATCCTTTTCCTCTGTTCAGCATCCAAAAACTAGGGAAGAAATTATTTATCGTAAAAATGGTGTTTCTGTTGACAGGATTATTGAATTTGATATTGAAACAAATTCAAGATTAAAAACTACGCATTATGACTACTTTAATGATAAAAAAATCCGTTCAATTGACGAATTTGACAGAAAAACCGGCAGAAAAATCAGAACAATAAATTATGTTTTGTATAAATCAATAGATGAATATGATGTGCAAACAGGTAAAAAGTTACGCACAATAAATTACAATATTAAAGATGAAGATAAAATTTCATCTATACAAGAATATGACCTTGAAACAGGGAAGATAGTTACGATATCAATTTTTAAGCGTGACGGAAAAACAATTAGCATAATCAAAAAAATCGATCCTACAACAGGTAAGGTCTCAAGTTGGATAAATAATAAAAATATTAATTATAAACCTGTAGAACCGCTAAAACCATCTATGCCGACTAGAAGTTATGACAATATCAAACTTATTGATAAAAAAGAAAAAGAAGATATTGCAAAATTGATTGATAATTTATATAGTAATAAACTTAAATTTGAAAACATTAATTAATTGTCGTTTTGGTGTGGATTTGATTTATTTGTAAAAATTTGTATTGATTTTTTACAAAAGGGTTGAAATTTTTCTAAAACAATTCTATAATTCTAGTATAATGGAATTGATAAAAAGGAGAAATTTCTATGGAATCGTCTGAAGCAGTAAAAATCTTCACAGCATTGGCTCAGGAAAACAGATTGCAGGTGTACAAGATTCTTGTTGAACACAGCTTGAGTGGAATATGTCCTTGTGAAATAGCAGAAAAATTAAAAATTCCAAGAAATACTCTATCTTTTCATCTTTCATTATTGACGCAAGCAGGTCTGGTGTCAAAGACTAAGCAAGGTAAAATGCTTATTTATAGACCAAATTGTGCAAAAATCAAGGAAGTAATGGATTTTTTGCATAATGATTGCGTTGCTTGCCACAATAAATAAGCTTATGAGAGGTGATATTATGTTTGAATTTTTAAAAATATTTGCAGATTTTTTAACAGCAAAAATGGGTCTTGACCTGTCCACTCGTCTTGGAACAAGTGTAAGTTTTTTTATTGAAGACAGTATAAAAATATTTTTGCTGATTTATGTAATGTTATTTGTAGTCTCTTTATTCAGAGCTCAGTTGGCGCCTGAAAAAATTAAATCATATTTATCAGGAAGAAATTCTTGGTTTGGGTATATATTGGCGGTAATTTTAGGGGTTGTTACTCCATTTTGTTCATGTTCTTCAATTCCAATGTTTATAGCTTTTGTAGCTGCAGGTATTCCTTTCGGGATGACTATGGCTTTTTTAATTTCATCTCCATTAATAAGTGAAGTTGCAGCAGTATTACTTTTAATAACTCCACAAGCTGGGTGGCAAGCTGCATTGGTATATGTTCTTGCAGGGGCTCTTATAGCTGTTTTGGGCGGATATTTATGTGATAAATTCAAACTGGAAAAATATATTATTCATAACGATAATTCATGTAGTTGTTGCCATTGTCACAATCATGGAATAAAAGAAAAGGTTAAATCTTTAATCCATTATGCGAATGATTATGCCTTTAATACAGTTAAAGAAATTGCACCTTATGTATTAATAGGGCTAATTGTCGGAGCATTAATGCATGGATACATTCCGCAGGAGTTTTTTGTGAAATTTTTAGGGGCAGAAAATCCTTTTGCTGTCGTAGTAGCGGCATTTGCAGGAATTCCTATTTATGCAAATCATAACAGTGTTCTTCCTATAGTACAGGTATTACTTATGAAAGGAGTTCCTGTAGGTACTACTGTAGTAATGTTAATGAGTATTACAGCAATATCTTTACCTGAACTAATTATGTTGCACAAGGCATTAAGTTGGAAGATACTTGCGATGTTTGTTTGTTATTTGTTTATATCTTTCATGCTTGTCGGATATTTGATGAATGCAATTATGCTTTAGAAAAATCTTTTTCATCTTCAGATAAGGATTCCTGTACAAATTCTAAAGGATTATCAATTATATATTGTAAATCCTCAGGGTATTTAACGTATCCATAATCGTATCTTTCAGAATTAGATATTAAAGATACTAGTCCATAGTCAAGCATTCTGCCAAAAGATGTTTGTGAAACCTCAAGTTTTTGTAATTTATCAAGAGGAATATCTATTTCTACAGGGTTAATAATCCCTATTTTAACGTGAGCAAAATGATTTGTTATAATAATTTTGTCAGAATTATATCTCATTGCAGGGTATACTATCGCAGCAAGCAGCCCTAATGCGATTATCCAACTTAAAAAGCTGTGAGTGTTTAAAAACACGTTCCAAAAATATATGAAAAATACAGGAGTAAGGAAAATTGTCCAAAAAATAGACATCCAGTGTTTTTTTACGTCATACAATACAAATTCTTCACCTGATTTTTCAAAATGAACTTCCTTTTCAGGTTCTTTTTCAACTTTTTCATAATTTTTTGAATAGTCAATTACTTGTTCATATATAGGATGTTCATTTTCATTGGTGTTAATTTCATCATTTCTGAGGTCAAAACCGCAATATCTGCAAAAATTGTCGTTATCTTTAATTTGTTTACCACAATTTGGACAAAACATTTTTCACTCCTTTTTTTTCTGGAATTTTAGCATATCATTTGACTTTAGTCAATTAACGGTATACCATGAAAGTCGGAGAAAATTATGGATAAACAAAAATTATTGGAATTGTATAATAAGGATTTGGATGAGCTTTTGGCTATATCATCTAAATATGTAAAAAATGAAGTAGAATTTTGTTCATTGATAAATGCAAGAAATGGTAAGTGTTCTCAAAATTGTAAATATTGTGCTCAAAGTTCACATTATTGTACTAATATTGAATCCTACCCTCTTGTAGAACTTGAAAGGGTCAGAGAAATCGCACTGGAAGCAAAATCCCACCATGCATCAAGATTTGCAGTTGTTACATCAGGAAAGACACCTGATGAAAGTGATTTTGACAAAATAGTTGAGATGATAAAAGAAGTAAACAAAATTGATGGTTTGAAAAGTTGTGCTTCTATAGGGATATTGAATGAAGAACAGGCAAAAATTCTTGCAGAATCAGGCTTAAAAAGGTTCCATCATAACATAAATACATCAAGATCCTACTATCCGGAAGTTTGTACAACACACAGTTGGGATGATAGATTGAATACTTGTAAATTGGTAAAAAAATATGGTATGGAATTATGCTGTGGTGTAATTTTAGGTATGGGAGAAAGTGTTGAACAAAGAGTTGAGATGGCTCTTGAATTAGCTGTAATTCATCCTGATTCAATTCCTATCAATATATTAATGCCAATTAAACAGACTCCTTTTGAGGGATATATTGATAAGATTGATGAAGAAAATGTCTTAAGAACTCTTGCGATATTCAAAATAGCAAATCCCGATTCTATTTTACGTTTTTGTGGAGGAAGAATGAGACTTTCTGAAAAAAATCAAAGGTTGGCTCTTAATTCTTGTGTTGAAGGAATTATGGTAGGTAATTATCTAACTACTGTTGGTAAAGCTCCTGATGAAGACATAAAAATGGTAAAAGAATTAGGGAAAAAAATTAATTGCTAATCATAATTGTGAGAAAATAATTATAAAATAGGGAATACTAAAGTTATTATGAGTGATGATAATAAAGTAAACTGGCATCCACCTTTAAAATATACTCCTACTCCTCCTTCTATATCAGATTTTGGATTTATTGATAAAAAAACAAGAGAGAGTATATTTAGTTTTAGTGCCAGTATTCCAAATGATTCTGCAAATCAGTCTAAAACTGCTGAAGATTTGTATATTGCTTGGTCTAAAGTTGTTCCCGGGCTTTCTCAGTCATTTTTCAATGAGTTAGATAAATTATCTTCCAAGTTAGGTTGTACTACAGAGGATTTGGCAGCTATCATATTTAAGGAATCAGGATTTAATCCGAAGGCAACTAACGGGATAAATGTTGGGCTTATACAAATGGATGAGAGTGCTCTTAAAAATGCAGTTAAATTTGCTTACAAAAAATACGGTGATGATTGTGGACTGAAAAAGAATATTACATTCAATGAGTACAAAAATCTTTCAGCTAATGAACAATTAAAATATGCAGAAGCCTATTTGAATTTTAGAATTGATGACAAAGGTTTGTATGGTAAAAAATTGAGTGGTGCTGAATGTTGGACATTGATAAAACGTCCCGGGAGCATAAATAACAAAAATTTTGTGAATAAGTTGCAAAAAACTATAGATTCTACAAAAAAAATACCTTTCAAATAAACTTAGCTATTGTTTTTTGAATTATCAAATTTATCAGCTAAAAATGTTGAAATTAAAGGAATAATTATATAATAAATTCCTCCCATTATAAGTGCAGGTCTTGCAATTTTTATTCCTTCAATATATTTATCCAGTTTAGGAGAATTTTTATTTATTTCAGCAAATTTTTTAATGAAATTTTGTGCAGGTTTTTCTATCATTCCATTTATAGCGTAGGTTCCACCAATGCAAAGACCTGTAGATATTCCGGCATTAAGTATTAGTGCTTTTTTCCTTTCTTGTTTAATTTTTTCACTTTTTGCAGTTTGTTGCATAAAAACAGCAGTAGTAAATACGTCAGTTAAGGAAATCAGATGTTGTTCAAAATTAGTTTTGTGATATTTTTCAGCTAGATTTTGAACTTTTTTTGTATCAATAATTTTGCCAATATATTTTGACAAATTGTTGTATTTTGGTTTGTATGAACCTGTGAAATTAATATTATTTTTAGATTTTTTTGAGGATTCCTTTTTATTAAACAATTTAGCCATAAAAGGAGGTATTAATGCACAAGTTAAAATAGATTTTGGTGCTGCGATTAAAAAACCTACTCCGAGTTTAAACAGTTGTGTTGCAAACTTATAACGAGATGAAGCTCTCAATGTTTTGTTACTGTTTTTTAAATTTTCAATAGTTTGTTTTTTAAGATAATCTTGTGGTTTTTTATCAATATTCTTGATTGCTTTTGCAACAGGAGATGACACTGCAAGCATAATAAGATAACCTGCTGCACTTGAAGCTATTGATTTGGCACAGGCATATTTTTTATTTTCTAAATCTGTTTTTGGCGTTGCCATAATGGCAATAGGTCTTGCTACTGTTGACAGTGCAAGTGAAGCTGAAGCAACGAATAATGAACTGTTATCTGCTGCAAATTCCAAACCTTTTTTTAATATTTTGCTATTATATATCGTCTGTACTTTCATCTAAGTTCATTATACAATGCTGATAATGAAATTTGCAGAATTTATAAAAAAAGAATTACAAGGTTGGAAAGACTATGAATTATTGGGTTTGTTGATAGTTTTTGTCTTCATTTGTATTAATGCACTTATTTTAAAAGATAATATTATTGCTGTAACTTCGGCGATTTGCGGAATTTTGTATACCGTAATTGCAGGAAAAGGGAAAATTTCCTGTTACTTTTTCGGCCTATTAGGTTCTTGGTGTTATATTTATTTATCTTATACCAATTCTTTATGGGGAAATATGCTTTTGTATCTTTGTTATTACATTCCAATGCAAGTCCTTGGGATTTTCAGATGGAAAAAGCATTTAAGGGATGACACGAAGGAAATTGTGAAAATAAAACTTGATAGGAAAGAACGAATAATACTTGCTGGTATTGGTTTTTTAGGTAGTTTAATTACTATTTTGGTTTTAAAATATTTTCATGACAGTAATCCAATAATTGACGGAATAACAACGTTTTTATCGATATTAGGTATGTATTTAACTGTGAGACGTTCTATAGAACAGTGGTTATTGTGGATTATTGTGAACGGCCTATCTTTATTAATGTGGTTGAATATAGTTCTTCAAGGAACTAAGGCTTATTCAACAGTTTTAATGTGGTTTGTTTATTTCATTTTAGCGATATATTTTTATATTGTTTGGAAAAAAGACTTAATTAAAAGTAAATAGTTTTTACGTTAAACGATTTTTCATATCATTTTTTTCACTTCTGTTTTTGTTAAACAAAATTTCTTATAAAAAGGTAAATCTTTATCTGTAATTTGAATTTGTATTAGCATAATATTATGCTTCTTGTATATTTATTTAATCAATATCAATAATGAATCCAAATTTGTTTTATACCAGTATACTTAATAGCCTTTTTGTCAGTCTGTGTAATTATTTTAACAATATCTATATTTTCTTTTAATGGTATATTATTTATTTAAATGCTTAGGATTATGTGCGACAAAATTTATAATTCTTTCTTTTGTATCTTCTGCCATATTAAATATATCTGATATACTGGATGACAATCTACTTAATTTTATCGCAATTTCTCCTATATCATTAATATTTGGAGAACAATTTTCAGTGTTCAGGTTAGTACAATAAATGAACCAGTAATAATGAGTATTTGATTTGATGTAAATTATTATTGTTTATACTCATTCGTTTTATTGTTAATCAAAAAAATAAAATATGCTTCTATATATTTTTTATAATTTTTGCTGGATTTCCTGCAACAATAACATTATCGGGCACATCTTTAGTTACAACTGAACCTGCTCCTACAACAGAATTTTCACCAATTGTTACCCCTCTTAAAATTGTTGCTCCTGCACCAATCCAACAATTTTTTTTAATATGAATAGGTAAGCATGTTATTATTGCACGTTCATCTAAATCATGATTATTTGAAATTAATTGAACGTTGGCTGCAAGCATCGTATTATCTTCAATGGTAATTCCCCCTGAAGCCATCATTAATGAGCCGTTCATTACAACAACGTTGTTCCCAATTTTTACCTTGCTTAAATTTACACCTGTTATTGGTGTCCTTATATCAACATTATCTCCTTTATTTGGAATTAAAATATTCAAAAGTTTATTATATTCATCTGTAAAAGGCATTGTATGATTTAATTTCCATACATTTTGAATTTCAGTTTTATAAAATTCTTTTTGTTCATCGCTTAATTTATTCATATCAATTCTTAATTCATTCATAATTTATTCCTTTTCATTGATACAAAATACATAAATTCTTAATTTTTGAATTTTTATTTTTTAATTATTTACAACTATTTGTAAAATAGCAAATGCTTATATTTAATAATAAATTATGCCTAAAAAGCATATATTAACTTTTTAATATGCTAGTCGATGTTACCATTATATGCACAAGGGATATTTTCTTCTGCAAGATAATTGATTCCCCATTTATTTAATTCAATAATTGCATTAATTAGAGTTTTTCCTCTTTCAGTTAATGAATATTCTGTTTTTGGAGGGACTACTGGATAAAGCTTTCTTTTTATTATTCCATCAGCTTCAAGTTCTTTTAATTGTTGTATGAGCATTTTAGGGGTTGCATGACAAATTAATTTTTGAAGTTCGTTATATCTTAATGTTTTGCCAATAAGATGACCAATTATAACCCCCTTATACTTCCCTCCGATTATTTCCATAGTCACTTCAAGAGGACATTGATATTTATCTTTTCTTTGTTTAGTCAAAATATTTATTCCCTTATTTACTTTTTAGTAAGTATTATACAAAAAAGTAAATTCTTGTCAAAACGAAAATATTAAAATACAATCAATGAATATAAAAATACAAAGGGGAAAAAATAATGAAAATAACACAAGTAAGAAATGCAACAGTTATAGTAGAATATATGAGCAAAAAATTTTTAATAGATCCTTGGTTAATGCCGAAAAATTATATGCCTGGTTTTGAAACTGCAGTAAATTCTGAAGTTCGTCAGCCTAGAGTAGAGCTCCCTTTTGATATAGAAAAAATAATAGATGTTGATGCAGTTATAGTAACCCATATTCACCCTGATCATTGGGACGAATTCGCTGAGAAAAGTTTAAAAAAAGATATAAAGATTTTTGTTCAATCTCAAATTGATCAAGTTTATTTAAATAAAAAAGGATTTACAAATGTAGAAGTTTTAAATAAAAATGGAACATCATATGAAAATATAATGTTATATAAAACTGATACGCAACATGGGAAAAGAGAAATAGTAAAACCATTATGTATTTCTATAGGTATGCCTTATGATGCAATGGGAATAATATTCAAATCAGGTAGTGAAAAAACCTTGTATGTAGCAGGAGATACAATTTGGTGTCAGGAAATTAAAGATGCATTAGACAAATATAATCCCGACATAATAATTGTAAACGCTTGTGCTGCAACTGTTTTAAATGGCGAAAGGTTGATTATGAATATTGACGATTTGAGAGAAGTAATGAAAAATGCACCTGGCTCAACGATTATTGCAAGTCATATGGATACGGTAAGCCATCAAACTATTACAAGAAATGATTTAAAAGAATTTGTAAAAAAAGAATCAATTAAAAATTTCTTGATACCTAATGATGGAGAAGTATTAAATTTTTAGAAAAATCTTACTAAGTGCAAGCTCCGATTGCTTTCAAAATAGCAATCATGCCTTCTGCAGCAATATCATTAATAATTTTTCCGTTATCGTCAAAATAATAGAAATTCATAACACGAGCACTGAAGGTTTTACCTGTTGGTTTAATTCCTAAAAATTCGCCGTCATGAGTTCCGCTACACGTCCAGTTAATAGCAACAATGTTATTTTCTGCGACCATTTCTTCAATTTTCCATTGGACGTTAGAAAATCCTGAACGCATAAATTTTACAACGGATAAATAACCTTCACCCCCAACAAGAGGAACAGGCGAAATCGGCGTAGTGAATCTTGCTTCGAAACTAATCAATTCATTAGCTAAATTAATATCCATGGTATTAATCATTTTCTCAAATTTTTTCATCACGCTTTTGTTTTGTTCGGTACCCATAATATCTCCTTTTTGAAAAATATTAATATTCTATTTATGTTCCATCCAAGTGCAGTCAGATATAAGCATATCACTAAATACTGCTTTAAATGATGAATTCTCAGGGCTACAAGCGTATACTCCAACACTTATTTCATCATTTGCTTTGTCCAAGTGACAAATACGCATTTGCTTGAAATTTACTCCATCTAAGCTATTTTCAATGCAAAAATCGTTTTCTCTTCTACTTAATCTGTAGTACATTTCTTTAATATCAGATGAAATATCAACTGTCGCCCAGTCTGAAAAACCGTTGTTAGTTACGACACTTCCAAGTCTTGAAATATCTTTATTTTCATATTCAACCGAAGCCTTAAGCCAGTTTTGGCTATCTAAATACAAAATAATCCCTGCTTGATCAAATCTTCTTTTAGAAAAATATTTAACTTTAGTAGTGAAAGAAAAATATTTTTCACAAATGTTTATTTGAACAAACGGAGCATTGTCATGTTGAAAACCGTAGTAGGTATTTTGCCATAAATCAGTATTTGGTTCAGTAATAAATTCCAATGTATTATTTACTATATCTACATTTGGAGAATTATAATATACATTTTTTTCTTCTAAAAAATATTTTTTCATACCCAAATTATAGATCAAAAATGTGAACTAACAATTTTCAACATATGCAAAATTTAGAAAAATATTTAACTTTCAAATTTAAAAGTCTAAGTTAAAGTATTTGCATCATATTCAGTAGGGTAGTTATTTTCAGTTCCCCTCTATTGTCAGATTAGAACCTATTTTATCAAATAATTATTGTCATATTGGAAATAACAAAAAATAAAACTGATATTCAAATGTAACTTTTTGTAACATTTTTTATTTTTTATCTAATGTTAAAAAAAAATGTCGTTATATTCCTCGTGAGTATAAAAACAAGACGGAGGTAATTATGGTAGACAAATTAGGATTAAATGCTTCTTATAGTACAAACAGTCAAAGCAGTCAAAACTCATCAGATGTTTCTCAAAATGATCTTAAAAAAACTGTAATATATGAGCATTCAGTTTTTGGAATTAAAGATACTGATGGGAAAGTAGGTGTAGAAGACTTACAAAGTTTGAATGGTGCGCATAGAGTAAAAAATGATGCAGCCTATGACTTAAGGGCAGAAATTTGTGATTTTTTCGGCAAATAACGAAGGTAAAAGTTGGACAAAAGATCTCAAAGATAAAATTGACAAATTAATAAACGACTTTAATAAAGCAAATAAATCTGAGGCCAGAAGAGAGTTAATAGAAGACGATCAAGGTAATTTACTAGAAAGAAATACTTATGATAAGCTTGGCAAACTTACAATAGCACAGAAACGAACATATTATGAAAATGGACAGGTAAGAATTGTTGAGTCAGATGGAGACGGTAATATACTTTTGGATGAACTTTATACTAAAGACTTGGTTTTCATCAAAAATAATATGGAAAAATAATATACTCATTTAAGATTACATTGTATATTAAAATAAAAGACAAGAAAAATTTTGTAGGTCGAATTTGCAAATCTGACCTACAAAATTTTCAGAAAAATAAAGATGGAAAAATATTTTGAAGAGATTTAAAAAATAAATTTCAAACTATTGATAAATGTAAAAGAACACATGGTTTGATTTCTTGTTACAGATGGTTTGATTATTTTGGGCAACATAAATTTAAAATATTAAATAAATGAACAAATTTTTCTCAATTCTTTTTGTCACTTTTTTAAAATTTA
>CALVHB010000034.1 GCA_944327275.1 Candidatus Gastranaerophilales bacterium | reverse complement strand
ATACCGAACAATGGCATTTGAACCCCAAATCTAAAAGCTGCAATCATTAAAAATGTAAAAATGATTTTTTCCTTTAGACCTGAAGCCTGCCACATTGACATTAAATCATCAGTTGTAGGCATTTTCATTCCTTGTGCCATTATACTAACTCAACCTTTCCGCCTGCTTTTTCAATTTTTTCTTTAGCTGATGGTGTTACATAACAAGCTTTTACAGTAATAGCATCTTTTAGTTCGCCATTACCTAAAACTCTCAAACCAACGCAAGAAGGATGTACTCTGCCAGCTTCTTTTAAAACCTCAAGAGATACTTCTTTCATTCCGTATTGAGCAATTCTGCCAACATTGATTTCAGCATATTGTAATTGATTGATAAGCTTAAATCCTTTTAATTTTGGCATTTGTCTGTAACCTGGCATTTGACCGCCTTCAAAACCTCTTTTAGCAGAGCTTCCAGAACGTTGTCCTTCACCATTGTGCCCGCGACAAGAAGTTTTACCATGTCCTGATGAACGGCCTCTACCTACTCTTTTACTTTTATGTGTTGAACCTTCTGCAGGTCTTAAATCTTCTAATGTAATTGTCATTTTCTTATCCTTTATAATCTTGTATGACTGCTCGCTTTCACTGTCACCGCATCCTACGGTTATACGCAGCCAAAATACCGTTTACTAGTCAACAATTTGTACCAAGTGAGGTACTTTGTTTACCATTCCAAGAATTGTAGCACTGTTATAGTGTTCAACTACTTGGTTTTGTTTTTTTAATCCTAAACCTGCAACAACTCTGCGTTGTTTTTCAGAAGCACCGATAAGGCTACCGACAAGTTTAATTTTTATTTGTTTTAATTCAGTTTTTGCCATTTTATTTATTCCTTATTATTTATATTACTAAATTTTATTTCTACAATAGCCTTACAAGGCTAGATTTAATGAATTAGTTTAATAATTCAGCCATTGTAAGTCCGCGTTTTTTAGCAACTTCAGAGAACGGAGTAAGTTTTTGAAGTGCATCTAAAGTTGCATTTGCAGCGTTAAGTGGAGATTTTGAACCTAAAGATTTTGAAAGAATATTTTCAACACCAGCAAGTTCAAGTACTAAACGTACAGCACCACCTGCGATAATACCAGTACCTTGAGATGCTGGTTTTAACATTACCGCACCAGCTCCTGAACGACCAGTGATTGGGTGAGGAATAGTTGTTTTGAAAATAGGCACTGTGATAAGGTTTTTTCTACCATCAGCAATTGCTTTTTGAATAGCAATAATTACTTCAGCAGCTTTTGCACAGCCTACACCAACTTGTCCTTTTTTGTTACCAACGATAACGATAGCTCTAAAGCTTAATTTTTTACCACCTTTTACAACTTTAGTTACACGGCTGATTTGAACAACACGTTCTACCCATTCTGATTGAGGTTTTTCTTCTGTTGTTTCAATCTTTTGTTTTTTGCCGCGACCACGTCTTGGGCTACGAGAAGCTTTTTCTTCTGCGATATCTTCAGCAGTAACTTCAATTTTTTCTTCAACTGCTTCTGCAGAAGTTTCTTCAACTGTTAATTCTTCTTTGTTTTCTAAATCCATTGATTTTTTACCTTTCATTTTAATTAATAGTTCAATTTATTTTTTACGAATACACCAAAAATAAAGCTACAAGATAGCTATTGGAAAAATATTCGCGAGTAACTTTTCTGACAAGAATTATTATTACAAAAAAAATATAAAAATCAAGGGCTAACCGAAATAAATATTAGAGTTTTTTACCTTCTATTTCTGATATCAGTTGATCGAAATTTTCTTTTTTGGCATTATTTCTTTTTAAAAATTTTTCAAATGCTGGTAAATATTTATCAGCAATATCTCTAATTGATTTTAAACCTCTTAAGTGTTCGGGGAAATCCTCTCTTATTGAATCTAGATTTGACTTAATGCCGGTTCTTATTGAAGTTAAATATTTAAATGTAGAGAATAGTTCGAGTTTAATCTTATCTTTTCCAGTAAAGACAAACAAAGGTGATTTTGCGATCTTTTCTTTATCAATAAGTCCGTGAATTTCAGCATTTTTTATAAGCCAAGAGTAAGAAACTCCCGTTTTTTCACTTTCTTTTTTTAATGTTTCATAAAAATCTAAATGGAAATTTGATTCAGCTTTAAACAGTCTGTTATTTTTTACAAATTCAGGAAATTTATCGCATAAATACTTAATTTGTTCGCTGTTTGCCTCTACAATTCTTATGCCATTGAATGATTGAGTTTTTTTGGGGTAACTGTATATTTTCAAAATTTTATCCTTTATCAATTTTTACTTCAATATTTTTTCAAGTGTAGAAATCATACAAGACTTGAATCTGTTACATTCTTCTTTGTTTTTTGCTTCAAAACGTAATGTAAATACAGGTTCAGTATTACTTTGTCTTATTAGTGCGAAACCTCCGTCAAAAACTATTCTCATGCCGTCCAAAGTAATTATTTCTTTAATTTCAGAACCAAACATATTTTTGTCAGCTTCCACACATTCTTTTACTTTTTCAAGAGTTGATTTTTTTAGTTCGTTTGGACAAGGGAAACGTACTTCTTCAGATGAACAAACATTGTCAAAAGGTTTTAACATATCAGAAATTACAAAATTCGGATTACATTTTCTGTGGTTAGCTATAATTTCGATAATTCTGCAGCCTGCATATATTGCATCATCAAAGCCATAGTATCTATCTTTAAAGAATGTATGTCCACTCATTTCTCCTGCAAGAATCGCATTAGTCTCTTTCATTTTATCTTTAATGTAGCCATGACCGGTTTTACACATTACAGCATGACCACCTGCACTATTAATTTCATCATATAGAACTTGTGAACATTTTACTTCACTTACTACAGTAGGCGATATACCATCTTTTTTACAATTATCAATTAAATCCATTGCGTAGATTAATAAAAGCTTATCACCTGTTAAAAATTTGCCGTTTTGATCTACAACACCAATCCTGTCACTATCACCATCATAAGCGATTCCTATATCTGCTTTATTTTCAGTGACAACCTTTTTTAAAGTATCTAGAGTTTTTTCTACACTTGGATTTGGATGATGGTTAGGGAAATTACCGTCAGGCTCGGAAAATAATTCAATAACCTCGCAGCCAAGCTCTTTGTATAACTGAGGACCAACAACCCCTCCTGTAGCATTTGCACTGTCTACAACAACTTTTATTCCTGTACCGATTTTCCCAAATTTTTCTTTCATTTCTTTTATGTAATCAGGAATTATATTGTAAGTTCTTACTTTACCTGAAGTTGAAAATTGAGGCTCAGCTTTTAATATATCCAAAATATCAATATTTTTAAATAAACTGAAAGTTTCTTCTTTAACTTCTGCGATTTGTGCCTCAGTTAGAGTTCTTTTATTAAATGTCATTTTTAAACCGTTGTATTCTTTAGGATTATGACTTGCAGTAATTATTGCTGCTGCAATTACATCTTTACCATCTGTAATTTCTGCAGGAAGACCCACTACTTCGCTATAATAACCAATAGGAGTTGGAGCAAGTCCTAAATTTACTACATTTGCACCTGTTGATGTTATACCTTTTTCAAGCGCTTTTTCAAGTGCAGGAGAGTGAGTTCTTGCATCTCTCGTAATTGTAATCCACATATCTTCAGGAGACTTTTGAGTTTGTTTCTTTAACCATTCAACAAAACCTCGACCTGTATTATAGTAAAGTTCTTCAGTTATATCTTCACCATAAATTCCTCTTATATCATTTTTGCCAAAAGCATGTTCATATTTTTTCATATTAAGCCTCCCACTTATTATCATTGTATAATTGTATCATGAAAAAATTTATAGAAAACTTAACCAATAATCCTAAATTTGCAGGATATGTTTTCATACTTCCTGCTATAGTTGGTACAATTATATTTATTATTATCCCAGTTTTATGTTCTTTTGGTTTAAGCTTTACAAAGTGGGATTTACTAAGTCCAATTCAATTCGTTGGATTTAGTAATTATAAGATGCTGTTCATTGAACCTTTATTTTATAAAATTTTATGGAATACAGTTGTTTTTGCCCTGTCTACTTCAATTTTTGGAGTAATAATTCCATTAATACTTGCTTGTATATTAAATTCTAAAATAAGAGGGTCTGAGTTTTATAAGACTGCCTATTTTTTACCGTTTATTACTCCTATGATAGTTATAGGGATTGTTTGGGAGTGGATTTTTGACCCAAATATAGGTTTGTTAAATAATATTTTAAGACTTCATGTTAACTGGTTATATGACCCTAATTTTGCAATGACAGCGTTAATAATTGTTTCTGTTTGGAAACTTATTGGATATAATATGATTATCTTTTTAAGTGCCTTGAGTGGTGTATCTCAAAGTTTGTTTGAAGCTGCAAAAATTGATGGTGCAAATCCATACCAGACTTTTAAAAATATTACTATACCACTTTTATCTCCATCTATATTTTTTGTTGTAATTATTACGGCAATAAATTCCTTCCAAATTTTTGATTTAATTTATTTAATGACAGAGGGTGGACCTCTTGATAGTACAAATGTATTGGTTTATGCAATATATAAAAATGCTTTTGAGTACTTTAATATTGGTAAAGCTTCTGCTATTGCCTATGTCTTATTCTCAATAATTTTAGTATTAACCCTTATACAGTGGAATTTTAGAAAAAAACTTGTATACAATGAAAATTAATAAAAATAAATTTTTGTAACATTTAAATTAAAAAAACTAAAGTTTTGCATCATGATTCCCGTGATACATTTTGTAAGAGGGAGTGTATATCATGTACGACGATTTAAGAAATGAAAAAATTATAATTGAAATAGTTAATTTGGTTAACGATATTGAAGAATTCGAAGAGGATATAGATGCATATTGCGCCTTTATGAAAGAGGTAATTTTAAATACATCCGGAATAAATTAGTAACCTGATTATTGTTTTATTCTGAAAAGTCTGTTTTAATTATTTTTGTTATGAAAATAGTTATTATTGGAGGCGTAGCAGCTGGTGCCAAAGCTGCAGCAAAATCTCATAGAGAACTTCCTGATGCGGAAATAAATCTGTATACGGATGATACACATATTTCATATTCTGCTTGCGGATTGCCATATTATATTGAAGGGAATTTCGAAGATTACAGAATGCTTTTGGTTCGTTCCCCTGAAGAATTTGAGTCAACAGGAGTGCATATTCACTTAAAACATCGTGCGGTGAAAATTATACCTGAATCAAAACAAGTTCTTATACAAGATTTAAATACCCAAAAAGCTTTTTTAGTTGAATATGATAAGCTTATACTTGCAACAGGTGCAAGACCTGTAATTCCAAAAATTAAAAATATAAACCTTCCAAATGTATTTACTCTAAGAAAAATAGAAGATGGAATCGCTATCAAAGAAAGAATTCCAAAATCTTCACATGTAACTATTGTCGGTGCCGGATATATCGGTATTGAGCTTTTAGAGGCCTTCGTTAGACAAAATCTTCATGTGACAGTATGTGAATATTCTCCATTTGTAATGAATTTTTTTGATGAAGATATGTCGAAACTTATTGAAGAACAATTAAATTCAATTAGTGATGGCAGATTTGAAATTTTTACATCAGAATTAGTAACAGAATTGTCAGGCGATGCAAATGGGGTAAATCTTGTTAAAACAGGATCAGGAAGAGAATTCTATACAAATATGGTGATTTTATGTGCAGGGGTAACTCCAAATGTAGAAATAGCAAGAGACGCAGGAATCGAAATAGGCGTTACCGGCGCAATTGCAGTTAATGAAAAAATGGAAACAAGTATTAAAGATATATATGCATGCGGTGATTGTGTCGAAGAAAATTTATTAATTTCAAATACAAAAATCTGGATGCCTTTGGGTTCTAATGCAAATAAAGAAGGTCGTACTGCCGCTATAAATGCATGTGGAGGAGAAGATTATTTCTACGGAGTATTAGGTTCTGCAGTTACTAGATGTCTAAATCTTACAATGTCTATGACTGGGCTAACAGAAAAAAAAGCTTCCTTCTTAGGATATAAACCTGTTTCTGTTATAGTTACAAAAAATGATAAAGTCGGATATATGCCGGATGTAAATAATATAACATTAAAACTTACAGCCGACTATGAATCAGGACAAATTCTCGGAGCACAAGCAATTGGAGCCGGTGATGCCGATAAAAGAATAAATGCCTTAACTGCAGCGCTACTTGCGAAAATGTCTGTTGCGGAATTTTACAATAATGATTTAACGTATGCTCCGCCATATTCTCCAACAATTGATCCTCTGCTTAACGCTGCAGGTATATTAGTAAAAAAAGTTAAGCAGAAAGATTAGCAATATATTTTGAAATACCTTCTCCCATAGAAAAGCAGCTGGCTTGAACTCTTAAAGCTCCCTGTGACATAAAATCAGCAGAAATACACCTTCCAGCTACAAATAAGTTGTCAATATCAGCTGACATGAGACTTTCTAGAGGTAACTGGTAATCTTTAACTTTAAATAAAGTAGAACTATCTTTCTTGTCAGAATGTACATCAACTGGGTAATTTGACACTACAACCGGATTTTTAAATATTTTTCCGTTTTTAACATCGTCAATAGTATAAATATATTTCCCTTTTATGCGCCTTGAAACCCTTATCCCAAGCATATCAGCTATATTAGATATATATGCATTTTCAAAACCTGGAAAATAAATTCTACAAAATTCGGCTAGTCTATATATGCATTTACGCCCGAGCTGTAAGGCTTTTGACATATTTGCAACGTCTAGAGTCTCTGTGTAATCAATTATTCTAGGGCAGTTAAATGCTATTGTAGAAGGCATTCCAGCCACTGTAAATATTTGAAAGTAGTTCCTATCGTGATCTTTAAGTATTCCCTTGCTCACAGCATCCTCAAATAAAGGTGCAAGGGCCCATTTAGTACCCTTATCCCAAGTATAGGCTGTAGATAGATGAATAAACCCGTCAATATCCTCAACAGTTGTAACGTCTCTGTCTTTATCATAATCCTTTAACCAACTTGCGAAAAGCGGAACATTAACTCCTCCCATCATGAACCTTAGGCTGACAGGTTGATTTTCATTTTTCTCTTCTAAAAATTCACAACCACATAATTTCCCAATTTCACAATTTCCCGTTGCATCAATTACATATTTCGCTTCGATATATACCAATAAATCTTTATTTCTATTTTCTATCTTGTCGTTATATACGGATAACATTTCCTTTGATATTAGTATACCTTTAATCAGTTTATTATCAATGATTACATCCCTTATATGTGTATCGAAAAACACATCCACCTTAGCTCTTTCCATCAAGCGATCAAGAGCTATTTTGGTTAGTTCAGGATTAAACCAGCCGGGGTTTTTTTGATATGTGGCTTGGCCTTTCATAGCGTGCAATTCACTGATTAATGTTTTATAGAAATCAGTATTTATTTGATGTTCACCTGATTTCATAGCCGGAACAACAAGAGCTGAAGTGATTGTGCCTCCTAAATGAATATTTTTTTCAATTAAAAGAGTCTTTAACCCAAGCATTCCAGCGGTATAGGCAGCAGCACAACCCGCAGTTCCCCCTCCAACAACAATTACATCATATTTCATTTTTTATTCCTCTTTTATAATCTTTAATAAAACGTGAACTTGAAATTAGATCAGAATTTTCGACCTCTTTTAAATGAGCCTCAATAATAGCCTCATTAGTGAGGCTTAAATTCTCGTCACGATAAAATATACCTGCTTTTGTTTTTATAAGCCCTAAATCGTATTCTGAGAGTTCGTGTTTGATAAGTGATTTATTTTTTACGGCTATAGTTCCTGTAAACTTATTTGCGCTATTTGAAAAAATCTTTCCAACGTAAAAACCTGCATTAATAAAAGCATTTCTTATTGAAGCAGAGTTAGAATATGTTAAAATCATTCCATTTTCATCTAAGTGTTTGTATAGTTCTTTAAAGAAGTCCAAAGTCCACAAACAAGGACATTTTGCTGGTGTAAATGCATCTAAAAATACAAAATCATATATTTTACTATCGGTTTTTATTACTTGTCTTGCATCTGCTATATCAACACTAAAATTAAAATCCATTAATTTAAGGGCTTTAATAGCGTTTTTATAACTAGAAGATATGTACTTATAATATATATTATGTAAGAAGGTATTTATTTTCAATATAGGGGATGTTTTACACCTGTCGTTTCTATAAAATTTGTATAAAGAAAGCATTTCTCTATCAAAAAACTGCAAATATTTTTTATTATTTAAAATAGTTTCAATTTCAGCATCAAATTTGTCAAATAACTTTTGAAATAATAATATATTTACTTCTTTTTTTAATTTTATTTTTTTATTGGGAGTTTCAATTTTTTTGGATAACATTCTTTTAATTTTATCTTGTTTAAATGACAAATTATTATTTTTTAAATTTTTTTTGTTTGATATAAAAAATGGAGAAAGATAAATAAGATTTTTATCAATGTCTACTGCGTGTATGGAAATTTTATATTTTTGGTTATTGGTATCTATCTTATAGTTATACTTATTATTATTTGTATCTATCGTTTCGTTATAGAGAAAATCTAACAAATAATTTATTGCTGATTTTGAATTATAACCAATTCCAAAGCAAATATCTAAAATTTTTATTTCTGATTTTTTTTGAAAAACTTTTTCCATTTCTGACGGAAAAATAAATTTTTCATAAGCCTCAGTAAGGGCTCCATAAGTTGAATGATATATATCATCGTCTTTTGGAGAAAATAATCCTACTGAACCGTCATTTGTAAAGTATGCATAAAGTTCGTACATACAACCATTATAGCCCTATTTTATAATAGTTCAAATTATTTAAATAACTTCAATATTAGTATTTTAAATTGTTTCTGCTATAATATTTGTGGAATAATATGAGGGAATTATGAAAATAAGTGTAAAAGTACCTGCTACCACCGCAAATCTTGGACCTGGCTTTGATTGCTTAGGTATGGCTCTTCCGATTTACAATACAATTACTATTGAAGAAACAGTTTTACCAGGTACAGGTATAGAAATTAATGTAATTAACGATACTGCAACTACTGATGAACTAACTCTTGAGCACATCCCAATGGATGAGAATAGCATAATTTACAAGGCTGTCGAGCTTTTATACAATTCAATAGGACAGTCTCCAAGTGAGTTAAAAATTACAGTACAATCACAAATCCCTATTGCTAGAGGACTTGGTAGTAGTGCTTCTGTAATTGTCGGAGGATTGTTAGCTGCTAACGAATTGCTCGGGCATCCGGCGGATGAAGTTGCTCTTTTATCAATTGCAACAGAAGTTGAAGGACATCCTGATAATGTAACTCCTGCAATTGTTGGAGGATTAGTGCTTACCTCACAAGAAGACGATGGAAGAATAGTTTATAATAAACTTAATTGGCCAGAAGAATGGCAAATAACTGTTTGTATACCTGATTATGAGCTTTCTACTGATATTTCAAGATCAGTTTTACCAAAAGAAGTTCCTATGGAAGATGCTGTATTTAATGCTAAAAGGCTTGGAATGTTTATTCAGGCTATAAATACAAAGGATTCCGAACTTATGAAATTAGCACTTCAAGATCGTTTGCATCAACCTTATAGAATGAAGCTTGTTCCAGGACTTGATCGCATTATTGAAAATCTAAAACATGAAGAAAATGTTTTAGGATGTGTATTAAGTGGTGCAGGCCCTTCTATTGTTGTGATTTCACAAAAAAATAATCTTGATAAAATAAAATCGATTGTCAAGAGTACTTGGGAAGACTTAAATGTAAAAGTCAATATTATGACTCTTCCAGTAGAAACAAGCGGCGCGCAAATAATAAATAACGAAAATTAATTATAAAAGAGGCTCCCTTTTTGGGGAGCCTCTATATCTATTAACCGCCACCGGTGTAGTCTGGAACCATATTCTTGGCTCCGTCTTGTTCTTCTTTCTTCTTGGCATCGTATTGACCTTTTGCAAGTTCTAGTCTTGATTCAAGGTTATCTTTTTCGGTCTGTAATTGATCTTCTAATGCTTTCAATGGTTCAAGTTGAGCTTCTCTCATAATATCAAATTGCTCTGCACACATTGCTTGTTCCATTGCAAAACCTTGTTGAAGTGATTGTACACCCATCAAATAGTTATTATATTCTTTTGAAGCTTGTTCTTGGTATTGAGCTGCAAGTTCTGGATTGTTTGCGAATTGCATATTTGACATCATACCACTACGCATTGCATTAAACAAACTTGTATTTCTAAGATTTTCCATGCGTTCCATACGTTGGAAGTTCTGCTCCATATCACCGACTTGTTTGGTGACACGGTTCAGACGACTTTGTACGCTTGTCAGTTGCCATTGTAGCTGTCTGACAAGTTTACCGGCCATTATTTTACCATATGCGCCTGATAAAAAACCCATGTCGTAATCCTCTGTTTTTAGTCCTCGTAAATATATAAAGTATATATTTATTGATTAATTGCCATTTTTTCTTGATTTGTTACATTTCGTAACATATTGATAATATGTATAAATAGGTTACGAATTGCATGATATCAATTTTCCTGTTAATATTATTTTCAAAGGAGTATTTATGATTAATAAACGTTTTTTTTCGACCAAAAATATAATTTTTACTATATTAGTTATTGTTCTACTTTTAATATTACCTAAAATTGTCGGTATATTGTTACTATTTTTTGGAGCTTATGTTATAGCTTGTGCGTTAAATCCTTATGTAACAAAATTAATGAAAACAATGAATAGATCGGCTGCATCTTCTGTTGTATTGTTAGGAAGTATTTTGTCTATAGTTGCATTATTTATACCAATAATTTTTGTTGCTTATAAAGAAATTAAGAATTTTTTATTAACGTTACCTGAAAAATTAGCTGATATAAGCAATTTTTTCTTAAATACTGAATTTTTAGGCCATAAAATTCCGGATATGCTCAATCCTGAGGCAATAATCGGTAATAGTTCTGCTGTCGCTCAGGGATTATTTAATCAATCTTGGAATATTACCGTAAGTATTTTTCAACTGGTAATGGTATCTGTCGCCCTCACAATGATTGTATATTATATACTAGTAGATAAAGTTTATTTAAAAAAGAAATTTTTGGAATTTTTCCCTCCTGACTTAAAACCAAAGGCTGAAGAAATATTAAGTACAATTAGTAACAGAGTAGGGGGATATGTTCGAGCTCAAATACTTTCTATGGCTGCTGTAGGCATAATGATGGCAATTGTGCTTGTAATACTTGGGATTGAATATTCAACACTATTAGGCTTAATTACTGGTATTTTAGACATCGTTCCTATTTTAGGACCTACAATTGCTTTGGGTATAATAATTCTTATTGCTTATCCTGTAGGAATAGTAAAAATTGTGCTTATTATATTAGGATTTTTGCTTGTTCAACAAATTTCAAATTATGTAGTCAGACCGGTTTTATTTGGTAAATTAATGGAGTTACATCCGTTGATGATATTTTTAGCTTTATTCTTAGCTGAACAATTCCTTGGTTTTTGGGGAGTGATTTTATCCCCGGCTATAGCTGCAACAATTTGTGTATTAATTGATGAACTATATATAGCTCCAATTAACTTAAAAACAAAGGACTCAGATGAATAATAAAGAATGTTTTTTATATAAAAGAAATGACAATAAAACAGAAAATTTTGTTATGTGGATGGCTTTTCCTGGAATATATTCTTTTTCTATGTCATCTTTAGGATATTTATGGATGTACAAAACAATCGATGAAAAAGGAGAGATTAATATTGAAAGAATTTGCTCTGATACACAGAAAACAAAGTTTAGCATAAATGATGTTGGATTATTCGGATTTTCTTTTTCATTTGATATGGATTTTTTAACAATTTTTTCAATGCTGGAGAAATATAATATTCCATTGTTAGCAAAAGATAGAAACAATAATCATCCACTTATATTTGCAGGAGGCCCTGTCGTCAGCGCAAACCCAGAACCTTATTGTGATTTTTTTGACTTTTTTATTATTGGTGATGGTGAAGATGTTAATTTGACTGCAGCTGAAATTTGTAAAAAGAATATTGATAGAAAAGAGGCTCTTAAGCAATTAGCTGAAATTGAAGGTATTTATGTTCCAATATTTCCTAGAAGTAGAGTTAAGAAACTTACTAAAAAACTTTCGGAATGTATATATACTCCAATATTAAGTGAAGACGCTTTTTTTAAAAATACATTTATTCTTGAAATGGCAAGAGGCTGTGCAAATAGATGTGGATTTTGTCTTGCCTCATATCTGAATTTACCTTTAAGATGTGTTCCATATGATGAATTAATGAAAACAATCAATTTAGGACTTAACAATACCAACAAAATTGCTTTATTGGGAGCTCAGATTAGCGCTCATCCTCACTTCCATGATGTTTGTAAGTATATTTATGACAAGATTGCATCTGGTGAAAATATACAAATGAGCGTATCTTCTTTAAGAGTTGATGCAATTACTCCGGATGTTGTAAAAACTCTTGTTGCAGCAGGACAAAAAAATTCAACTCTTGCAATTGAAGCCGGAAGCGAAAGACTTAGAAAAGTTATTAATAAAAATCTGACAGAAGAACAAATAGTTAAAGCTGTAAAAATAGCAAAAGAAAACGGTCTAAAAGGACTTAAATTTTATGGAATGATAGGCCTTCCAACAGAAACTAAAGATGATATTGATGAAGTAATTCAGCTTGCTCAAAAAATTAAGAATGAAAACAAAGGATTTGATATATCTTTTGGGTTTTCAACTTTTGTTCCTAAACCACATACACCATTTCAATGGTACGGCAGGGAAGATTCAAAATCTCTTGAAGCAAAAGCAGCTTACTTGAAAAAAGAGCTTCATAAAATAGGTGTTAAATCACAAATATCAAGTATTAAATGGGATTATTGGCAAGCCGTTTTATCACGTGGAGATAAATCACTAGGTGAATTTATACTTGATACTTACAAAAATGGCGGTAAATTGGGTGCTTTTAAATCTGCTGCTAAAAAATTTAAAATTAACACTGATTATTTTGCGACACAAAATTACGACTTTTCGCTGGATCTACCTTGGGATTTTATAGAAGTTTCACCAGGAAAAGAATTTTTAATAAGCGAAAATAAACGACTCATAGAAAATACCCCCTATTGAGGAGTGTAATCACAATATACCAAACTAGCCCATTTCTCAAAATAAGTTATTTGAGTTGCACTACCTGATTTTATATAAATACGGTTAAGTGAACTGTGCGGGATATCTAAAGCAAGACAAATTGCAGCTTTGATTACATCTTTGTGAGTTACAATTATTAGCCTGTTGCCGATATTTTCATCAATTATTCTGTTTAAAGTTATTCCAACACGCTTAATAAAATCAGTAATACTTTCGGCATCCTCAGGAGTGGAAAGTTCTGGTGAATTAATTAATTTATCCAATAATTCTGGGGATTTTTCATATACTTGTTCAAATGTCAATCCATTAAAACTACCGCATTTACGAGGGTGCAAATCTTCAATTACATCAAAATCTTGTTTATAAACCTTTGCAACCATTTCAGCGCTTTGTTTTGATCGAATAGCAGGTGAAGAATATATTTTGCTATTTTTTATTCCTCTTAGCTTTATAAATTCACATATTTTTTCAATTTCTTCGACGCCTGCTTCACTTAACGGCGGATAATTTTCTGTATCCGTAAATCTATCATCCTCACTAAAAATTGTTGCACCATTACATATAAAAGTTATTTTACATTTTCTATTAAAATACATATTACTTACCTCATTGTCTTTATTATAACATTATTTTGTAGTATAATCAAGAAAAAGGAGATTTAGCTATGTTGAAGGGAAAAGCTTTTAAGTTTGGAGACAATATATCAACTGATCATATTGCGCCTGGGAGATTATTTCATTTACGTTCAAATTTGCCTGAATTTGCTAAACACGTGCTTGAAGATGCTGATCCAAACTTTGCATCATCTATGCAAAAAGGGGATTTTGTTGTTGCAGGTTCTAATTTTGGATTGGGTTCATCAAGAGAACATGCTCCTCAAATAATTAAAATTGCCGGCGTTGGAGCAGTAATCGCAAAATCTTTTGCAAGAATTTTTTATAGAAACGCAATCAATATTGGTCTGCTTGCAATAGAGTGTGATACTGATTCTATAGATGCCGGGGATGAACTTGAATTGGATATAGAGAATGGTGTTCTTAAAAACCTTACAAATGGGTCAATTACAGCAATAGAACCAATTCCTCCGGTAATGGTTAAAATGCTTCAGGACGGTGGTTTAGTTGAGCATATTAAGAAAAATGGGGATTTTAAATTAGTATAAAGTCATTACCAATTTTTTAACTTTTCTAAAGCAGAAATTGCTTCTCCGGCATTTCTGCTTTTTAGTAAAATATATTGATTTTTTGATGGGTTAAAAATACACATTGTCCTGCTGCAACGTTTAAAGAATTCAGCCATATTTGAATAATCAGAAGCCTTCATTCTTTGTTGATTACATTCCTCAAGACTATCGCAAATTTTTGAGGAAGAAACATCCCCTGCTTTGTTAAGATTGAAAGCCGAAAGTGTATATGCATAAACATCATAGTAATTTAGTGTATCACCGCTATATAGATAGTTCTGAACATTATCATGGAATTCGGTAGTTAATCTTGAGTCTTTACCTTTTGGATCATAGACATAAAATAAGGATTTTTTACTTGAATCAAAGATACTACCCCAAGTATTTGAGGTATATGCCCCTCTTATAACTGTTTCTGGAACTGTATTTGCTCTATAATTATTGTATTTTGAAGAACTTTGTGATGTTGAATTGTCAGAACTTAAAATGTTAGCCCTCTGTTCCTTAGACATTTGAGGCAGATTATCGACTGCTTTAACATATGACTTTTGAATACCTGATATAGAAAAGTCTTCCAATACATCTGTGTAAACTCCTATTACCAATAAAACAACAACACAGGCAATAAAACTAAATACCTCAGTCAATTTTTCTTTATTTTTATTATTCATAATAAAGCTCCATCAAATTTTTCACTATTATATAGCATTATTAAGATAATTGCAAACTAAGTTGACAAAAAAATATGCCTGTTGTTTAATTATAGTACGCTCTTAGCCGAAAGTTTCGTGCTGAATTTTCGCAGAGTCAGGCAAAAATAGGACGTAAGGGATAATTATTTTTAATCCAATAGTCCAGTCATAACCGGAATGCGTAAGGGTTTCAGGTAATGATTTTGCCGAAATGGTTACAAAATAAAAGGAGAAAAAAATGCCTACAATTAATCAGCTTGTTCGTAGAGAACGCAAAAAGCTAATCGACAAAACAAAATCTCCTGCTTTGATGGATTGTCCTCAAAGACGTGGAGTATGTACAAGGGTTTATACAACAACCCCTAAAAAACCAAACTCAGCTTTAAGAAAAGTTGCAAGGGTTAGATTAACAAACGGATTTGAAGTTACTTCAT
>CALVHB010000033.1 GCA_944327275.1 Candidatus Gastranaerophilales bacterium | reverse complement strand
CTTGAGAAAGTAGGCTTACTGTCCCTTTCAACTGATTTACATATACTCGTTTTTTGTAATTTGCAACTAATGTAGGCATCGTCAATGCTGCGACAACTCCGATTATACCTAAAGTAATCAATACTTCTGCTAAAGTAAATCCAAAAAATCTTTTCATTTGAACTCTCCCTAATATAAAAATGACTCTATATAAAAATTATAACTTATGGCGAATAAGTTTGCAACCCTATTAATAAAACTTAAAAAGCCCTGCACAAATGTGATTTTGTTGCCTGCGTGGTCTCGCAGGTGGGTGAACGCCTCGGATTATCCGTTTCCCACTGGCGATAGAATCGGTGGGTATACTTCACATCCTGTCAGAGTCAATTCTCCCTTTTAAAATAAATGTAGGAACAAAATAAACATCCGTACAGAGCTTTTACATTATAACATGTTAAATTGTATTATTCAATATTCAAAGGTTTACTATTTTATTCTTGTATTAACGCCAAAGTAAAAACCAACATACAATGAAAGAATAATAACTGATATAAAATTAAACACTGAAATCCAAGAAAAATTTCCATACAAATTCATTCCAACAACAACTAATGCATATATCATTGCTGACAAAGTTAGGTAAAAAGTGGACTTTTCTTTACTTTCATTTTTGTACTCCATAGAATCAATATTTGACAAACTAACAGCTTTGTTAAAATCATCTTGAGTTATTCTGCCATTATCTAAAAGCTGCTTACAAGATTTTACATATACTTTTTTGAGCTGAATTTCAACTAACTTAAGCATCTCATCTTGAGATAAATTACTCAATGCAGATTCTTTAGCCATTTCATAAGCAACATATGCCAACTTTTGCAATATACTTTCATGATATGTTTCAGGAATACTTGAACGAAGCAAATCAACATACTTATGGAAAGTCCATTCAGAAATAACTTGAGTAAGAACCTTTGCAGTTGCAGAGCTATCTATTGCTTCATCAGTAGAAAAAGCCTCACCGGCAAGATAAGTATAATTATAAATTTTTTCAAGAAAATCCTTTTTACACTTAACTGCAATATCTTCAGGAATTACACTTTCAGCCTGTTTTGTCAACTCTTTAGCAAAACCTTTATAATCAAATGAAGCAACCATAAAAACCTCCCACAAGAGTATAACATATAATCTCAAGTTAGGCAATATTTATGAATTAATTCATTTTCAATGCCTTAAGTGCTTCCTGTTCTGCAAAATCAGCACGTTTCAAAGCATCATTCGCAGCAGTAGGATCTTCATTTGTATTTGTTATCTTCACCCCTACAGGAGAAGGAATGTAAGTCCTTACAGGTTCCTGTGTTTTTGGAGCAGGAACGTCCTGTGGAGTTGTTTTATTTTGAGTAGTCCTATATTTATCTAACAAGTTTCCACCTTGGCTCTGTTGATTTTGTGGAATTTGTTGATTTACATTTGCTTGATTATTCTGTGTATTATTCAATTGTGGAGGAAGAGCTGTTTGTTGATTTTGAGATGGATTTTGTTGTGGTTTTTCTTTACCTTCATCTAAAAGAGAATTTTTTGGTTTTCCAAAAATCAAATGAGACCCTTTAACCGCAATTTTACCTAAGAATGGTAAAATTACCATCATTCCAAGACCAATTCTCATTGGATAGCCCATCATCTGTTTCATTCCAAACTTAGGATGTCTAAATAAATCTCTAAGTTTACTCATTATACCTTTTCTATAAGTTTTTGTACCATCTTTTGCAATATCTGCAATATCTTTTTTATCATAAGGTCTAATTTGTTCAAGTCCTACAGTAACTATTCTACCAATTCGTTTGAACAGCTTAGTAATAGGATTTTTAACTCCAGCATTTAATTCTTGCCTTAAGGCATCACGGCTTGCTTTCCAAGCTTTTTTATCCGCAAACCCTCCAGCCATAGCCTTGTCATTGTGCAGTTTTAAATGTTTGCGATAAGTTTCAACTTGTTCTTTAGTCATACCTGCATATTGAAGACCGCCTACCTTGTGCATTAATTTGATTGCAAGAGGAATACAAGCAAAGAATGCAATCATTTCTGTAAAGCGTTCTGCAAAAGTCTTAACCTTTTCACTTGCACCATCAGCCTTAAATGTTTTATACAAAACATCTGCAAAATATGCAGCCTGCATTAATGCTACAAACTTTCCGCCTGCAACTCTGTTTGTTGCACCTTCAAGGATAACATTCATATATTTGTTCATTGCTTTCCCTAAAGCAGATTTAGGAATCTTGTTAGTTAAATTAGCATTTTGCAAAGCTCTAGCTAATTCCGGTCTGCTAGCAATATCGGAATCAGTAATTGAAGCAGCCATTTTATTTGTAAATTCAGAAGAATAAACATCTCTGTTTAATAGTTTATGTTTAAACCAGTCAATAAAACCATTTTTTGTAGGATATGCTCTTGAAAACATCTTCTTGTTTGCTTGAGATGAAGCTTCTAAAATTCTTTCTGGATTTTTATGGATATTTTCTTTAAAATCTTTTAAATCATTAAAATCTTTAAAGCCCCATTCAAAAGCTTTCATATCTTCTAATTTTGCAGCACGAGATTTAGCATCTAGTTTTGCAAAATCATCAATAGCATCGGTTAAAGCTGAACCGGTAAGTTGAGTTCCACGACTATATTTTGATAAACACTCAAATTCAGCTTTCTGCAATATTAGAGCACGTTCTTCTTTAGTTTTTGCCTTAGAAAGCAATGTTTTGAATTTATCGATATCTGTTTTTTCAGCACCATAGCAAACTAAGTCAACAACATTTTCTGTTGGTCTTAGAAAACTTTCAGCGACTTGAGGAAAATCTGTTCCCAAAAATCCAATCATACCGTCAGCTTGAGTTAAAACCATGTGATTTTCAGGTCTAGATGGGGTATAAGCGAAAGCTCTTGTAATTTTAAATCTATCAACTATACCTTCTTTTACAAACTTCTTAAAATTTTTATAACCATTGACTAATGAATTTGCGAAACTTGATTTTCCAAAAGAACTTGATTTAACTCTAGATGTTATATCATCTCCAAACTGACCTACTTTGTTATAAATAGTATCCTCATAGTTATTTCTTGTCTTTTGGGCAAAATAGTCCATACCCTTTGCAATACCAAACCAAGTAGGTATTGCTAACAAGGCTGTATATAACATTCCTTTAGGGTCATCAGTAGTTTCAGATACCCTATTAGCTACATAACTATCTTGAATATTTTGCTTTAACAGTTCAGGATCCACCCCCTGAGCCTGCATTGCAACCTGTTGTTGCTGTAGTTGTTGAGGCAACATTGAGGTAAATTGTATTCTTTGTCTTTTTGTATCTACATTATTTTCTAACATGAGTCACTATTTTCCCCTATATAAATATAAAAACACTTATTATACAAATATTGCTATTTTTTATTCAATGTAAAGAAATGTAACAAGATAAAAGAAAAGTGAAATTTTTAAAATGTTATATACTTTATATATACATAAGAAATAAATAAGAAGAACGAGAGGTAAAAAATGGCAGTTGCAAATCTTAAAAAAATAGATGATAAACTTAAAAACATTTATGAAAACCAAGTAACAGTCAATAACAATCAACCGTTTGAAGATCGTTCCGAATTATTATTTGCTCAAATGAATTTCATTGCTATGGCAAATAAACAAGCTTTACATTTAATCTAATACATTTTAACTCCAATTAATTTTTCCCCTACAAATTTTGTACCTGATTTCACCCTAGAAATCAGGTTTTCTTTATTATTAGACTGAAGAAAAAGTTTTTTGTATAATAAAAAGTATGAAATTATGCGTTTTTTCAGGGACTTTTAATCCAATACACAAAGCCCATTTAAAAATGGGGGAATATGTTATGGAAAAATACGACTTTGATAAAATATTATTTATTCCTGCATACCACCCACCGCATAAAACCTATGAAGAAAATATGAGTCTGCATAGACTTAAAATGGTTGAACTTGCAATTAAAGAATATCCCAAATTCCAATTATCAGATATTGAATACAAGAGGGAAGGGAAATCCTACACATATCTGACAATTTGTGAATTATACAGGCAATATAAAATTGACGGAAAAATAAAATTTATTATAGGCACAGATGCGTTCAAAAAAATTGAAACTTGGTATGAAACCGACAAATTAAAAAAACTTGTTGATTTTATTGTGTTTGTAAGGGAAAATGAAGATGTTAATTTGGAAAATTTAAAAGATAAAGGTTATAATTTTGAGTTCGCTAAAATGAAATTTATAGATATATCATCAACTGAATTGAGAAAGAAAATAAAGAATGGTGAACCCGTAAATGAAATTATTACAAAAGAAGTAGAGGAATACATAAATAGATATGGATTATACAGAAATTAAAGAATGGCTAAAAGAGAATTTAAACGAAGAAAGATATTTTCATACTCTTGGAACTGCACAATGTGCGAAAGAACTTGCAAATAAATTTAACCTAAACCCAGAAAAAGCTTATCTAGCAGGGCTTTTACATGATTGCGCAAAATGTTTTTCTAATGAAAAGCTATTGAATATAATAAAAGAAAACTTGGATGTTCAGGAATGTGAAATGCTTAACTACAAAACGCTCCACGCACCAGTGAGTGCTTACATTGCTCAAAAAGAATTTAATATAAATGATTCAGAAATTCTGTCGGCAATAAGATGGCATACTCTTGGAAAACTTGACATGACAACATTTGAAAAAGTTATTTTTCTCGCAGATAAAATCGAACCGAACACAAGAGATAAAGAGTATTCTGACAAAATTATTACAATACTTAATGAAACAAACGGACTCGACAAGGCACTGCTAGTTTGCTACAAAGAAACAATTAAGAGCCTTGTTAAAAGAGATTTAAAAATATGCTTGCTAACAATAGAAATATATAACAAACTTCAAGATTCAATCCAAAATTAGCATGTTTATGATAAAATAATTTTTGATAAATGAGGAAGTGTTAATGAAGGTACTGGAAATTAAGAATAATTTGGTTAAAATAGCTTATGATGCATCTGAAAACCTTGCTTTATCAGGTTTTGTTGTTATTCAAGATGAAAATAGCCCTTATGTAGCGCAAGTTATGAATATTAAGGCTGACGTAACATCTAACTACGCAATAGTTAAACTTTTATTTACGTTTAATGAAGAAGGAATTCTAAAGAATTACAATGGTACAATTCCATCATTAAAATCAACAGTAACCAAACTACCTTCAAATGAACTTTTAGACATTATTCCTGTAGAAAACCCTATTATCTTGGGACAATTAGCTCAGCAAGATGTTCAACTAAAAGTCGATAAGACAATTTTAGACAACAATCTTCTAGTATGTTCTAATAACGTTGATAATACTGCCACATTAATAAACAATATAGTAAAGCAGATTGAAGAAAAAATTGTTATTTTTGACACTAAAGGAGATCTAGATTGGGAAAATAAAATTGTTTTTGGCAAAGATTTTAAATTACCGCTGAATTATGAAACAATTAACTTTATATACGAAAATGATTTAGAAGATCTTGATCCGACAAACAAAGCTGTAATTCAAGAAATTTTTATTGAAGTTCAAGAATATACAAGAACACTGCCTGAAGGATATATCCCATTTAATTCATTCCTTACAGTTGTTGATCAGCAATATAAAGAAACACAAATTCCTCAATTGGCACTATTAAAAAACAAATTACTTAAATACAGAGACCTGGAAGCTTTTGCGGAAACTTTGAAAGATATTGTTAATCTTAATATTGCTATAGATAAATCTCAGTTTACAGTTGTTGATATTTCTGATATTCCGGAAGAATTACAAAAAGAAGTAATGATGTATGCCTATTCAGTTATGGAGGCAGTTAATAAGAAAATATACTCTTTTGTAAACATAAACAATTCAAATACAAGTAAAAAACTGCTGAAGAAATTTATACAAAGAAAAAACATTTACACAACAGTTGTATGCCCTCATGAATACAAATATATAAATCTACTTAAAGAAAATGCTCAAAACATTATATTCTTTGCGCCATTAACTTTGCAACACGATTTTGCAAGTTACAACACTTTCCTAAACAAACTAAATGCCAATGAATATATTGTATATGGAGCTCATACTCAGAATATTCCGCTGATTGTAGAACTTGAAGATATCGAGTTAAAACAAAATAACGATTCTGATGAAAATGAAACTAACAAAGAAATTGATAACAATGAAATCTCTGATAAAGATTCTAATAAAATAGAAATTGCAAATGATACAGAAGAAGATTCTATTGAAAATTCAATTGAAGAAGATATTTTGGAACCAGAAATTGAAATAGATGAACCCGAAATTACGGAAGTAGAGGAAACAGAAACTGTAAATATTATGGAACCAGAAATATCAGAAAATTCTGAATTCGACGAAAAAGATGATGTCGAAGAAGAAGTTATTTTAGAAACTCCAGAAGAATCACAAGAACAAATTTTTCCGGAACACATTGAATATTCCGATATTGAAGTGTCAGAAGAGCCAATTGAAATTGTTGAAAAGACGACTCCTGAGCCAGAAATGGTTACAGATGAGAAAATTCAAATAGTTGAGGAGAATAACAGTATTCCCAATATTTTAGAAGATGACATTGAAATTGAGCCTTATCTGGAAGAACCAGTTTTAGAAAATAATAATGAAGATATATATACATCAAAGGAAGACGCGGAAATTGAAGTAGAACCTCTATATCCTACAGAAGAGTTAAATAATGAAGAAACAGAAAACAATGAAGATGTATATATCGACTATTCAGTAGAAGATTCAGACATAAATGAAGCTTTTAACGACCCGGTTTTAGAAGAACCTAATGAAGAAATCGTTGAACAAATCGCGAAAGATGTCGATAGAGCGTTTTATGAAAAATTGGATGATAATGGACAGAGTATGGAAGAACCAGAAATTGATGAACTTACAGAAGATGACTTGAATCTTATTGATGATATTAACTCTGATAATTCAAATGAAGATTCTATACAAATAAATGAGTTTGGAACAAATCAAACTCCAGTTGTACCAATTTATCCAGCTAACGATATTGAATCAGATATTACCAATACACTGAAACCAGGAGATAGAGTTTCTACTCCTAAATACGGCGAAGGGGTAGTGGAAAAAATGATAAAATACGGAAATAAAATGCTTTGTTCTATAGAATTTCCAAATATCGGAAGAAGATTACTTGATCCTGCAATGAGCGAAATTAAAAAACTATCTTAAATTTGCAGCATCTTTTAAATAAACAAATTCCGGTTTAAAATCTTTATCGCAGTTTAAAACAATTAACACTCTTAGACACATAGGTAAAGAATTTGGGACGTCAAGCTCATGATAACACATCATTGCAACATCATCCCAACCGAAATCAATCCTTGCAAATTTTGCAGGGAAATCAGCGTTCAGATCAGGTGTCAAAGTAAAAATGACATGAGAAATGTTATCTTTTTTTATATTATTTCGTTCTACCAGTTCTGATAACAATTCAAGAACAGATTTTCTAATCGAATCACTTGTATTGCAATCAACTGTAATTGCTCCTCTTATACCTTTTGAAATCATCTTTTTAAACCATTTGCCCAATCTCTTGCAAACATTTCCCCCTTACCTTCGGGTTTCACTTTTACAAGAAGAATACAATCTTTTCCACAGCCAACAAGGATTCCTTCTTTTGAGAATTTTACAAATTCCCCAATTTTACCAGAACCCTCTACAACTTTTGTTTCTAAAACTTTAATAATTTTACCGTTGTATTCAAAATATGCAGAAGGAAACTTATATATACCTCTCACAAGGTTATGAATTTCTTCCGCAGACTTAGACCAATCAATTTTTGTTTCCTCTTTTGTCAATTTATTGGCCATACATACACATTCCTCCTCTTGTTTTTGAGGGACAATAGAATTATCAACAAGTCCTTTTAGAGTCTCCTCAATTAAACGAGGAGATTTTTCACTTATTTCCTGAAATAACTGTTCACAATTCATAGTATCAGGAATATCAATTACTTCTTTTAAGCAAATATCACCACAATCAAGACCTAGTTCAGTAATCATTGTACAAATACCTGTCACTTTGTCTCCATTAATAATTGCTCTTTGTATAGGATTAGCTCCTCTATACTTTGGTAGCAATGAAGCATGTAAATTAATAGTTTCGTATTTTGGAATATCTAAAACCTCTTGGGATAAAATTTGTCCAAATGCAAAAGTCACAAAAAAGTCGGGTGATAACTTTTTCAATTCTTCTTGAATTTCCGGAGACTTTCTTATTGATTTTGGCTGAAATACAGGGATACCATTTTCAACAGCAAAAACTTTAATAGGAGACATAGAAAGTTTCTGCCCTCTACCTGCGGGTTTATCAGGTTGAGTTACCACAGCCAAAACATTAATATCATTAGAATTATACAAATACTCTAAAGACTTAAGAGCTATAGATGGAGTTCCAAAAAATACAATATTAATCATTTTTAGTTTCTAACTCCTTATCAAGTTCAGGCTCATCTATCAACATATCAGCTTCAATTGGAGGTAAATTGTGTTTAGATAATATAGTATCAGTTTCAAATCTGTTTACACAATGATCGATAAAAAGAATACCATCAAGGTGATCATTTTCATGCTGAATAGCACGAGAGAGCAATGATCCATCCTTTGCTTCTAGCACAAAAGGACGTCCGTGAATATCCAAAGCCTTTACCATTACATTTTTATAACGTTTTACGTCTGTATAAGCCTCTGGAAAACTTATACAACCTTCTTGAGCAACTATTGCTCCGGATTTTTTTATAATTTTTGGATTAATAAATACCAATGGATTAATAGGCTCATCATTTTTTGATACATCAATCACAAATACTCTATAATTTACACCAATTTGTGGAGCGGCCATACCAACACCATTTTTAGCATACATAGTATCTAGCAAATCTTGAACCAAATCTTGTATTTTTTTAGAAACCTTATGAACCTCTTTTGATGGTTCTCTAAGGGATTTTTCTCCATATTGTAAAACTCTTTTAACAGACATACTTACCTCTCTTTATAAGCATTATACTATAAAAAATTATTATCTGACATTTATAAACTTATGAACTTGAGGAATTAATCGGACCTTGTCATATTTATTTAAAAATTTTTCAAGTATCTCTTCAGCGAAAGATGATGACACGGACATTCTTTCTCCAATCATTTCAGGTTGTAAAACAAGTTCAATAGCAAATTTTCTTCCGATATTTGAACAAATTTCAATTTCTTCATCTGTAATTTTGTCGTTAAAAACTATTTTTGCAAAAGTCTCTACACCATTACATTTTTCAAAAAATCTTTCATGCAACACATAGGCATTTTTAATTCCTGTTGCACTTTCAAGTTTAATATCAGCTGATACAATATCGACAAAACTCTTAATTAATAAGAAATTATCTGCAAGAGTTGCATTAGTTTCCAAATAAACAGGTTTAGTCACCAGTGGTAAAAACTCTTTTAGATAATTTACAGACAAAAGAGGCTCTCCTCCTGTCAAAGAAACAGAATGCACATTACTTGAGCTATTTACAATTTCTGCAAGTTCAAAAGGAGAATAAGTTACGAAATCTTTTTCAGAAGAATATTCTGTATCACAATAATTACACTTCAAATTACAATTACAAAATCTGATAAAAAGCTGCTTATATCCGACATATGGGCCTTCACCTTGAATAGATTCAAAAATTTCTTTTATTTTAACATCTTTTTCATTCATTTAGTAAATTCTCTCTTATACTTTGTCCTGACAATTTTCTAAGTTTTTGATATAACTTTATCTCATCATCTGACAAAGTACAAGGAATTTCAATATGTACAACAATAATCATGTCACCTGATTTACCATTTGACTTTAACCCCTGACCTGCTAATCTAAATTTTTGTCCGCCATGAGTGTTTTGAGGAATTTTCAAAGATATTGCGCCTTCAAATACCGGAATCGAAATATCCCCACCTAAAACAGCCTCAAATGGGGTAATAGGAACATTATAAATTACATTATTACCATCAAACTGCATACGTGAGTTCGGTTCAATTTTAATTTTTAAGTATAAATCTCCATTTTTACCACCATCAGTTCCTAAATTACCTTCATTTGGAATGCGAAGCTTTGTCCCATTTTTAATATTTTTAGGAATTTTTACGGTTATCTTTCTATGAGTAGATTTTTCTCCAGTTCCTTTGCAAACAGAACAAATTGTTCCATTTATAAACTTTCGACCTTTACAATGGTCGCATTGAGTCGTATGCATAACATTTACTACTCTTTCAGCACCATTTACAGCTTCTTTTATAGTAATTGAAAGTTCTTCATAAACATCCTCACCTTTTTTAGGGGATGGCTTTTTCTTGTTATTAGAACTTGCCTTTACAAAATCGTCAAAAATATCATTTATTTTTTTAGAAAAATTTTCCTTTTCAGAGGCAGAAGAATTACTCTGCTTCTTATATTCTTGTTGTGCTTGTTTCGGAGATGTTCTTTGTTTTTCCTCTGATTTTGTATTTGTCCTAAAAAATCCATTTATAGTATCATACTGAAGTTTCTTTTTCGAATCAGAAAGAACTTCATAAGCCTCAGAAATTTCTTTAAATTTTTCAGCACCTGATGGATTAACATCCGGATGGTATTTTCTAGCAAGAACTCTATATGCTGCCTTTATATCAGCAGCAGAACTGTCAGGTGTAACTCCAAGAATAGAATAATAGTTCTTCATACTATTATCTATAATGAAGGTTTAAAATTTTTCAACCTGCTCACAAATATCAGTACGGTATTTTTTTCCATCAAAATTTATAAGATCAATATCTTCATATAGTGATTTTCTTGCACGTGATAAAGTTTTAGCTGTTTTCGTTAAAACCAAAGTTTTACCAGAAATAGTTTCATACTCTAAATATTGATTTTTATTTATACCAAAATGAGAAATATCAGAATCAATTAAATCCAATCCTGAAATTATACTTCCATTAACTCTTGAAGAAAGTACACAAGAAACAGAAGCAGAATCTGAAATATCAACACGATTATAGTCATCTGCAAAAGAACCAACAGCACAAGCTTCAAACAAATTAAGCAGATTATCATCAATTAAATTTAACACAGCATTACAATCGTGATCAGAGAAAAATGGCTTAAAGTCAAGAACAACGTAATTATCATCATAGGTTAGCACACTATCTAAACCTAAAATACCTAAATACGGAGCACCTTTTTTTTGCAACGATTGTAAAACAGGTTCTACAACATTGAACATTATCGAATCGACTACAGAATTTGATACCTTATAATCAGGAGTATAAGCTCCAATACCGTCAGTTAACAACCCACCATCACCATTTTCCATAAATTTATAATTTGCGACAGATGTCAACGGTAAGGCGTGATAACCATCTGTAACTACATATAAAGTAAACTCATGTCCATATACATAATCCTCTAAAACTACCTTTTTTTCACCTTTACAAAAAAGATCTTCTATAAATATTTTTGCATCTAGAAATGTATTACAAACCAAACGATCTTGACCTTTAAAATTTTGATCAGATCTTATTACTTGCGGCATAGGAGCATTTTTAATATAATCAACTGCTGCTTGCAATTTATCAAAGATTGCAAAACGAGGAGTAGGAATTCGCAATTTATATAAAAACTTCTTTCCAATTGAACGATTTATTGTAAAATCGGCACTTTGATAAGTTGGGGCAAAAATCAACTGTTCATTAGACTGAAATAAATCTGCAATATCAGCCTTAATAGCTGCCTCTGAGGAGACAATTGTCAAATTTATGTCATTTTCAAGGACAAATTCAAGAATTTCTTGAGTATTTTCTTCTCTAATATCAACGCAATCAGCAATTTCGGCAATTCTTGGGTTCCCAGGAATAACATAAACTTTAGCATTATATTCCTTAATCTTCTTAGCTAGTGCATAATCTTTAGCAGAAGAACCAACTATCAAAATTTTCTTTTCATTTTTACTATCCATAACTTGATTATATTACAAAATTTCTACATAAAATATATGATTTTATTAAGAAATATAAATTTTTCTCTAAATAACATGATATAATTATGACAAATCGTAAAAAAAAATTAAATTTTGTTTGTAAGAAAGGTTAAGTATAAATGGCAGGTATTGTAAATTTATTATCACAAATGTTTGTACCTCAAACCACTCAAGTAGTGGCTCCTGTAAGAAATTCATCAAACCCATATAGTAATAATCCTTTTGTTAACTATAATGGAAATAGTATTAATTCTTACGCTAAAAATTCCCCTGTTAGAGGAGGCTACTTTGCAGGATACTATAATGGGAAACAAAATATCGTCGGACAACGCCTATTTATCGAGGTTTAGACCTATTACGATTGACTTTTATCCATAATAAGGTTATAATGAATTAAGTAATAAGGGATAGTATTTTTATGCGAAGAGAAGTTAATTTTGGATTTACCTTATCTGAAATGTTGATAGCAGTGAGTATTGTTGGAATTATCGTGGCAATAACCGTTCCGACTGTAATATCGCATTATCAAGAAAAATCCTTTCTTACTATGCTAAGAAAAAATTATGTTGAGTTACTTCAAAACCTTACAGTTCTACAAACAGAACAATATAACAAAACATTCTATGACTCCAGACTAATTCTGAATGGCGGGAGTGTAGATGATACTGCTGGTTATTTTCTAACTGAATTTTTTGATTTAACAAGAGATTGCGGAACTGATACTCAACCTTGTTTTGCTGATTCATACAGATCAATAAATAACTCAACAAAACATGATTTTACTTGTGAGGACGGATACAGCGTTATACTAAAAAGTGGAGCATCAATGTGTATTGTACCAGGGAATAAAGGTAGTGTTGGGAACACTCCTCCAAGGGTTTATGTTGATGTCAATGGTATTGAAAGACCCAATATCGGTGGTAGAGACATGTTCACATTCTTCATATATGATTTTGACTGTATTGATGACGGACGTACAAGTTTGTATATAGGTCCTACAAAAATTAAAGATGGGACTGCTGAAAACACCAGAAATATGTTATTCTCAACATCATGCAAAAACTCATATGTTGGAGAAGGATGCTTTGGTAAACTTCTCAATGAAAATTGGAAAGTTAACTATTAAAAGAGGGAAATATGAAAAAATTCTTTGCATTTACATTATCTGAACTATTAATTACTTTATCAGTTATTGGTGTGATTTCTGCCCTTACGATTCCTACTTTAATAAAGAATTATCAGAAAGAAGCTCAGACTGTACAAATAAGGAAGCTTGCACTCGATTTAGTTGATGCTGCTGATATGATCACTACTGCAGAGGCAAAATCAAGATTTGCAAGTACAAGTGTGTTTACAGATGATGATGGAATTGATAATTTCCTAAATCAGTATTTTAGACTCGTTAGGGTATGCGACAGTACAGATGTTTCTAGCTGTTTTTTTAGTGGAAACTATAAAACAATAGACGGTAATGTATATGGTAATAAAACAGCTGCAAGTTATTGTAATTCAAAGGCCTACATGTTGGAAAATTCTGCAACTATTTGTATAAGTATTGTTAGGGCTAATTCTGGACCAATGATTGATATCAATGCAGCTTATAAACCATATTTAAAAATACTTGCGGATACAAACGGTCCTGAAAAACCTAACATTGGTGGCAGAGATATGTTTACATTTTACTTAACAAAAGACGGAGAATTAAGAGGGAAAGCTCCATCAGCTTTCGCTGGGGATGCAGAAGGTAATTTGTGCAATACCGACGGGGTATGTAATAACTGCACATCTTCTCCTAATGGAGCATACTGCTTAAACAGACTTTTAAGTAACAATTGGGAAATGAATTATTAAAACATAAAGGAAATATAATGAAAATCAATAAAATTCTAGCTTTTACACTTTCAGAAGTACTCATTACAATGAGTATAGTAGGGGTAGTTTCTGCTCTTACAGTTCCAACTCTTATGAAAAATTATCAAAAAAAAGCACAGTCGGTTCAATTTAGAAAAGTGGTCACAGAATTTACAAATGCAATTGATCTTACTATGACTGAAGAAGGGAAAAATTCAATTACAACAACTTCTATTTTTACAGATACTAATGGTGTTGACAATTTTGTTAATAACCACCTAAAAAAAATTAAAACTTGTTCTTCTAATGATGTTGGAGAGTGTTTTTCGCCATCCAACTACAAATCAGTTGACGGATCTGCAAATGCAGCAATGACCTGTGATGGAAATTCATATGTGCTGGCTAACTCGGCGGCTATTTGTATAAAACAGAGAGACGAATCCCTTGAAGTTATAACTGATACCAATGGTGCAGAAAAACCAAATGTCGGCGGTAGAGATATTTTTACATTCTATATACAAAAAAACGGAAAATTATCATCCAGTGGTGATGGGGACGTTTCTAATGCAACAAGTGTAAACACTTGCAAAAGTTACGCTTTTGGTGAAGCCTGTTTAGGAGTACTTTCTGAATCCGGCTGGCAGATGGACTACTAACACTTAATAATTCTTTATGATGAATTTTATATCTCTCTTTTTTATACTATGATAGACAAAGAGAGTATATGATTATGAATGAGACAAACTTGGTTGTAGGCTGCGGCCTTTCAGGAGCTGTGATTGCAAGATTGCTTGCAGACGATGGTGAAAGAGTTCTTGTTATTGACAGAAAAAGTCATATAGCAGGAAACATATATGATTATGTTGATGAAAACGGCATTTGTATTCACAAATATGGATCACATATCTTTCACACAAATAATGAGAATGTATGGAATTTTATAAAAAAATTTGCAGACTTTAATACGTATATGCATAAAGTTTTTGCAATAATTGACGGTATTGAAACAACTATTCCATTTAACTTTAACACTTTATATGACGTATTTCCAAAATCTTTAGCAGAAAGACTTGAAAAGAAGTTACTAGAAAAATTTACATATAACACAAAAATCTCAATTCTTGATTTTAAAAATCAGGAAGACAGCGATTTAAAATTTCTTGCAGAATATATTTACGAAAAAGTTTTTCTTCATTACACAAGTAAACAGTGGAACAAAAGTCCAAGTGAAATTGATGGTTCTGTTACAGCAAGAGTTCCTGTTTATATAAGTAAAGACAGTAGATATTTTCAAGACAAATATCAAGGTATACCTCTGTGCGGATATACTAAAATGGTGGAAAATATATTAAATCACCCTAATATAAAGGTTAAACTCAATACCAAATACGATAATAAGCATTTTTCTGAGTATAAGAGAATTTTTTGCACTGCATCTATAGACGAATTTTTCAACTATAAACATGGAGTTCTTCCATATAGAAGTGTGAATTTTAAATTTGAAACACATAATCGAGAATTTTATCAAAATAATGCTGTAGTCAATTACCCTTGTAATTATGATTTTACAAGAATTCATGAATATAAGTATTATTTGAATGATAAATCAGAAAAAACGGTAATTGCAAAAGAGTACTCTGAAGCTTTCGAAGACGGTAAAAATGAAAGATATTACCCAATTCAATCTGAAGAGAATCTAAGTTTATATAAAAAGTATAAAAAAGATGCTTCAAGTAATACATATTTTCTTGGGAGGTTAGGAGATTACAAATATTATGACATGGATAAGGCTATAGAAAGAGCTCTTAAACTGTTTGAGGAGATAAAATAATGGCAAAAGTAAGTGTAATAGTTCCTGTATATAATGTTGAGAAATACTTGTCAGAATGTGCAAATAGCATAATTAATCAATCTTTAGCTGATATAGAAATAATTTTCGTAAATGACGGTTCTACTGATAAGTCCGGTGAAATTCTTGAGAATTTCGCAAAACAAGACCAAAGAATAATTGTCATTAATAAATCAAATTCAGGATATGGCAATACTATGAATATGGGTATAAATGCTGCTTCTGGAGAATATATCGGAATAATTGAGTCAGACGATTTCGCTGATTCAAAAATGTTTGAGGAATTATATAAAATAGCAGTAGAAAATGATGCAGATATTGTAAAAAGTGATTGGTATCATTATTGGAGCAAAAATAAGTTTTCTAGAAAAAACAACAGAATATCTTCTGCAAAAGCTTTTAAAGTTACAAATTCATTTGAAGATAAAAGTCTTTTGAGAATAGACCCATCAGTTTGGAGTGCAATATACAAAAGAGAGTTTTTAAATAGAAATAATATAAAATTTTTAGAGACTCCAGGAGCAAGTTATCAGGATTTAGCGTTTTCTTTCAAAGTCTTTGCTCTTGCAAAACGCGTAATACTTACAGATAAAGCATACTTATACTACAGACAAGATAATATGAATTCTTCTGTTAAAAGTAAAACAAAAGTATACTGTGTATGCGATGAATACAATGAAATAGATAAGTTTTTAGAAGAACATCCTGAACTTAAAGAAAAATTCAAAATCCAAGAAGAAATTAATAGGTATAATGCCTATGTAAGTTCAATCTTGAGGCTTGATGATGAAAAAAGAGAGGAATTTCTCCCGGTATTTTCAAATCATTTTAAAGAAGAATATAATTCTGGGAAACTTCAAGACGAATTCTTTAAAAAGATAAAAAAGAAAGAATTTATGGTACTTATAAACACGCCTGAAAAATACCTTAAAGTATTACAATCTATTGAGCGGAAAAGAAGATTTAACAGATTTAGAAAAAATTTCCTATCTGTACACTTCAGAAATGGGAAACTTGAAATGACACTATTGGGGAGACAGGTGATATAAATGCAAGCAGTAGATTTTACTACAAAAAACAATTATCAACTCTACTCATTTGATATATTTGATACACTTATTACAAGGAAGACTGCAACTCCTAAAGGAATCTTTCTCCTTGTACAGGAGTTAATTAAGTCTAATGATAACTTTTGCGAATATTTTAGAAGTAACTTTTATACAATTAGATGTGAAACAGAAAGCTTTGTTCGAGAAAATCAAGCAAGAATCTTTGGACATCAAGATATTACATTTGATGAAATATATGAACGGATTCAAGTAAATCATTATTTGTCAGATGAGCAAATAAACTTCCTAAAAAACTTAGAAATAGAATGCGAAATTCAAAACCTTATACCTATAGATACAAATATAAACAAACTTAAATTTCTTGTTAATAGCGGTAAAAAAGTTGTATTAATTTCTGACATGTATCATAGTTCTAAAACAATAAAAATGATACTAAACAAAATAGATCCTATATTTTCCGAGATTGAAATTTTTGTATCCTCAGATGTTAGAAAGACAAAATCTAAAGGAGATTTATTTAAGTACGTAAAAGAAAAATATAATCCCCAAACCTGGATACACACAGGTGATAACATAAATGCAGACTATAATGTTGCAAAACACAACAAGTTAGATGCTGAACTATTTAATTATCCAAAACTAAAAGAATACGAAATTTCAGCATTGAAAAAAGCTGATCTTACATCTGAATATTACATTGGCACCGCAAAGAATTTAAGAATACATTCCAAGAGTAAAAAGTATGATTTTGGAGCATCTTTTGCAGGTCCAATTTTATTTTGCTATGTCAATTGGATAATTGAAAATTCATTAAGAAATGGAATTGAGAACTTATATTTTATATCCCGAGACGGATATATTCCTAAACTTATTGCAGAAAGAATTATAAATTACAAAAAACTTCCTATTAGAGTACACTACATATATGGATCAAGGAAGGCTTGGAGAGTTGCGTCAAAGACAACTTTTGAAGATTTTATCAATAATATTTTTAAGGAATATTTTGAAAAATTCAGCGGAGAATTTTTCGCAGAAAGACTTGGAATTACAAAAGAAGAATTAAAGAAATACACAAATCTTGAATATAACAAAAAAGTTTTAAAAAGCAGACAAAGAAAAACTCTTTACACAAAGCTTATAAACGACAAAGAATTCAAAGAATTCCTAATAGAAAAACACTCTGATAGGGTTAATTTGATTATTAAATACTTGGAACAAGAAATAGATTTTTCTAAGAAAAATTTTGCATTTGTTGACTTGAACGGTACAGGTAGAACACAGGATATACTGGCCAATTTAATATCTCTCAAGTACAATATTTCAATACAGACATTCTATTTTTGTTCTGATAAAAATTTAACACACGTTCAAAATTCGACTAAAAGAATTTTTATGTGCTCTAATAAATATAAACATTTTTGGTTAGAATTACTATGTAGAACCCCTTATGGACAAACCACAGGATATAAAGAAAACAATAGTAAAATAGAACCTATTACTGAAAATATTGACCCTAATCAGCTTTTAAAATGGGGATTTGAAGATTATGTCAAAGGGATTATTGATTTTTCAACAGATGCAATGAAATTCAATAATTTGAATGACATTAATTTCTACTACAAATATTTTACTCACATTATGCAAAATATAGACAAAGAGACTGCAGACATATTAGGGAGTATTCCATTTTCAGGTGTTGGAGAAGAAAAAGAAATATTCCAATGTGCTCCTGCTTACAATATTATTGAATTTTTATACGCAAAAGATAACGGTCTATTATTCATATCTAAAGGGCGTACAAAAGGCCTTGTAAAACAACTTATTAATATAAAAATAAAATACAAATCTTTAAGAAGATTTATTATTAGTCTAAGTATACATAAAAAGAAAAATGAAGCTTTTTTATGCATACTTGGACTAAAAATTGATATAAAAAATTTATTATTAAAGGGGAAATAATGAAAAATAAAAAATTATTAGTACATCTACATCTATATTACAAAGATCAAATCAATTATATGCTTCATAAATTGAAAAACATTTCAGGCATAAATTGGGATTTATATGTCACATGTAATGAACTTGATAATAACACAAAAAACAAAATTCTTAAATTTAAGCCCGATGCAAATATAATTTTAGTTGATAATATAGGTTATGATGTTTTGCCGTTCATAAAAGTAATACAATCATTAGATCTGAATAAATACCACTACATATTAAAAATACATACAAAAAATAAACGGCAAGAAGTATGGGTAAAACAATTCCATAGAAAAGGTTATTGGTGGAGAAATATACTTATTGATGCTTTAATATCTAGTAAGCATAGATTTAGAAAAAATTTAAAAATATTCAACAAAATGCCTAAAGTAGGCTTAGTATGCAGTGAAATTTTTCTATGGGACACCGAAAATGTTTGGCCGGAAGATACATACTTACTTGAAGATGAATTAAAAACTTTAAACTTCAAAAGTAATTATAGGAAGTACTGTGCTGGAACAATGTTCTTGGCAAGGGCAGAAATATACAAATTTTTACAAAAAATTGATTTAAATTCTAAGAATTTTTCTAAAATATCCAACACTAAATCAACTGGAACATTAGCTCATGTATATGAGAGAATATTATCAATTGCTGCAGATGAATATGGGTTCGAAATTTACCCAGTAAAAAAAGATGTTGACTACATAATAAATTTCATAAGACATTGTATAAAGAACACTCTGTCCATAAGCAATTCATATGATGAACATGGTGAGAAACATAAAAATTTAACTGTATTTGGTTTGAAAATGAAAATTAAATAATGTGAGATTAACTCCCCAAAGAAAAAATCAACAAATTTTATAATTAACTTTCTTTTCTTACACTAATTCCTTTTTTAGTACAATCAATTATTCTTAGAATTGTCTTATCACAAAGGTCTAATTCTTTAAGTTTTTCAGCTGATTGACGAGATTTCCAATCTTTCAAAAATTCTCTAAATTCATCGCCACTTAATATACATTCACCTGAACCAACTTTTGAAGCATATTTTTCAGTAAATTCTCTATTAAAATCAGCATAAACTTCGGTAATCAAATCTGACACAATTTTAGCATTGTTAATGATTAATCTCTCATCATCCTCAATATCTTGTTTTAATTTATCAGAAAAATTATCAAAGAAACTGATAGACATCTTACCAGTCTTATGACCTAAGCCCATTACTTTAACCATCAATTCAGCGTCATTTCTTACTGCTCTCATATCGGAGCTAATTCCATAAGAACCAGCCATACCGTAAAAATACTCTTCAGCAGAATTACCACCAAAAGCACAAACCATCATAGAAAATATATTCTCAAATGATTTTTGGGAATTTTTGTCATCCCCATGGTACACTGCACCTCCAAAGTTACCCCTTGGATCAAGAGTAAGGAAATTTACAGTATCAGGAATATGCCAAGGCTTACCTATAGTTTTTGCAATGTTATTCATTACCTCCAGATTTGTAGCATGCCCGCATTCATGTGAGGTAACAATCAACTTATTATGAGGTTCAATATGTTTTATTGCAGGTCTGCCTGTAGTTAATTGTAAAAATGCCTCAGTAAAATCATGTAAAGAAACTTCTTTTTTACCTCTTTCAATAGCAACTGATTGAGCTTTTTTAACAAGGTTTTTTAAATATATAAATGGGAATCCGTCTGTGAAATCTGAAACAGATGCAATTATTCTTTTTTGTTCCTCTTTATCACCTGCAAGTTTAACTTTATTATCAGATATAACTCGTTTTAAAATTTCAATACGTTCATCTGAATTAAAAGCAGGGGAAGAAACTTCTACACTATCAACAAATTTAAACGATTTCATTGTAGCATCCCCAATGAGTTTAGGATCCGAAACAGAGCCAACTACAAGAATATTAAGCCCTGCTTTATTCGCCCTATCCATTTCTCTCAAAAGTTGAGCCATTGCTTTCTGGTGATAATAAGATACCATTTCTCCAACAGAGAAATATTCAAAATTTTCTATAAATAAAACAGCAGACTTGTTAGGATTAGCTTCTGCTTGTGTTGACACAATAGAGAACAATTTTTTTATAGAAGCTTCAGGGGATAAGGAACCTCCTCCAAACAAATCAACTTCTTTTGTACCAAAATCCATAGTATTAATTTCAATATATGGAACATGTGTCTCTCCAGCTATTGCCTTTGCAGTATATCTTCTACCACTTCCAGGAGAACCATCTTCAGAATATATTACTATTCCTTTAGTACCCATATTATTTGATTTAATTTGCTTAACAATTGACAAAGCCTCCTGCTTTGTTGAATTTTTACCTACCAAATCTTTCAAACGTTTCCCTGTATCAAATATTACCTCTACAGAACTGTTATCTGAGTTCTTTTTCAACAAATTTGTAGCTTCTTTAAGATATTCATCAACGTCTCGTTCATTTATATCTTTTTTGTCAATGTAATAACTAACAATCTTTTTCATTAGCGATACACTTTTTTCAGGGAAAGCTCCATCAAGTTGAGCTGATGCTTCAACAGTTTTTTCTAAAGCTTTTTTAGAGAAAGGCTTTGAAATACCTGCATATAAACTTGGATTTTCTTTAAACGATTTAACCATCTGAGGAGTACTTAAGTTTGGAATTGCAGCTTCCTCAAAACTACTATACAATTTCCCCAAAGGTGAAGATGATAATGAATAATAATTATCCTTAGAGCCATAGAATAGGAATTTAACATTTGAAGGTTGATTATATAATGCATCTGTCAAAAGTGGAGGGACTGAAAATCTACCCTCAGTCATGTCATTATCATTATCTAATAAAATCATCATCGTTGGATTTGCGATAATAATATGCTCATGAACTTTGTCTTTTGCTAACGATCTTACGACATGAGAAAAATAGTCAGCTTTTGCATAAGAGTTCAATTCCGTAATCTTTACTTTCTTATCACTATTTTGAGCTAATTTCTGAATAGTATCAATAAAAGGTTGTGGAACTTCTTTTGATGTAGCATAAGTAACAAAAATATTAGTTCCTAAAGATAAATTTTTCAAAACATTAGAAGCTTTTTTCTCATATTCTGAAAAAGGAGTTCTTTTAACTGTAGGAGTGTGATTTACCATCGCAACATTATTAATTGATAGATATAAATTTGACATGAAACTCTTCGTAATACTATCAGGACTACTAGTTGCTCCTAACAAGAAAATAAACTCATCAATTGGCTCAGATTCCTTACTTGTACTCCATATAGAATCTATTAAATCATCAGATAAAACAATATCTGATTGTTTTGAAGAATTTTTAGGTTTGTTCTTCTCCAAAATTTCATCAATTATCTTTATGTTGTTTTCAATAACAGGTTTTAGCTCATTTCTGACAACAGAATCAGTAAACATAACCGGTGTAGAGTTTTCAACAAGGAGATTAACAATCTCAGGAGATGACTCCGGATTATAATCAACGTCACCATTATTCAATTTTTCAATATATTCATTTACTTCATTTAAGCCATGTTTTATAACATGCAAAGTAGTAATCTTGTCATAACCAGAATCCAATGCTTCCTGTTGAATCATACTAATAAGTTTTTTGGTTGGAGTATCAGAATAATATAATATATCTTCTAATTTTTCTTTTGAGTGATCTGAAGATTTTTTATTTTTTGGAGAAGCAGTAAAATAAACAAAATTATCTCCGTAATAAGGTAGTTTTGAAACGTATTTATTGTCTACAGATAAAATTTGATTTTGATTCTTTTTATCTTGCAAAGAATTCTTATCAAGATTTGTAAAATTATTAGATTTCCCAAAACCATAAGGTAATATTTTTGTTATCATTTATACTTTCTCCTATCAAAACTTTGGATATACAAATCATGTAAAAAAAATTTTTTGATAAAAAAGTAATAAATATTTACAAATATTCATTCGGTTGAAAAAGTCAGAACGTGCTTTTTTAGCTTCTTCTTCGTTATAATCATTAGAACCGACTTATACCATTCTAAGCCTCCCCTTATAGCATAAAAACCTTGATACTTAATCCAACCACTTAGATCAGTATTCTCTCCACCATCAACACCAAAGCGATATTCCAATCCGTCAGGAGCTTTACAAGAATAATATGTAATACGATCTCCATCCATAACATAACAATTAATAGCTAAGCTTACTTTTCTTTTATCATCATAAACCAAAATCTCTGTAGGTTCATGATTTAATCGATATTTTAAAATATTATCTTCGAAAAAACATCTACTTTTATTAGTATATATGCTTGTCAAATTATCAACAGTTTCTTTTTTGTAAATTATCGATTCATCATTACCAAATATTTTAGGATTTTGTATATTTTTATAAGCATATAGATACATTTTATGGTATAAGGATACAATATATTGTATGTGGAGGAGATTATTATGAGAACAGATAATATTTCAAATTCAATTTTAGATAACTTTAACAAATTGAGTTATTTAGCTAAAACAAACATAAAAAAAGTTGATGAAAATTATAAACCGCTTTGGGGGTTAAAATACAAACACAATAACATAGAAGGTTTTGTTAGCGAAATTGGGATTATTGAAAGAGGGAAAGCTCAAATAAACATAAATAACGGGAAACTAGAAAAAATAAAAAAACCTTTTTTCTCAACTTGGAAAAGAACTTTGAGTAAAATTAATAATATGTTGAATAGTATGACAGAAAACTTTAGTAATAAAACTGTTAAACAAACTCAAGTAAATGTTCTTGTATTTCCCGAAGAAGCTGCTAAAAGAATCTCGGAAATACAAAAAAAGTTAGCTAGAAAATAGAAATGTAAAAGACACATGGTTTGACTTCAATTTACAGATAGCTCTATTATTTCGTTTTTTTACCAAGTAAATTAAAATACTTTTCATATAAATGTAAAGAGTTATATGGTTTAAAATCTAGTAACAGCTTGATTGACTTTTCTATTTAATTCTGTTAGTGTGAGACTGTTAAAAGGAGTTTTAAATGAGGGTACTTTCTATATCAAGCAGTCACAAAGGTGACATACCTGTAAGACAAAATTCTTTTTCTGGGCTAGTTAAAATAAGAGTTCCTAAAAGAGAGGTGCCTCTTAAAAATTTTGGACAAATTTTTGAAACAGAACATTCACTAAAAGATCCATTTGAAAACTATACAAAGACCTTGCAACAAAAACTTGCTTCTGGCGAAATCAAACTTAAAAAAATAAAAAGAGTTTTATCTAGTGAACAAATTGAGAAAGCTTATTCAAAGATGTTAGAAGATAAATTTTACATTTTTTGAGTACAAGACTGTTAATTTTGTTTATAAATAAGTTTTATTAAACAGATAATATTAAGTTTATACATCTGCCCTGACAAGCAAAAGAGTCATTTGACCGGTTACTGGGTCAAATGGTTTGCTTGTATCCTACCCCTCTGTAAAGAGTCACAGGGTTTGAGTATTTAGTTCAAATAGTTTGAGTATTTTAAGGTATTTTATTAAAAAAGTTAACAATAAAGCAATTTTTAAAGCCAAAATTCCTTTATATAAGTACAGGGGAAAAATAAAATAAAAGGATTCTTATGGGATTAGAAAAATTGGGGACAACTATTGGTAAAGAAGTTATTGCATGGACACGTACTAGTGCCAGCAAAAGTTTGCTTGCGACCAAACCTATAAAAGTTAATACGTCAGGATTAAGATTTGCACCAAAACTTGAGGATGATGTCGTTCAAATTAGCAATTCAAAAAAAGCTGGAACAATATTAAATATCAAAAAAAGCACTCAGGAACCAATAGTTTATAGTAAGCTCCCGGATGATATAGATTTAACAGGGGATAATATATACACCCTAGATGCATTTAATATTGATGGAGAACGTATTGGAAGCTTATCATTTAAAGGCTACAAAAATATATTTGATAAACTTGAAGCATTATATATAAACTTTTTTGGTACATCTAATGAGTACAAAGGTATAGGAACTGAAATGGTTCGTCAAATTGTGTCATTAAGCAATAAATTGGGGTTAAAAGGGAATGTTCGTCTTTCTGCTTGTACCGGATCTATTCCCTCAGAATTTAGATTTAAAGGAATATCAGAGAAATGTAAAACTTCGGCTGCTATAAAATATAAAAAAATGGGATTTGCAGCAAATAGGTTATCGATTGATAGACGTATAAATGAAAAAATAAGCGAAGGAGACACTGGAATAATTCAAGACCCAAGAGGTTTTTCTAAAGATATCTTTGGTTCTGTTGCAATGCATTTGAGCGAAGATGCTATACAAAAGTATTTAAAAGGTATTTAGCTTGTGGGTTCGGCTATAACTGATTTTCTTGACTAGGTAGACCTAGCTAAAGAAAATATTTTTTTTGTAGTGGGGGGGAAAGGCATGGTTTGATTACAATTTACAGATGATTTGATTTTGTACTAAACTAGCACACTATTTTTCTCAAACTCGTGTTTTAAATGAGGATACTTTCTATATCAAGCAGTCAAAAAGGTAGCATAGCAGTTAAACAAAATTCTTTTTCGGGGCAAGTTAAAATAAGAGTCCGTAAAAGAGAGCTATCTCTCAAAAATTTTGGACAAATTTTTGAAACAGAACATTCCCTAAAAAATCCATTTGACAACTATATCTCAAGGACATTAAAACAAAAGCTTGCTGCAGGTGAAATCAAACTAAAAAAAATAAAAAGAGTTTTATCTAGTGAACAAATTGAGAAAGCTTATTCAAAGATGTTAGAAGATAAACTTTACATTTTTTGAGTACAAGACTGTTAATTTTGTTTATAAATAAGTTTTATTAAACAGATAATATTAAGTTTATACATCTGCCCTGACAAGCAAAAGAGTCATTTGACCGGTTGCTGGATCAAATGGTTTGCTTGCGTCCTATCCCTCAAACTCGCACCAAATGACGATTACCAAAAATAATTACACCAGTTGAGCTGATTACTACACACTAATAAATACATAAATACAACACTTATAACAGCGCTTTAAGTACATATTGCAAGCACTTTTGTAATTTTCACAAAAAAATATGCCGCAACTCGGAATTGAACCAAGGACACAGGGATTTTCAGTCCCTTGCTCTACCAACTGAGCTATTGCGGCATACTTTTTATATTAATTTGTCAATTACTTTATTTTAGCGAGGCAACAAAATATTCTCTGGGATAAATGGTTGTAAATATTCAATTGCCACATTTATTATTATATATACTGAAAATTTTCAGTCAAGAGTTTTTATTAAGACTGCGGAGCAATATACAACGATACATTACGACCTTCCATCATTGGTCCTTTTTCTATCGTTACAGGCATGTTCTCCATGTCTTTTACAAATTTATTAGCAAGATCAAAAGCTAAATTTGAGTGTTGCATTTCTCTTCCTCGCAACATTACAACAATTTTAACCTTGTTACCTTGAGCAATAAATTTTTCAATACTTTTTATTCTAACCTGATAATCATGGGTATCAATTTTATAACGGATCTTTATTTCTTTAACATCTACAGTGTGTTGCTTTTTCTTTGCTTCTTTTGCTTTCTTTTCTTGTTCATACTTGAACTTTCCGTAATTAAGAATTTTAGCAACAGGCGGCTCTTGATTTGGATTAATCAATACCAAATCCAAATCAGCATCATAAGCCATTTGTAAAGCTTTTGATGTCGCAACTACACCATGATTTTGACCATTTTCATCAATTAATCTTACTTCTTTGGCACGAATTCTTTCATTCATTATTGCCTGATTTTTATTGTTTTTGTTGTCGTTAGCAGCTATTGTTGTATCTCCTTTATTGTATTTACAAGTGTCATGGTATCACAAAATATATTTTTTTCACATATTTAACAAAAAAATTTTTGTAAAAAAATGTAAAGCCAGAAATTATCAATTAGCAAAACATTTCAAAATTACAAAAAAAATATAAAAAATTGTTTAAAGTTTTAAATTTATTATTCCGATATATTGAATACAAATCTAAAGGAGTATGTATTATGAATGAAAAAATTCTGGATGAATCTGCACCGGAGGTCTTTCTTGATTTGAACAATGGGGAATATTTGCAGTTTAACATGACAATCCCTATTCAAATTTTATTTGATGACGTTATGAATTTTGTATCCAAAACAGACTTTGATGACTAGGAATTATTTTTCCTTGAACAATTAAAGAGAATACTAAAATTTTAGTATTCTCTTTTTTGTTACAAAATATAGTAAAATGTGGATGTTCGTGCAATAATAAATTTATTAATATACATCAAGAGGGATTGTTATATGAATAAAATTTTGAGGTTTATGTGTGTGTTATCAATATCTGCTTTGGTTTCTAATCCTGTTTTTGCAGATTTTAAAGAACACTTTGATTTAGGACAGCAATACTTAGCAAATTACCAATACTCAGGAGCAATAACAGAATTTAAAAACGCTCTAAGAATAAATTATCTTGATAACTCTGCACGTATAGGGCTTATAAACTCTTATCTTGCAAGGGGAACATACTACGCTAACACAGATAAAGACTATGCAAAAGCAGCCGATGACTATCGCGCAGCATTATTTTATCTATTGTATTATCCTAGCGCAAACCAAGTAAAAAATTCTTCACAGGCGATCGTTCAAGTTTCATCAAATTTAAATAAATGCCTCAATACAATAAACTTTGATACCTCAGCTGCTAACAGATTTAAAACTGCCAAACAGCTTAGAGCTGAAGGCAATTTCGCAGCTGCTGGTTATGAATTCAATCAATCACTTTCAGATAAAAGCTTTATTAAAGAAAGTTTTGAGCAGACTGGTGATATAATGAAACTTCTTGGCAATGATCCCAAAGCTGCTGAATACTATAGAAAAGCAGTTGCAGTTGCTCCTAATGACATAGATCTTAGACTTTCATATGCAAAAATACTTGATAAAATCGGTTCACAAGATGAAGCAGTTAATGAATATAACTATATCTTGACAAAAATGGATGATAACAAAGAGGTATTATATTCGTTAGAAAGAATTTACAAAAGAAAATTGGAAGAATCTCCAAACGATGCATCCATAACTGCAAACTTAGGGGCTATTATGCAAAAAGAGGGTAACTTTGATGAAGCTTTAAGATACTATTCAAAGGCAGAATATCTAGATCCTTCAAATGTTAATACAAGAATTAATGTTGGAACTTTGTATCAACAAAAAGGAGATTTTAAAACCGCTATTACGGCATATGACTCAATATTAACACTTTACCCAGACAATGTTCTTGCTAATTTATACAAAGCACAATCGTTAGCAGCATTAGAGGACAAGAAAAAAGCTCTGGAACTTTATAGAAAAGTACTTTCTTTAGATCCTGATAATCAAATTGCTCAAAACGACATGATTAACATGGTCAGAGACACGATGACTACCGCTCAATTTGTTGACTACATTAAGAAAAATAATCCAACAAATGCTTCAAACATATTGTATAACTATGCACTTGATCTACATAAACAAAATAAGCTAAATGATTCTATTGCAATATATAATGAAGTTATTAAGTTAACACCTTCAAATCCCGAAGTATACGTTAACCTTGCAATTGCACAAGGACAAAGTAAAGATTACAACGCAGCATTATCAACATTAAACACTGCAAATACAAAATTTCCAAATAACACTCAAGTAAAAGATGCTATAAAATCAATAAAAGCACAATCAACTGATGAAACTCTTAGCGTGGCTGCAGATTATTATAACAACAAAGATTACCAAAGTGCCATTAATGAGTATTTAAAGATTCAGCCGCCAACATCAGATACAATGCTTGGAGTTGCTTCAGCATACCAAAATCTTGGAGATATCACTAATGCAATTGAATACTATAAAAAAGCACTTAATCTTGCTCCAAATAATTCCGATATAGCTTACTATATAGCAGCTCTTTATGCTGATAAAAATGATTTACAAAATGCTAAAATATATGCAGATAAGTCTATAGCACTTAATAAAAATAATAGTCAAGCGAATGAATTCCTTGAAAGTTTGAATGCTCAAGTTGCATCTCAAAAACTCGAACAAGCTATAAATTTGTTCGAAGCTGCAAAATACAACGAAAGCTTGAATTTATTAAATCAAATTATTTCATCTGAACCAAATGATGCTTATGCACTATATTATAGGGGAATGATTTATGATAATGAAAAGAAATACAATGAAGCTATTAATGACTACAAAAAAGCAATAAGCATAAATCCAGATTTAACAATTATAAACTACCTTATTGCTATAGATTATGATAGTCTATCTCAATATAAAAACGCTCTAAATTACTATAAAGCTTTTACTAGTAAATATACCGAACAGGATGACTATCTAAAATATGCTCAAACCAGAGTAGGAGAATTAAAACAATATGACAAATAATAATGTGAATACTCTTATACAAGCAAGAGTATCACTTGCCCCAATGGCTGGAATAACTGATTATGTTCTAAGAAGTCTTATTAGAAAATATTCAAAAAACTGCCTCATTACAACAGAAATGATAAGCTCTGAATACTTAGCTCAAACACTAAACGGCAGAAGTGGTACAGAAATTCTCAAAAGAGACAAAGATCATACTCCAATATCATATCAAATTAGTGGACATAAACCTCACCTTATGCGAAAAGCTGCAGAATTTTTAAACAATTATGCAGATATGATTGATATAAATATGGGCTGTCCTGTAAAAAAAGTTGTAGGCGGGCAAGATGGTGCTGCATTAATGAGAAATCCTTCGCTTGCTGCAGATTTAGTAAAAGCAGTAAAAGATGGTACAGATAAACCTGTGAGTGTAAAATTTCGACTTGGTTACACTGCTGATGAAATGAATTATGTAGAATTTGGCCAACAAATGCAAAATGCAGGTGCTGAATTTATCACAATCCATGGACGTACACGTTCTCAGATGTATTCTGGACATGCTGATTGGGGTAAAATTAGGGCTCTTAAAGAAAATGTTGATATCCCTGTATTTGCTAACGGAGATATAGTATCTATTGAAAATGCTATAGAATGCCTTGAACTATCGGGAGCAAACGGAATTGCAATTGGACGAGGAGCCATTGGAGATCCAACCCTCATAGGAAGAATAGAACATTACCTGAATTCAGGAGAAAAGCTTCCTGTTCCATCTATTGAAGCTCGAGTTGAAATGCTTAAATGGCACTTGGATGAGGAAATTAAACTACGTGGAGAAAACGTTGCAATTAAATTTATGAGAAAATTTTACCCTTACTATTTATCAGGTTTTGAAAATGCAAAAATTTTGCGTTCAAAATTGGTAGTTGAAGAAGATTACAACAAGATAATTGAACGGCTTGCAAGCACAAGAACTCATTCTTGTTAGACCTAAAAAATTTTAATCCGTAATAAATTAACTTCTCCGAACTATAGTCTTGAAGAAGTTAATTTTTAAATATGTATAATGCAACTTATATCCTTAAAACTACATTCTTTCCGGAGCACTTACTGCAAGTATATCTTCTAATGCATTATGAAGTACAGTTTTTACACTCCATACAAGTGCAATTCTTGCCTTCATCATATCCTTATCATCTGAAATTACACGATTTGCATTGTAGAAAGAATGGAATTCACTGGCTAATTCTTGAACATATCTGCAAATTGTGTATACTTGGCGTGTTTCAGCAGAATTTTTAATAACTGACTTGTATTCTTCTAATTTTAGGATAAGTTGTCTTGCAGTATCAATGGTTGGTAGAACCATTTCCGGAGCAAAGCTATTAATTAACTCTTGCAATTCTTGTTCAGTCATTGGAGCCGGAGTTTTTTCTCCAGATTCAGTATTAATTTTTTCAGAAACAACATTTCTCAAGATAGAACAAGCTCTTGCGTGAGCGTATTGTACGTAAAATACAGGATTTTCATCAGTACTCTTCTTCGCAAGCTCAATATCAAAATCAAGAGTTGTATCAATATTTCTCATTGACATCCAAAAACGAGTCGCATCTACTCCAACTTCATCAATCAGATCTTCAAGGGTAACCATATTTTTACGTTTACCCATTCTAACTTCGTTTCCATCAATAACAAGATTTACTAACTGCCCTAATAAGACTTCCAATTTATTAGGATTATAACCTAAAGCCTCAATAGAAGCTTTAACACGAGCGACGTAACCATGGTGATCAGCACCCCATATGTTAATCATTCTATCAAAACCACGCTCTAATTTATCAATATGATAAGCTATATCGGCAGTTAAATAAGTATTTGAGCCATCTGCTTTTTTAATTACTCTATCTTGATCATCTCCGTAATCTGAAGATTTAAACCAATCTGCACCATCTTTTTGATAAATTTTTCCACTTGCTTTTAATTTGTTAACACATTCATCAACCTTACCTGATTTATGTAGAGATAATTCTGAATAGAAATTATCAAAATGAACTTTGAATTTATCTAAAAGGTCTCTTTGAACTTTTTCTTCGTATTCTTTGGCAAAATCACAAAGTTCTTGAATATCTTCAGGTAAGCCTTTATGTGTTTCTAAATATTTTTTCGCAACAGGGATTAAGTAATCACCAGGATAATAATTTTTTCTTTCAACCTCATCAGTTGGGAAATCAATATCTTCTCCAAGTTCCTGACGAATTCTTATTGCAAGAGAATTCCCAAGTTTTTGAATTTGGGAACCGGCATCATTTATATAAAACTCTTGATATACATCGTGACCGTAGAATTTTAAAAGATTAGCCAAAACAGAACCCATTGCAGCCCAACGGCCATGCCCAATATGAAAAGGTCCTGTAGGGTTAGCTGATACATATTCTAAAATAATTTTTTCGACATCGACTTTATCAGGTTTACCAAAATTTTTCTTTGATTCAAAAATCTCTTTTACAAGATTAGACAATATTTTTTTACCGGCTTTAAAATTTATAAAGCCACCAATTACTGTATATTCATTGTCATCTTTGTTTATATATTCTAAAATTGCGTTAGCTATCTGAGGAGGAGCGATTCTTGCAAACCTTGCTAATGAAGATACATTTACTGCGTAATCTCCAAAATCAGAATTTTTAGGACGTTCAACTTTTAACGTTCCTTTCTCATATTCGGTCATTGCACCTAACTTATTATATTGAATTGCATTTTCAATAGCATTTTCAATTTCGTTTATAAAATAATTTTTAATCATATTTTTCCTCTCCTGCAGAAATAATAGCATAAATATATAAAATTTTGTAACATATTAAACGATTTATTTAAAGTTTAAATCTAAAATTCCGATAATAAACAAAGTGTGGAGAATATGATGAGCGAATTTAAAATTAGCCAAATAAAAAATATATCTTATGATGAAGTAAATAGTGAGAATATCAATTCTATTCCACAAAAAACAGAAATTTCATTTAAAAAAGATGAATTAAAAAATGAAAAAACTCCAACAGAAATTTTCGGAGGACAATTCTCAAATTACAATAAAAAAAGTAATAACAAAGAATTACAAAAAGAACTTAATTTCATTATATTTGATGAAAATGGAAATATTGACACTAACCAATTTTCATTAGAATCATTATCAAAAAAATATCCAACAAATAAATACATAACAGAAACAATAAATGGTAGAACAACAATTAAAAATAAAGATACAAATAAAATAGTATTAAATTGGGAAAAGAATTCAAAATGGTATGTTGACGAAAATGAAAATAAATATTATAAAATTTTTAAACACTCAAAAGATTTAACAATAATGCAATCAGAAAACACTAATAATGGTAGATTAGGTTTAGAAGATAATATCTTTGTTACAATAAAAAATGAAAAAATAAAAAAAATTGAAAGACACAAAAATGAAATTGCAGAATTTACATATTATGATCCAAATAATCAAGAAATAATAGAAAAAGAAATTCATAATATTGATAAAAAAAACAAACATTTTATTAAATATTTAAATGGAGAAGAATTTATCACAACTGATAAAAAAGGAGAAATAATAAGAAATAATGCTGGAGAAAAACTTGATAAAAATCTTTCAAATCCTGATGGAGACCCAGATTATTGCAAAAAAATGCTCAATTTAATAACAAACTTAAAAGAAGAAGAATTTGAGAAATTTATGGAAAGTTATGCTAAATTTAATAAAACTGAGCTTATCGATGCAATAAATAACAGCAAAATTCTTTCTACAAAAGAAAAAAAAGAATTTTTAAAAGAAATCATGAAAGATTTTTACAACATGAAAGGTTACTCTAAATTTAAAAAATTAGAAAATCAACAAGTAAACAATAAATATTATACAGGAGATACTTTTGATGTAAAATATTCAGGACAAGTTGTAAATATAACAAATAACAGAACAAAAGAAACAAGAAAAATAAATCTAGCAAAGTTATATTCAGAAATGAATAAAAAAGACAGAAAAAACCTTTCAAAACTTACTCAAAAATTACCCGCAGAAGTTCTATTCGATCTAAGTGTTGAATGCTCTAAAATTAATTCAATGAGAGAGTATAAAAATTTAAAAAATCAAGATACTAAAATTGCAGGGTTTTATTCTACTATAAATGACGAAATAACTACAAAAGCATATCATTCAAACAATGCACTAAAAATATTAATACACGAACTTGGTCATGCTATCGATAATACTGAAGGTATTGATTCTACTATAGGCAGCAAATTTGAAAAAACTTTTAATAAGGAACTAAATGAATACAAACAAAATGGTAATAAGCAATTTGATTACAAAAATCCTCCAAAATTAATTGAACAAATTTTCAAAAAAGATAATTACTGTACTGCAAATGCTCAAGAAATGTTTGCAGAATGCTATGTTTTACTACTAACTGGGAAATGTAATAGTTCTGCAACTATATTAAAACACTTTCCGAAAAGTCTTGAGGCAGCTAAAGAACATTTAATTGAAATAAGAAACAAAAAAGCAGAAGAAAGACATTATATTTATAAATAAACATTCACCCATAAAAATGTTTGTAATATAATATTGATATGATGAATGTCCAAAATATAATCGACAGAATAAGAGAAATTATTGACGATGAAACACTTGATCAGTTAAAAGAAGAACTTAACAGTTATCACGTTGCAGATTTAGCTGACATTTTTCAAGAATTAAAACCTGAAGAAAGATTGCAGTGCTTTAAGCTGCTTGATCTGGATAAAGCTGCCGATTTAATGGAATATTTACCACCCCAAATGCAAGTGGAATTATTGGGAGATATAGATGAGAACCTAGCATCTCAAATCTTAACTCAACTACCTCATGACGCTGCTGCTGACGTTTTAGGTGATATGGAGGAAGATGAAAGTGAAACATACTTAGACAAACTTCCTCACAAGTTTTCTGAAGAGGTTAGAGAACTTTTAACATATAATGAAGACACAGCTGGTGGTATTATGAATCCGGTTGTCTTAACGGTCAATTTTGACATGAGTGTTCAGGATGTGCTGAATCATATCAGAATAAAGGCTGAACAGGACAACATGGAACTTTATTATGTGTATGTCGTAGATAAACAAAACCACTTGTTGGGAGTTGTATCCTTAAGAAAACTGCTTACCTCTCCAACTAATCAAAAAGTTGAAGATATAATGATTTCTGATATCGTAAAGTTACACGTTGACGATTATAGTGACTTTATTATAGATGAATTCATGAAATACCAATACAACGCACTACCTGTTGTTGACTTGTATAACAGGCTTAAAGGTATGATTACTTGGGATGACGTGCATGATTTGTTTGAAGAAGAAACTACCGAAGAAATTTACCAATCATCAGGTATTTCAACAGAAGTTGTTGATGAAGATGAAATTTTATCAGGGAATATCCTAAATGCAATTAGAGCTAGAACTCCTTGGCTTTTTATTACATTAATAGGAGAATTCATTGCAGTAAATGTTGGACATCATTTTGATCATACTTTACAGGCATTACCTATAATTGCAATATTTATGCCTCTGTTAGCAGGACTTGGCGGTAACATCGGAACACAAAGTATTACTCTTATGGTGAGAGGTCTTTCTACAGGCCAAGTTACACTAAGTTCAGCATTTCATCATATTTTGAGAGAAACATTTATAGGATTAATTATAGGAACTATTTTTGGCTCACTTGTAACAGCTGTTACTTGGGGCTGGCAGCACAACATGGAACTGGGTGCTGTAGTTGGTATTGCTATGGCTATAAACATGACTATGGCTACAATTATAGGAACATTTACACCATTTGCTCTTAAATCTATGAAAGTCGATCCTGCTGTTGCATCAGGTCCTGTAATTGCAACAACAATAGATGTTCTAGGTTTAGCAATATATTTTACATTAGTATCAACATATTTAATTAAGGTTATGTAATAAAGGTAAAAAATATGACAAGAGAGATAAGAAGAACCAGAAGAAGTATTAGTAGAGAAGAAAGATTTATAAGACACGTAAAACAAGAAAGAGAAGAAAGATCTTCTTTTGCAAAAGTTCTAATAGGAATGATAATAGTATTTATCGGAATAATTCTTAGTATTTTTGTATTAGCAGATAATGAAAACTTTTTGGAAGAACATTTTGGAGAAGATTCTCCAATAACTAAACTTTTCCAAAAGCTAACAACAAGTAATAATAACAAAGAACATGCTGATTTCAGTTTGCCGTTTGGACTTAGAAGACAAAATATCTTATTTCTTGGCGTAGATGCTAGTGGAAATCCTAACGATTTGTGGACCGGCACAAGAACTGATACTATAATTCTTGTTAATATTGATCCAAGAAACAAATCTGTAAATGCGCTTTCAATACCTAGAGATAGTAAAGTTTACCTTCCAGGGAATAATGGAGTAAATAAAATTAATGCTGCACATGCAATTGGCGGTATTGAAATGACTAAAAAGACCATAGAGGATACTTTAGGTGTTCATATTGACAGATACGTTATGGTTCATGACAATGCAGTAAAAGAAATTGTAGATGCAATGGATGGACTGGATATTTATATTGAAAAACCTATGCATTACAATGATTATTCAGGCAATTTACATATTAACTTTACCAAAGGTGATCATCATTTGAACGGACAAGAAGCAGTAGAGTATCTCCGATTCAGACACGATGCGCTTGGGGACATTGGAAGAACTCAAAGACAACAATGGCTTTTAAGAAGTATTCTTACTCAACTTAAACAACCGTCAACTATAACAAAAATTCCTGATATAATTTCTGTTGCGAAAAAATATGTTAAAACTGACATGTCTTTCTATGAAATGACACAATATGCAGCACTTGCAAAACATATTGATATGGACAAAATCGAAGTAGCTATGCTTCCTGGAGCACCAAATCAAAAGGGTTACATCAGCTATTGGATTTTAGACCCAGAAAAGACACAAGAAGTTATTAATAGAGTGATATACAGGGATAAAGAGCATTTTGATGAAACAGAACAAATGAGTGCTGCAGTTTTAGCCTCAGACAGTTTGAAGGGTGAACAAATGGCAGAAAATCTAAAAGCTGCAGGAATTGAAGTAAAATGTACCGGCAAATCAACAAGAGCTCATTCACAGTTTATTGCGCACTCAAGCAAAATAACAAATGATTATTACAACTGGCTCAAGAAAAAGAATGAAGCATTTGGAGGACTTCAATTTGTGTATGACCCTGTAAATTATTACTGTGGAGAAACTGATTTTACAATTATTTTATCGGGGAATTAATTTTCCCCGTTTTTGTGCCTGTAGCTCAGCTGGATAGAGCGTTTCCCTCCGAAGGAAAAGGTCGTGCGTTCAAATCGCATCAGGCACGTTTTAGTGATTTCTAAATCCAAAACTATCAAGTACTATATAACGATTAATTGTTTTTAATCTCTTTTCAAGATCGAGTTTATTAATACTTACTTTATTAGGATAAATTTCATACATTTCTTTATGTAATTCATCGGTTAAGTTAGGCATAACTACATTTGCACCACTTTGTAAAGCCAACAGGCGCCCATTTGGATTAAGAGATTCCATAGCAGTTGTTGCAGGAATATTAATATCTTTCAATAACACTCGAGTAATCGCCATAACTTTTATAGCTAAATTTAAATCTCCTGAAATCTCTTTATTTAAAGGGGTGTCAGGATGAGGGATAAATGGACCAATCCCTACCATATCAGCATTTAACTCTTTAAAAAAGAGAATATCATCAGCTAAAGACTCAACAGACTGCCCGGGGAGACCAACAAGACATCCAGTTCCTGTTTCATAACCTAATCTCTTTAAATCATACAAACATCTTTTACGATTTTCAAAATCTGCATTCGGATGCATTTTCTTATATAAATTTTCATCAGTTGTTTCAATACGTAATAAATATCTGTCAGCACCTGCATCCTTAAAAGCCTTATAATCTTCAAAACTTTTTTCACCAATACTCAATGTCAAAGCAACATTAAAATTTTTAATTTCAGATATTATCTCACACAATAACTTTGTACTATAAAATTCATCCTCTCCGGATTGCAGAACAATCGTTTTAAAACCTTCTTCAACACCTTTTTTTACAATATCTATAATATCAATTTTTGATAAACGATAACGTTTTACAAATTTATTTGAAGACTGAAGTCCGCAATAAAGACAATTACATTTACAAATATTTGAAAACTCTATCAAACCTCTTAGGTGTACACCATCTCCCACATACTTTTTACGGATAGTATCAGCTTCATTAAAAATATCCATATCAGGAGATTTTAAAATATCAACAATTTCTTTTTTAGATAAATTCATAAAAAAATTATATCACATCTATAAATTAATTAACTTTTATATTATAATAAATATGGTTGACAGCCGGTTTTTATAAAAATCGAAAAAGTATATGGCTTCGTAGCTCAGTAGGATAGAGCAGCGGTTTCCTAAACCGAAGATCGCGCGTTCGAATCGCGCCGGGGCCATATATTTTTTTATAAAAATAAACAAATTTATTTTCTAAAATATTAAAACAGCCAACAAAGCAAATAATATTAAAGGAATATTATAATGTAGGAAAGTCGGAATACAAGTATCTTTTATGTGGTCATGCTGTCCATCAACATTCAAACCTGCAGTAGGTCCAAGAGTAGTACCCGAAGCAGGAGAACCAGCATCCCCGAGCGCAGCAGAAGCTGCAAAAACGACTATTGCCTCCATTGGATTAAAACCTAAATGAATAAATATCGGAACAAACAAAACTGCTAAAATAGGGATTGTACCAAAAGAGGTTCCGATTCCTATTGTTATAAATAAACCTACAATCAACATTAAAAATGCCGCTATAAGTTTTGATCCAGCCATAAAAGGAACAAGAGTATTTACTAAAACATCAATTCCTCCTGTTGATTTCAAAACCCCGGCAAATCCTGCAGCAACAAGCATTACAAAAGCAACATATCCCATAAGACCAATACCTTCATTAATCAAAACATCCATTTTTTCAGGATCTATTGCTCGAGTTCCAAAAATTATAGTCAAACCAATAAGAGCACCCAATGGTAATGATTTGGTAATCAACTGAACAGCTAATGTAGCAAAAGCTGCCAACAATGTTATATAATGACTTCCAGTAAATCTTAAAGACCTCCGCCTTTCTTCTCTAAAAGCCACATTTTCATACTCCCTTGGTCTTCTGTAAGATACAAAAATTGCCCATAAAAGTCCAGATAAAAGTCCAAGACCTAAAATCCATACAGACTTCCAAACGTCTGAGACACTAACCTGAAGGCCATTGATAGTCATATTATCAGCAAGCAACCTCTGAAAGATTAAGCCAAATCCTGCCGGAAAAACAATATATGGTGTCACAAGTCCAAAAGCTAAAGAACAAGCAACAGCTCTTCTATCAAGTTTTAATTTATTAATCACTGCTATTAACGGTGGAATAATTACAGGAATAAATGCAATATGAACAGGAATAAGATTTTGCGAAGCACAAGCAAGCAAAGTCAATATTAAAAGCAAAATAAACTTATTATTTTTAATCAATAAAGATATACGTTTTGCAAGAACATCTGCAAGCCCTGTATGAGCCATAGCAGCAGCAAAAGTCCCCAACAAAATATAACTTAAGGCAGTTTCACTGTTTTGCCCCATACCGGAAATAAAAACATCCATAATCTGTCCAGCATGCATTCCAGCAACTTTTCCAGCAACAATTGCAGAAACAATCAATGCCAAAAGGACATTTACTCTGCACAAACATAATGTACATAGTAAAACAACTGCTACAACTATCGGATTAAATAATATATCCATAAGTTTAATCTACCATCTTATTTACCGGTCAACTCTTCAAATTTTGGTTTTCTACCACAACATTTGTCTTCATCACAGAAGCCTAAACGTTCACATTTAGGAACCAAATATGGCTTCAACCAAGGCTCTTCTTTAATCAATTCATCGCACATCATTTTTACCATTGTACGAATTTCATACTGAGCCCTTGTACAAAGTCTCAAATTAGCCAAATGAATCATTTCTCTTAAATTTAAGCTGGCAACAAGAGAACTTGCCGCAGCATTTGGGAGCACGAATCTGGCGTCTTCCGCAGGGATTCCAGCATCTACAAATTCTTGATACTGATCAGCTATTTGAGCCATAAATTTTTCAAACTTAACCTTTAATTCAGGATCTTTTTCTATAGTTGGAGGTATTATATAATCAAATTGACCTTTTTCCTTAACATATCTTTGAGATTTTTGAGAAAAAGACATGTGTCTGTGTCTTACTAATTGATGGGTACAAGCCCTTGAAACATTTGAGATAGCAAAACTTACCTGAATATGTTCAATTGTAGAATAATGACCGGATGATATAACTCTTTCAATAAGTTTTAGCATTTTTTCTTTATCATCAGTACTTTCATAAATATTTATCGGATAATCAGCACTGTAACAAGTCCTACAAGCTGTATATACAGTTTTTAACATGTTTTCAGGTTTTGATATCAAATTCACAACAGGCTTATTATTTTCCATACACATCTCCCTTTTAATTCCTCTTTGTTATTATATCATCCTTAAACAGAAAAAGATAAATTGTAAATTTTTGTAGAGAATAAAACAAGCCTCCAAAATACTCAGAGGCTTGCATTAAATCTAAAACTTTATAAAACATCACTTATTTTTTGTTACCGTAACGTTTGTTGAATCTTTCTACACGACCTTCAGAGTCAAGAATTTTTTGTTGTCCTGTGTAGAATGGGTGGCAGTTATTGCAAATTTCAACTGTAATATTGTCATTGATTGAACCAGTTTCAATTTCGTTACCACATACACATTTAATAACTGTTTTCTTATAATCCGGATGAATTCCTTGTTTCATTTTTAACCTCTTTCCTTTTCTCAAGATTCCAAACTTGATTTAATTATAATTTCGACTATATATATGATACTACAGAAATAAAAAAGTGCAATAGGCTTTAAAATCTCATGCATATGTTTGATGTTAAAAAATTTTAATTTTGTAATAATAACAGAGTTATCCGTTATTAGATATATAAAAGGTGATTAAGTTATATGAATCTGCACGAACAATGTTTATTAAGATATCTGCAAAACCCCGATGAGCTTTCATATTCAACACAAGTTTTAAAATTGAATAATTTTATTTTAGAAAAGAAATTTGTTTTACAAAATTTTGTTGCCAAATCTTCTTCATTCAACTATACTGAAATAATGAAGTAGTTAGTAAGATTAGAAGGTTATGTTAAAAAAATTTTCATATATTATTGGATTAGCGTTCTTTGTAGTATTTGCATTTTTTATATTCAAGAATGCAAATTTAAATTCTTTTATAGATTCTATTGAAAATAGAACCTTTGATTTAAGACAAAACATTATAATTAATGAAGGAAACAAAAAAGCAAATGATGATATAGTAATCATCGCGGTTGATGATGCTACGTATGAATATATTTTGGACAATTACGGAGAATGGCCTCTTCCAAGGAATATTTATGCAGAAATAATAAATTATCTGGAACAATTTAGTCCGAGGGCTATTGCTTTTGATATGATGTTTGTTAAATCTTTGAAAAGCCAAAATCAAGCAGATGAAGCTCTTGTAAATGCTTTTAAAAAATATAAGAATGTCTTCACTGCAATGAATTTTGACAACCAATCACAAGATTTAAGAACCCCTCCAAAATTACCTGATAAACTTACAATAAATATTGAGAACAACTCTAAAATCAACTTTGAGGAACTAACATACACAAATTGCAGAACTATATTGGAAGGTATAATTAATGCAACTTCAAATATAGGAATAATAAACGTTTCTCGTTCAGATGACGGCATTTTACGTAAGATGCCACTTACGGTAAAATATCAAGATAAATACTATCCACAATTAGCACTAAAAGTTGGATTAAATTATCTTGGCGAAAAGCAGCAGTCTTTTGAGATAGATAAAAAATCTAATTTAATAGTTGGGGATAGAAAAATATATCTGGATAAAGACGGAAGTGCCATTTTAAACTGGTATGGCGGCACTGGTACATACAATTACATCCCAATGTACCAGCTAATAAAAGCTGTTAATGGCGAAAAAACTAGACTAAACTATGATTTTTCGAATAAAATAATTTACTTTGGAACAACTGCATCCAGCTTATTTGACATAAAAACCGTTCCTACAGCAAAGGTCTATCCCGGAGTAGAAGTTCAGGCTACTTTTTTGAACAACATTATCGATAATAATTTTATAAGGAAAGTTGATAGAGGATATACAATTGCTCTTAGTATTTTACTGTCTTTACTAATAATTTCAGTTGTAAGCCGTGTAAGTTCAGCCTTCACCGCATCTGTAATGTCTTTATCAACATATTTTATATATATTCTTATAGCGTACTATGCTATGAAATTTGAGAATTTGTGGCTCGAAGTAGTGTATCCACTAATTTTTTCAATATTCGCCTTTACTTGTACATATATAATAAAATATCTTATTAAATCTAGAGATTTTGAACAACAATACAAACTTGCAACAACTGATGGACTTACAGAACTGTACAATCACAGATATTTCCAAGAACAAATCAGAATGCAGGTAGAACAATCAAAACGATATAACACAAACTTCTCTTTAATAATAATTGACATAGATTTCTTTAAAAAATTTAATGACACGTTCGGCCACCAATCAGGAGATGCTGTACTAAGGCAAGTCGCACAAACCTTAAAAAAGAATGTCCGTGCTACAGACGTTGTATGCAGGTATGGCGGTGAAGAAATGAGTATAATACTTCCTAACACATCTAAAGAAGAAGCAATGACTACTGCTCAAAAAATATGTAATCGAGTGGCTGAGAAAAAATTTAAACTAGCAGCTGACAAAGAAGCAAATGTTACAATAAGTCTTGGAGTCTCAACATACCCAGCTGACGGAGAAAGTGCTGTTGAAATTATTGAAGCTGCAGATAAATGCCTGTATGAAGCCAAGAATAATGGGCGAAATCAAGTTAAATAAAAAAAAAGACTGCAAATATAAATGCAGTCTTTTTTTTTTTGAAAAATTGATTTCTATATTACAGGTACATCAACAGGATCTACAAGAATAACATCTATAACATCGCCTTTACGGAGATAAACATCTTTACCTTTTCTAATCATATCAGCAATGCCGTCATAAATATAATAAGCACCGCCTCCAATCGCGCCACCGACAGCACATATACCAGTCATCAATTGGTCAGCTACAATAACATCATCAAATACTTCACCACCCCATTCAGTAGCGTTTGAAGTAATATCTTTAGTATTTTCCCAATTTTCAATCAATGCTTCTTTATATCCTCTTGAAGCTGCAATTCCACCGTCATAGGTTATGTCAGATCTGCCAGTTATTGAGAAAGACAAAGGCAATTGTCTGCCTGTAGGAGTTACAACATGGTCAAAGTCTAAATATAAGACAGCACCCTTTGACATTCTTTTTGGTGGTTCAATTCTCTTAATAGTACCTCTAACCAAAGACCCCATAGGCAAAATAACATCACTGTCATCAGTTTTATCATTCATTAAAATAGCAGTAAATTCAGCTCCGCTTAGCCCTGAAGAAGTTGATACCGGATTCATTAACTGTAATGAAAACTTAGTACCTGCAGGAATCCTTTTTGTTTTTGCATTTGCATTAAAAGGTGCAGCAGAAACTGTTTGAGCAAACAAAAACAGCGACAATATTATTGATAAAAATTTCATATAAAACTCTCCTTTTTTTCTAACTATTCTATAAAACTTTTAACAATTTTGCAATATATTTTATAAAATCGTATACTTTAATCATGTCAAAAATTGAACAAATTGAAGAATTACAAAATATTTTGAAAGATGATCCCACCGATTTCCAAACAAGAAGAAGTCTTGGGGTTTTGCTTCTGGAAAATGGTTATACAAAAGAGGCTTTACAACATTTCTTATACCTTTCAAAAATTTTTGAAGATGATAGCGCTTTGTTTTATAACATCGGGATATGCTATGAAAAATTAAAAGAACTCCCTAAAGCTGAAAATGCTTATACAAAAGCTATTTCTATAACTCCGGACGATATTGATTCTCAATACAATTTAGGTCTAGTATATCTTGATATGCAAAAATATGAACAGGCAATTGATTGTTTTGAAAACGTACTTGATAAAGACAACAATGATTCAAACTCATATTTTTCAATAGGCTTATGCTACTTCAAACAAGGAAAACTAGATGGAGCTAAGTATTATTTTCAAAGGACCGTTGAAATTAATGATGAGGATATATATGCCCATTTTTACTTGGGAAATATATTTAAAAATCAAGGAAATAATCAAGACGCAAAAGAAAAATTTAAAAAAGTTTTGGAGCTTTCACCTGATTACAGCTGGGCATACTATAATTTGGCTGCTATAGATTTTGATGAAGGCAATTTTGAAGCTGCAGAAGAAAACCTTGAGAAAACTATAGAGCTTAATCCTAAAGATATTGAAGCTTACAAAATATATGCAAAAATACTGGTTAAAAACAATTTTCTAAGAGAAGCACAAATGGTAATAGAAAAAGCCGTAAATCACTGTGGAGAAAATGGAGACCTATATTACATTCTTGCTCAAATCCAAAAAATGGCAAACGCAAGAGCAGACTACGTAAAATCAATGAATAAAGCTCTAAAATTCAATAGTACACTTTCAGTATCTCCAAAACTTGTAAAAAAAGAGCTTGATAGCTTTCTTTCATAATTTTTTTTATGATAAAATAAAATCATAAAATATCTATGAGAGGAATAAGCTTATGAAAATGTCAAAATTATTTGTACAAACACTGAGAGAGTTTCCTTCTGATGCAGAAGTTGTTTCTCATAAAATGCTTGCTAGAGCTGGATATATTAGAAAACTTACCTCAGGAGTATACAATTATTTACCACTAATGTGGAGAGTTTTGAAAAAAATTGAAAATATCGTTAGAGAAGAAATGGATAATGCCGGTGCTCAAGAATTGCTGATGCCTTTTGTTCAACCAAAAGAGCTGTGGGAAGAATCAGGTAGATGGGAAGTTTACGGCAGAGAGTTAATGCGACTAAAGGACAGACACGACAGAGAAATGTGTCTTGGACCTACTCATGAAGAAATTATTACTTCAATAGCCAGAGATGGTTTGAAATCATATAAACAACTTCCTGTAAATTTATACCAAATTCAATCAAAGTTCCGCGATGAAGTAAGACCTCGTTATGGACTATTAAGAGGCCGTGAGTTTATTATGAAAGACGCATACAGCTTTGATGTTGATGAAGCTGGGCTTGATAGAGAATATGAGAATATGGCACAAGCTTATAAAAAGATATTTGAAAGATGCGGACTTGAAACTAAAATGGTTCAATCAGACTCTGGAGCTATCGGAGGAAGTGTTTCCCATGAATTTATGGTAATTACAGATACCGATGCCGGTGAAAATGATGTATTTTATTGCAACTGCTGTGATTATTCAGCAAATTCCAATCACGCAGTATCTAATTTACCAGAAGCTTTAGTAGATGGTAAAGAATATTTTAATGAAACTAAAATAATAGATACACCAAATACTCATTCTATTGAAGAACTTAGCAAATTCTTAAACATACCGGATACACTTATTTTAAAATCATTGGTATACATAGTTGATAAGAAACCTGTAATCGCACTAATAAGAGCTGATAAGGCTGTTGAAGAAACAAAACTTATGAATGCCATAGGAGGAATAGACATTAGAATTGCTTCAAGTGCCGAAATTGCTGAATTAATGGCAAATAATGGCTTTGATGCAATTCCAGGTTTTATTGGTCCAAAGGGAATGAAAAATATTCCAATAATTGCGGATGAAACGGTACGCAGCATGAAAAATTTCGTCGTTGGTATAAATCAAACAGACAAACATATGGTAGGAGCTAATATTTCTGATTTAGAATCAGAATTTGAATATGCAGATATAAGACTTGTTCAACGCGGAGAACTTTGTCCTCAATGCGGTAAACCTCTATCAGTAACTAAAGGTATTGAAGTTGGTAATATATTCAAGCTCGGAACAAAATATTCAAAACCTATGAATGCTGTATACACTGATATAAACGGGAAAACACATCCTTATGTGATGGGATGCTATGGAATAGGTATATCAAGAACAGCAGCAGCTGCTGTAGAAGCTCATTATGACGAGCACGGAATCAAATGGCCTATTGCAATTGCACCTTATCACGTTGTAATTGTACCTGTTAATATCAAAGATGAATTACAAATGAAAGTAGCTGAAAAAATGTACAAAGATCTTCAAGCTGCTGGAGTAGAAGTAGTATTTGATGATCGAGATGAAAGAGCAGGTGTAAAATTTAAAGATGCCGATTTAATAGGTTTCCCATTTAGAGTTACAGTTGGAAAAACTATTAATGATGGTTTCGTAGAATACAAAACACGAGAAACTGGTGATATTGAAAAATTAACACCGGATGAAGCTACTCAAAAACTTATTAATATCATAAAAGCGGTTAAATAATTAACCGCTTTTACATTAAAAATAGCAAAAATATACATTTACAAACCTTGAAAGAAATATGAAGCCGATATCTTTAAAAGAAATAGCAACTCTTGGGACAGCAAAGCAACATTTTTGCGATTGCTATCTTGTTTCAACAATAAGTGCTCTAAGCCAATCTAAAAAAGGCACACGGATCTTGCAAAATAATATTTTGAGAGATGCTGACAATTTTAAAATAAACTTCAAAAATATAAATGGAAATTCTGAAGACTACTTTGTATCACAAAAAGAAATGGATAATCTTATTCTTGTAGATCAATTTGTGAACCCTATAAAAATTGAAGTTCCTCACAATCCACTTATTAAAGCAATTGAAGTAGCTATGAATAAAATGATTAAACGACATCCTCTTAAGAAATCATTTTTCAACAGGTTAGTAAGATGTGACGAAAGTTTTGAATATAACAGACCGTCAAGATTTCTAGAAATGTTTACAGGAATAAAACCCATAGCAATAAATGAATCGGGAATTAGAATGACTCTTAAAAAGAAAAAGTCAGAGGTATTAGAAATATTGACCAAAATAGCACGAGATAAAGATTCTGCATTTATCTTTGGGACGGGAGCTCGTTCTATAGGGAAATTAAATTCTTGGCACTGTTATACAATAAACGATGTTGGTCCCGCAAAAAAAATTATAACAGTGTACGATCATAGAAAAACTTCTGAAATGCAACTTAGTTTTGAAGATGCAATAAATAAATTCAAATTTATAACCGGATATTTTGGCGAAAATTTTAAATAATTAAGCTCTTTCATGATGTTTAAAAGCAAAATGTTTGAAAAGAATATAAGTAATCACTGATGCCATAAAAATTGATACAAACTGCCCAATATAAACATTTCTAGTCACATATCTTACAATAAATTCCAAAATAAGAGCATTACACAAGTAACTGATTAGCCATGTAGTACAGCATTTAAAATATTCTTTTAACCAATTACCTTTTGTACAAAAAACAAACAATTTTTGATTAACAAAAGAAAATACAGATGAAATTGCCCATTGTAAAGCCACACATACTTGGTAGTATTGGTGTCCAATCAAGAATACTGCAATAGCAAAAATTATATATGAAAATGCAGCATTATATCCTCCGACAAGTAAGAATCTAACTTTATCAGGAATACTACACCACTTATTATACAATTTTAATATCAATGTCTTATTCATTAATACGCTTTACCTACTAAAGAGTAATGTGTTTTTAACTCAATATCATCATCAATTTTTGAGAGTTTTATTTTATCATTATAGCGTTTTTCCAAAGCTAACTCCAACAAGAAATCAGCAAAATGAGGATTTTTAGGCAACAAAGATCCATGAAGATATGTTCCAAAAACATTCTTATATCGACCACCTTCATAGGAATCAGTTCCATTATTGCCATTACCTACAATAACTTTTCCTAACGGAAGTGTATCCCCTTGCAAATATGTTAGTCCACTATGATTTTCAAAACCGACAAGTGTTTCTGGAGACAAAAAATCTGTTTTTATTGAAACATTACCAATAAACCTTTTTTTACCGGCAACAGTATAAGCATCCATTAAACTTAGTCCTAACAACTTATCGCCATCAAAGGGTTGATAATAGTGACCAAATAGTTGGTAGCCTCCACAAATACCTAAAAACACAGCATTCTTATCACGTTCATCAAGATAAAAACTCCTGTTTTTATATAATTCACCAGCTACTTCTTGTTGTTGTTTGTCCTGTCCACCTCCGATGAAATAGAAATCATGTTCTCTTAAAGGATCTCCAATTCCAATTTCATCATATTCAACGGAAATCCCTCGCCATTCACAACGCTTAGTCAATGCAATAATATTCCCCATATCCCCGTATAAATTTAACTGCTTGGGATACAAATGGGCTATTGATATTTTTAAATCACTCTCTTTCATGCTTATTCAATTATATCACATATTTAGAATCGTGGTATAATTAAAAATATGATAGATACACACTCACATATTAATATGATAGAAACATTTTCTTTAGAAGATGTGATTGCAAATGCAAAAGAAAATGGAGTTAATAAGATAATCGTACCCTCTGCGTATCCTAAAGATTTTGATGAAGTTATAAAACTTATAGATAAACATGATAATGTATATGGAATGCTGGGAGTTCATCCTACAGAAGCCAAAAGTTGGAATGATTCGCTAATAGATAAAATAAAAAAATTATCTGACAATAAAAAAATTGTTGCAATAGGAGAAATTGGACTGGATTATTACTGGGATAAAAGTTTTAATGATTTGCAAAAAGAAATTTTTATAAAACAAATAAAACTCGCTAATGAACTGGAATTACCAATAGATATCCATGACAGAGATGCTCATAAGGATACTTTTGATATACTTGAAGAATATAATAAAAATTCACAAGTTATTATGCACTGCTTTTCTGGAAGTGTAGAATTTGCAAAAGAATGCATAAAAAAAGGATTTTATCTTGGTATTGGAGGAGTAGTTACATTTAAAAATGCGATTAAAATGAAAGAAGTAGTAAAAGAAATTTCCCTTGACAAAATCATATTGGAAACTGATGCTCCATACCTAACTCCGGTGCCATTCCGAGGGAAAGAAAATCAACCAGCATATGTAAAATATGTTGCGGAAGAAATTGCAAAAATAAAAAATATTTCCTTTGAAGAAGTAAATAATATAACAAATCAAAACGCTGAAAAAATCTTCAACTTGTCATAACCTTGACAAAAATAAAAACATGCTAAATAATTGTTTGAGTGATACACACTATAAGGAGAGACAAACTATGGTACAAGAAGCTTTCAGAATTGCCCCCCCCCCGAAAAGCCTTATTACATAGGAATTTTTAGAAGAAGGATTTACTTTAGTGAAAATATAAGGTATAATTGTGATATGCAACATTCCAACAAGAAAGCATTCACTCTGGCAGAAGTATTAATCACACTTGGGATAATAGGTGTGGTTGCTGCGATTACTATGCCTTCAATTATTCAAAATTATCAAAAAAAACAGACAGTAGAAAGACTAAAAAAATCATATTCTACTATAAGCCAAGCACTTACAAGATCAGTATCTGATAACGGAGATTTTTCAGAATGGGGACTTGGTCCTGAAGAAACTGACAATTCTGCAATACGAGATAGAACCTCAAAAATATTGAATACATATATAATTCCATACTTAAAACTAACTAAGGATTGCGGATTTACAGAATGTAGAACCTCTCCTGACGGAATTCACCAAGACGGTTCAACATTAGGCTTTGGAAGCAGAACTTATGGAGCATACCTTATCTATCTTGCAGATGGTACAAGAGTTATGTTTTTCATTGACCATTCTACAAATTCAAGCGGAGTAAATATATATCAAAATTTAAGAATGTATATAGATATTAATGGAGATTCTAAGCCTAATAAGCTCGGGAGAGACATATTTGGGTTAAGCCTTGAACCTAGTACACAAAAAGTTAATCTTTGGGGCAATAGTGATAGAAATCAAAATCTTTATAACTGTGAAATAAGAGGAAACTACTGCGGGAAATTAATAGAACAAGACAGCTGGCAAATTAAAAGTGACTATCCTTGGTAAAAATATTAAATTGATTTTAGTCTTTGTATCTGATAATCTTGTCTTATGAAAGAAAGATTAGACAAATATTTGACAGATTTAGGCTATTTTGAAACCAAAAGTAAAGCATCAGCTGCAATTTTAGCAGGAAACGTTAAAATTAATGACGAATACATAACAAAAGCAGGATTTCAAATAAACCCACAAAAAGAATACGATATCATTGTTAAATCAATGCCATACGTCTCCAGAGGCGGATTTAAACTAAAAAAGGCTCTGGATGCATTTAATTTTCATGTAAAAGATAGAATCTGCTTTGATGCAGGAGCTTCTACTGGAGGCTTCACTGACTGTCTTTTACAAAATGGAGCAAAATTTGTCTATGCAGTTGATGTCGGATATGGCCAAATTGACTGGAAAATTCGATCAGATAAAAGAGTTAAAACTATTGAAAGGACTAATTTAAAAATTTGTTCTTTTGAAGAAATATATGACAAAAAAGATGAAATCGCTGATTTACTCGTAAGTGACCTTTCTTTTATTTCTCTAACAAAGGTATTACCAAACCTTAAACAGTTGTTAAAAACTGATTTTCATGAAATGATTTGCCTTATTAAGCCTCAATTTGAAGCTGGGAAAGAAAAAGTTGAAAAAGGTGGAGTCGTAAGAGATAAAAATGTACACAAAGAAGTCATTGAAAGAGTAATTGAATGCGCAAAAAGTCTAGCTTATAGTATAAACGGACTAACATTTTCATCAATTAAAGGTCCATCAGGCAATATCGAATATCTCATATGGCTTTCTACAGAAGATAACCCTGCAGCAAAGCAATTTGATGTCTCTGCAATCATCAATGAAGCATTCAATACTCTTAATAACTAGACCTTTGGAACATTTACCAGTGGAGTAGCTCCATACAAATCAATATATCTGAAAAAGTTTAATACTACTCCTGGAGGGAAAAAATAATTGTTATTTGTAGGAGTTATTTTTAGTTGTGTATGAGTTGAGTCTACCTTAACAACACTTGCCAAATATTGTTTATTAACCGCTGTAAATAATATATAGCCTGTCTTTGACTGAATTTCTTCAACATCAAACTTGTTCGCATTTGCACTTGCAACAGCTAAATAAAATAATTTTTCAGGAGGCAAAATATATGTCCTTGTACAAATATTAAAATTAACATTTTGAGGGGTTACTAATGTACTAATAGGCATACTCTCCTCTGCCTTGGCGGATAATGTGCCAAAGAATAAAAATACAAACAAAACTAATAAAAATTTTATTGCTCTTTCCATGATTTACCTATATTAATATCAACTACTAAAGGAACAGATAAAGGCTGCCCCAACTCCATAGATTTTTGAACTAAATCTGATACCATATCTAATTCTGATTTTAAAACTTCTACGACCAATTCATCATGCACTTGAATAATCATTTTTGATTTTAAATTATTTTCTTTTAATTTATTTGCAAAATCTATCATTGCAAGTTTCATTAAATCAGCAGCAGAACCTTGCATTGGCTGATTAATAGCAGCACGTTTTGCAAATTCTCTAATCATTGCATTTGAACTGGATAATTCTGTTGATAAATATCGTTTTCGTCCAAAAATAGTTTCAACATATCCCTTTTTCTCAACTTCAGCAATAGTTCCTTCCATATAGGCTTTTACTCTTGGATATGTTGCAAAATATTTGTTTATAAAATCCTCAGCCTCAGCATTAGAAATACCTAACACTTTCGCAAGCCCATATTTACTTTGTCCGTATATAATACCAAAATTCACAGCTTTTGAGCGGTAACGCATCTCCTTTGTAACGTCCTCTACCGAGACATCAAAAACTTTTGATGCTGTAAGCGTATGTACATCAATTCCGCTATTAAAAGCTTCAAGCAAATGCTTATCCTGAGTAATATGAGCAAGAAGTCTTAGTTCTATTTGCGAGTAATCTGCGGATAAAATAAGACCATTCTCTTTATCTTCAGCTGAAAAAGCATTTCTAATCTTATTTCCTTCCTCGGTTCTTATCGGAATGTTTTGTAAATTTGGATTAGAAGAAGACAAACGCCCAGTAGCCGTAACTGTTTGATTGTATGTAGTATGAATTCTATGATCTTTAGAATCAATTAACTCAGGCAATGCCTCTGTATAAGTAGATTTTAACTTAGCAAACTTTCTGTAATCAAGAATTAATTGTGCAATTTCATGTTCTTCTGATAATTCTTCAAGAACCTCTGCACTAGTTGAATAATTAGCTTTCCCACGTTTTTTCTTAGCTTTAAGTCCTAATTTTTCAAACAAAACCTCTCCAACCTGTCTTGGAGAATTTATATTAAAAGTACAGCCGGCAAGTTCAAATATTTTAGCCTCAATATGAGCTAAACTTGAATTCATAGAAATTGTCAAATCTGAAAGGTAGTCTTCATCTATCGAAACTCCAACATACTCCATATCAGCTAAAACAAAAGTTAACGGGACTTCAATATCATATAAAATTTCTAACTCTTTATCATCAAGAGTACTAATCCAATACTTTACCAACTCTAATTCTGAACACTGAACATCAGTTACATAATTCACTATATTTTCATATGCACCATCTGCAAATTTTACTTGTTTTTTCTTATCCTTCTCAAAAGGTGCATAAGGTAATATGGAATGATTTAGATGTTCCATAACTTGTATATCAAGTTCATGATTTCTTTGAGGATCTTTAACATAACTTGCAAGCATAGTATCAAAGATTATCCCCTTACAATTAATCCCGTAACATCTCAAAACATTATAGGCAGATTTAGCATTATGTGTAACTTTTTTTACCTTATCACTTTCTAAAACAGGTTTTAAAACATCTAAAAAATCTTCAACAGAAATCTGCTTATCAAAACTAGAATGAGAAATTGGTACATAGAAAGTTTTAGTTGGTTCACCACTATCAGAAAAACTTATATGATTATCAGCATTAAAACCAACATTATACCCAAACGAAATACCTGTTAAAGAAGAGTTTACTGCACTTTTAATATCTGCATATACATTAAATGCAATAACATCTTGCGATTGCAACTGAGAAACTAAATTCAGGAGTTCTTTTTTTGAAGTCACAACATTTTTATCAAAACTAAATTCACAACTTTTATTAATTTCATCACTTACAACCTGTGAAAAAAAGCCCAATTGGCAAGATCCCTCAAAATTAGATTGAGAATCGCTAATAATAGGTATGTTATTTTCACCTTTGTTAAAGGAATGCATTATCTCGTTTATATTTTTTATAAATGTATAAAATTGCATCTTAGTCAAATACTCTGTAACAACTGACACATCAGGCAATTCTACTTTTGTTTTATCAAAATCAAAGTCAATATCAAGATTTCTTACGATAGTTGCAAGGTATTGACTCATCCTAGCTTGTTCAACACCGTTACAAATTTTCTCTCTTACAGATTTTTCCTGAATATTTTCACAATCAGCCAAAACAGCTTCTAAAGTACCGTATCTTGCTAATAATTTTTGGGCAGTCTTCTCTCCAATACCTTTTACACCGGGAATACAATCAGAAGTATCCCCTCTCAAACCCTTGTAGTCGATAACTTGATTAGGATATACACCTAATTTTTGATAAATTTTATCCCAATTATACTCAATTAGTTCACCCTTGTAAGGCAATATTACCTTCACACATCCGTCTTTATCAACTAACTGAAATGCATCCTGATCTCCGGTCAAAATCAATACCTTATGTCCAAGCTCACAAGCTTGTCGAGAAATAGTTCCAATAACATCATCTGCTTCAAAGCCTTCCTTGGTATAAATCGGGATATTAAAGGCCTTCAACCCTTCATAAATTAGGCCCATTTGGATTCGCATAGGATCCGGCATAGCTTCCCTATTACTTTTGTATTCAGAAAAAGTTTCAGTCCTAAAAGTCTTATGACTAACATCAAACGCAACAGCAATAGCGTCAGCTCTTAAATTTTCATTTTTTAAAAGGTCAAAAATGGCCTTAAAAAAGCCATACACAGCCCAAGTAGGTGTACCGTCTGATGTTTTCATATTCGTACGTTCTAATGCAAAATATTGCCTAAACGCTAACGCATGTCCGTCTATTAATATTAAAGTTTTGCTATTCCCCATACAAGATATTTTTTCATAAAAATAAGTTTTTTTCAAATATATTAAGCTAAAAGAAGCGAGGTAGAACCCCGCTTCTTTTATTTAAAAATTTATATTTTTGCAGTTTAAGCTGTTATTTCCTTATCTTTTGGAGTTGGAAGTTTAATCAGTTCTGCATTCTTACGGTTTTTTACCATATCAGCAGTAACGACAAACTTTTCAATATCAGCCTTTGTCGGAACATCATACATTACATCAAGCATAATTTCCTCAACAATTGATCTCAAAGCTCTAGCACCTGTTTTTCTCTTTAGAGCTTCTTGAGCAATCAAATCAACTGCTTCAGGTTCAAATTCCAAATCAACACCATCCATTTTTAACAATGCTTGATATTGTTTTAATACAGCATTCTTTGGTTCAGTCAAAATCATTTTTAAAGTTTTTTCATTCAACTGATCCAAAACTGCATAAACAGGAACACGACCGATAAATTCAGGGATTAAACCAAACTTAAGCAAATCTTCAGGCTGCAATTTTTTAAGCATTCTTACAGCATTTGCTTCTTTTTCAGCTTGAGTAAGAGGAGCTTTTGCACCGAACCCAACAGAAGTACCCTCTCCGGCTCTTCTTTCAACAATTTTTTCTAACCCAACAAAAGCTCCACCAACGATAAACAAAATATTCTTTGTATCAATTTCAATGAACTCTTGGTGAGGGTGCTTTCTGCCACCTTGAGGAGGAACATGAGCAACAGTACCTTCAATCATTTTTAATAAAGCTTGTTGAACACCTTCTCCTGATACATCTCTTGTTATAGAAGTATTTTCAGATTTTCTGGAAATTTTATCAATTGCGTCAATATAAATAATACCTCTTTCAGCTTTAGCTGAATCAAACTCTGCATTTTGATAAAGTCTTAAAAGAATATTCTCAACATCATCACCGACGTAACCAGCTTCAGTTAATGTAGTAGCATCAGCAACTGCAAAAGGTACATCAAGCATTTTGGCAAGAGTTTGAGCAAGTAAAGTCTTACCTGAACCAGTTGGTCCTACTAGTAAGATATTTGACTTTTGTATTTCTACAGCATCATCATTATCTTTATTATGTTTTAAACGCTTGTAGTGATTGTACACTGCAACAGACAAAACTTTTTTTGCATCATCTTGCCCTACAATGTACTCATCAAGATAAGCCTTAATTTCATGAGGCTTAGGAATTGCCTTTTCTTCAGTAGCCTCAGTATCAGTTTCAGAATCTTTTTCTTTGTTTTCAAAGAATTCTTCGTCTAAAATTTGATTACACAAATCAACACATTCATCGCAAATATATACCTCAGGACCGGCAATTAGTTTTTTTACTTGATCCTGCGACTTACCGCAAAAAGAACATTTTAATCTGCTATCATCATGTTTAACCATTTTTATATCCTATATAACTAAACTATCAACATTTTATTAACAAAAAGAAGATAGTCAATCATCCTTTCTAATTAAATATTAACCTTTAATTACATCTCTTGAAACAACTTTATCAATCATACCGTATTCAAGAGCTTCTGCAGGAGTCATAATATAGTCACGATCAGTATCTTTTTCAATCTTCTTAATTGACTGACCAGTGTTTGCTGCAAGAATTTCATTTAATGATTTTTTAATTCTGATAATTTCAGCAGCTTGAATTTCAATATCAGTTGCCTGACCTTGAGCTCCACCTAAAGGTTGGTGAATTAAAACTCTTGAATGAGGTAACGCCATTCTTTTTCCTTTAGCTCCTGAAGACAATAAGAACGCACCCATAGATGCTGCTTGACCGAGACATATTGTAGATACATCTGCTCTTATATGCTGCATAGTATCATAAATTGCCAATCCAGCTGTAACACTACCACCAGGGCTGTTAATGTACAACATGATATCTTTTTCTGGATTTTCACTATCCAACAACAATAATTGAGCAACTACCAAGTTAGCTACCATATCATCAATAGGAGTTCCTAAGAAAATGATTCTTTCTCTTAACAATCTTGAAAAAATGTCAAAAGAACGTTCTCCTCTGCTTGATTGTTCAATTACTACAGGTACAAAACTCATTTTTATCCTTTCCGTCAATAATTTGACTATTATAAGCTCTATCGTCTCTTATTTATAGATTATAAACTATAAATATAAAATATCAAAGATGTGCCGAAAATAAATCCGGCACATACATTAATTTTATAGACTATTTAATTTCTACTTTGTTATTTTCCATCAAAAATTCTCTAACTTTTTCATTTAGAGCCTGTTGAGAAATTGATGCAATAACTTCCGGATTTCTACCTAATTGTTTTACCAAATCTTGAGGTTTCATTCCATAAGCTGCTCCTAATTGAGCAAATTTTTTCTCAATATCTTTTTGATCTAATTTTATATTTTCTTCTTTAGCAATCTTATCAATTACTAATGAATTTTTAATTCTTACTTGAGCATCTTCATTCAAGTTTTTCAATAGTTGATCTTCACCTTGAGATTTAACCAATGCATCCCAGTTAATACCTTGAGCTGCAAGTCTTTGAGTATATTCTTCTCTCAAAGAAGAAACTTCTCTATCAATCATAGACTGAGGAATTTCAACTTTTGAAGAATCAATAACTGCTTTAAACACTTCATTTTCAGAATTTTGTTTATTAGTTCTTTCGCGTTGAGATTCAAGATATTTTTGAATATCAGCTTTTAAATCATCAACTGTTTTGAAAGGTCCAACTTTTTGAGCAAATTCATCATTCAACTCTGGTAATTTCTTTTCTTTAATTTCATTTATTTTAATTTTGAAAGTAGCAGGCTGACCTTTCAATTTTTCATCATGATAATCTTCCGGGAAGTTTACTTTAATTTCGAACTCATCGTTAAGATTTTTACCTACTAATTGTTCTGCAAATCCAGGGATAAAATTAGAATGAGCAAGATCTAAAGGATAATTTTTAGCTTCTCCTCCCTGAATTTTTTCACCATTAGAATAACCGTCAAAATCAATAACTGCTATATCTGTATCTTTTGTAGGTCTGTCAATAACTGTTTCTTGAGTACTATGTTGATTTAAAAGATTATCAATTGATTTTTGCATAGCATCTTCTTCAATAGGAGAATCCTTAACTTCAAGATTCAATCCTTTATATTGACCCAAAGTAACCTCTGGACGAAGCTCTGCCATAGCAGTAACTGTCAAATCTTCGCCAACGTTATAATTATAAGAGGTAATGTATGGCTGAGCGATTAAATCTAAATCATTTTCAGAAACAGCTTGATGTATTGCTTTTGGCATCAAATTTTCAATAGCTTCTTGTTTAATTCTTTCAGTACCAACATGTCTTTCTACAACGGCTCTTGGAGCTTTACCTTTTCTAAAACCGTCAATATTCACGTACTGTGAAACTTTTCTTACTGCATTGTTATATGCATCTGCTGCATCTTTTGCAGGAATTGTAATGTTCAATTTTACTAAATTTTCTTTTTCTTTTTCCAAAGTAACTTTCATCTTTTTATCCTTATGTTAATTAATACGCATACATTTATAATACTTCAAAAAAGAATTTGTGCAAGTTATGCTTTACCTTAACGGCGAAACAAAATCATCAAGAAAAGATATAAACTTTTATAAATTTTTTTAAGTTTTCAAATATTTGTAATAAAATGAACTCATGGTAAGAATTATTAATGGTAAAAACGTCAAGTACTTAGCTAGTGCAACATACAAAATTTTAAGACTGCAAGAAAAATTTACTCATATTAAGGAGTTTAATAACCCCGGAATATCTCCTTGCATATATGCGCTTTGGCATTCAAACCAGTTTCTTATACATGGAATAAGAGATAGAGATCACTTGAGTGTGCTAATAAGTACCTCTATTGATGGAGAAATAGTAGCAGGAGTATGCGAAAAATGGGGGTTTAACGTAGTCAGAGGCTCTTCCGGCAAAAAGGGAGCAGTTGAATCTACTATGCAAATGCTAAAAAAGCTTAAACAGGGAGAATGCGTATCAATAATGGTAGACGGACCTCACGGGCCTCTACACAAGGTGAAAAATGGAGCAGTTAAACTTGCACAGATGTCTGGAGCACCTATTATTCCTGTACATTGGTACTCTCCACAGAAAACATTTATCAGTCTCCCTTCATGGGATACAATGAAAACTCCACTGGGTAGCTGCAACATTTTAAACACATACGGGACTCCAATATATGTTAAAGAGGATGCAACTTCTGAAGAAATAGAACTTGCGAAAGAAGAAATAAGACAACAACTTTTTAAACTGAAAGAAGAAGAAAAAGAAACATATAAAGAGGCTCTTAAAAAGGGATTATGGAACAAAAAACAGTAAAAATTTCTGCAATACAGATGAATTCTGAAATCGGAAATCTCGCTGCAAATTTTTCAAAAGTTGAAAAAATTGTACAAAGAGATCTAAAAGAAAATAACACTGACATTATAGTCCTTCCTGAAGTATGGACTGTTGGTTGGTCACCTAAAAATTTTAGAAAGACTGCAGAAAGTATTGAGAGCAGTAGTACAATATCATTTCTCAGCGGAATTGCTAAAGAATATAACAGCTGGATAATAGGTGGTAGCTTTATATGCCTGCAAGATGGGCACTATTATAATACTTGTCCTGTTATAAATAGGCAAGGAGAACTTATTACAACTTATTCAAAAAACCATTTATTTTCATACTACGGATGTGATGAAGGCAAATATGTTGAAGTTGGGAAATCTCCGGTTATGGTAAACATTGAGGGAATAAATACTGCTATAACAATATGCTACGATATTAGATTCCCTGAAATATACAGAGCTTATCGAAAATCAGGGGCTGATTTATTCATAAATTGCGCAGCTTGGGGACTCAAGAAACCAATACCTTGGGAATGTATGACAAGATCTAGAGCAGTTGAAAATCAAACATACATGGTTGCCCTAACACAATCCGGATACATTGAGGATGATGAATGGAACATCGGACACTCCAGAATCATAGATTATAAAGGGGAAACAATATCTGAGATTAAAGATCAAAAAGAAGGTGCTTGCAACGCGACTTTGAATTTTTCTGAAATGTATGATTTCAGAGAAAAATGTAAGTGTATTGATGATATAAGACCAAATTATGAGGTACAAATAATATGAAAAAAATATTAAACTTACTTACTTCAATATTATTAGTAATTTTTATACAACAAATTTCCTTTGCAAATGTAATTGATAAAACTATTTCTCAATCAGAAATTAACAAAGGAGCAATTTCCGTATCAATTAGGGATGTAAGTTCCGGCAAAGTTGTTTATGAACTAAACGAAAATCAATCGAACATGCCAGCCTCTACCTTAAAGCTTGTAACTCTCAAAGCTGCTTTAGATACACTTGGATATAACTATGAATTCACAACAAAACTTTTTAAAAATACAAATAATGACTTATTTTTAAAACTTGGAGCTGACCCATTTCTGTCATCTTCAGATTTAAATTATTTGATAAAAACAGCTATGGAGAAAAAAATTAATTCTCCGAAAAACATATATATTGATGACTACGTATTTGACAACACAGAGTGGGGAGAAGGATGGCAATGGGATGATGACTTGAATCC
>CALVHB010000032.1 GCA_944327275.1 Candidatus Gastranaerophilales bacterium | reverse complement strand
TAATTAAGGGGAGAATAAAAATATATGGCAGATGGAATTACAGAAGTTGATAATGTAAAAGATGCTCAAGCTGCTCCTGTTGAGAAGATTGAAGTAAATGAACTTCCTAACAATGATGAAGCAATTGAGACAAAGACTTCTCAAGCTTATGATGCAAGTAATATTCGTGTACTAGAGGGCTTGGAAGCTGTTAGAATGAGACCTGGTATGTATATCGGATCTACTTCGCAACGTGGTCTGCATCACTGTATTTATGAGATTGTTGATAACTCTATTGATGAATCTTTAGCAGGATTCTGTACTGATATTTATGTCACTGTAAATAAAGATAATAGTGTAACAGTAGAAGATAACGGTCGTGGTATCCCTGTAGATATAAAACCTGAATCAGGAAAATCTGCTTTGGAAATTGTTCACACAGTATTGCACGCCGGCGGAAAATTTGGTGACGGCGGATATAAGGTATCCGGCGGTCTTCACGGTGTTGGTGCTTCTGTTGTAAATGCTCTTTCTGAAAAATATAAAGTAGAAGTTTCAAGACAAGGGTTTGTATGGCGTCAGGAATATATGAGAGGGGAACCTCTTACACCTGTTGAAAAGGGTGAAGCTACAGATAAAACAGGTACAAAGACGACTTTTTGGCCTGATCCTGAAATATTTACAGAAACAACTGAAATTGATTGCGACGTAATTGCAAACAGATTACGTGAAATGGCGTTCTTAAATAAAGGATTAAAAATAATTTTCACAAATGCTCATACTGAATCAACTGAAATATTCCATTATGTAGGTGGTATCGGTAGTTATGTTGAATTTTTAAACCAGAACAGAAATGTTTTGCATGACAAACCTATATATATTGACAAAGTTGTTGATGGAATGCAAATTGAAGTTGCTATGCAGTATACAGATGCTTACAGTGAAAGTGTATTGTCCTTTGCAAACAATATTAATACCCATTCTGGCGGTACTCACTTAACCGGTTTCAGAAACTCTTTGACTCGTGTGTTTAATGATTATGCGAGAAAAAACAATATATTAAAGGATTCTGATCAAAATCTTTCCGGTGAGGATGTGAGAGAAGGACTTACAGCTATTGTAAGTGTTAAGATTTCTAATCCTGAATTTGAAGGACAGACTAAAGAAAAATTGGGCAACCAAGAAGCTATGGCTGCTACTCAGGATGCTGTAAGAGATAAATTGCAAGAGTGGTTGGAATTTAATCCAAAAATTGCAAAAATCATTATTGAAAAAACTCTTCAAGCTCAACGTGCTCGTGAAGCAGCAAGAAAAGCAAGGGAACTTACAAGAAGAAAATCAGTTCTTGAAAATTCTACTTTGCCAGGGAAATTAGCAGATTGTTCTAATAGAGAACCTGAAAAATGTGAAATTTATATAGTAGAGGGTGATTCTGCGGGTGGTTCTGCAAAACAGGGTAGAAACAGAATGTTCCAAGCTATATTGCCTTTAAGAGGCAAAATTTTAAACGTAGAAAAGGCTAGACTAGATAAAATTTATGGTAATAATGAAATTCAATCAATGGTTCAAGCTTTTGGGATTAACATAAGCAGAAATCCTGATGAAGTTGATTTGGAAAAACTTCGTTATCATAAAATTATTATCATGACCGATGCTGATGTTGATGGTGCGCATATTAGAACTCTTCTATTGACGTTCTTCTTTAGATATGCAAGACCTTTGATTGAAAATGGCTATGTATATATTGCTCAGCCGCCTTTATTTAAAGTTACTCAGGGTAAAACATCTGAATATTTGTACGATGAACATGCTCTGGATAAGATGTTAAAAGAACGTGGTATTAAAAATCTAAGTCTTTCAGATAAAACAAAATCAAGAGTTAAGTCTGGTGATGAGTTGTTGGAATTAATTAAAAATATGTCTGCGTTTTATAATTCGTATAACAACCCGATTTTGAATTTGTATCCGGCGGTTGTATTAAGAGGGCTAGTTCGTTCAAATATTGAACCTGAATACTTTGAAGATCAGGCAAAAATGAATGAAGTCATTGAATATTTGAATCACTATTTGCAAGATCACGCTAAAAATTACAATATTCAAGAGGCTGCAAATTATGTTTGCTCATTGAAATATAACCCTGAAAATGCAAGATATGCAATTCAATTGAATTTTAATGAAGAAGAACATGTTCTTATTGCTCAAAATATTGTAAAAAGTTCAGAGTATAAGAGGTTGAAAGCTTCATATCCTTTGATCAGAGACTATTTGATTGAAGAGGAAGATACTTTGATATTGGAAACAGATACTGAACAGTATGAAATAAATTCTTTTGAAAAACTTCAAAAATTTATTGATGACAGAGGTTCAAAAGGGTTGCAAATTCAAAGGTTCAAAGGTTTAGGCGAAATGATGCCTCAACAGTTGTGGGAAACTACAATGGATCCTGCAACAAGAACATTGTTAAAAGTAAATGTTGAAGATGCTATGTTGTGTGACCAACTATTTGATATATTGATGGGTGATAAAGTTGATCCTAGAAGAAACTTTATCGAGGCTAACGCAGTATATGCAACTAATATTGATACGTAAAAATT
>CALVHB010000031.1 GCA_944327275.1 Candidatus Gastranaerophilales bacterium | reverse complement strand
TACACTGCTTTAGAGGGAGATTTTTATGAAATGTCTCCAAAAGTTGCAAATATTATTGCCACACACCTTGAAGATAGTGTATAATAATATTAATCATGATTATTAAAAAGAAAACCAGCAAACCGGTGGTGGAGGAAATTGTAAAAAAACCGGTTGATGAGGAACCTCAGGTAGAGGTAGAAGAAGATAAAATAGATTTATTCAATCTTGATAATATAGATTTTTCACAACGTCAAGAGAGAAGACGTGGCGACAGACGCAGAGGGTTTCGGAGAATAGACGACAGAAATCTGATTTCTCGTGCTAAAGAAGAAGCTCAAAGTATAAAAGAAGCTGCCGCAAAAGAGGGCTATCAAGATGGTTTGCAACAGGCAAAAGATGATATAATGGATGTAAAAAATTCGATATCTTCTTTCTTGGGAGCAAAACAAGAAGTGTTTGACAAAGTTGCTTCCAGTGTTATGGAGATAAGTCTTGATATCGCTAAAAAAATTATTAAAAAGGAAATACAACAAGATCCATCTATAATACTTAATAATATTCTTGAAATCTTGAAGACACTTTCTAAAGAAGAATCAAAAATAACACTGAGAGTGAATCCTATTCAAGTTTCAATGGTAAAAACAGAAGTTCCAAATCTGTTGAGTGTTGCAGGACTTGAGGCAAAAGTTCTCATAGTTCCGGATGAATCGATTATGGAAGGTGGTTGTATGATGACAACTACAAATGGTGTAATAGATGCGACGATTGAATCTCAATTGTCAATAATAAGTGAGGCTCTGAAAGAAGTTTAATGGCACAAGAACAAGCCCAAGGTGGCGGAGGTACAAATTTAAGTGAAGTATTTATGGCAATATTTGTATTATTGCTCATTGTTCTGTTGCTTGTTGAACTTCCTAATTGGGTTGTAAATTTCTGCATAAGCTTGAATATCGCACTAGGTGTTGTTCTTTTGATGATTTCTTTGTACGTTAAAAAGACTTTGGAGTTGGCATCTTTCCCTTCAATTATTCTTATTGGTACAATGTTTAGACTTGTATTGTCTATTGCTTCTACAAGGTTGATTCTCTCGAAAGGAGAAGCAGGGGAAGTAATTCATGCATTTGGAACGTTTGTTACCGGTGGTAATATGATTGTAGGGGGTGTAATATTCTTAATTATTACAGTTGTTCAATTTATGGTAATCACAAAAGGTGCTGAACGTATTGCTGAGGTTGCAGCGCGTTTTGCATTGGATGCTATGCCTGGTAAGCAGATGACGATTGATGCCGATTTTAATGCAGGATTAATTTCTCCGGAAGAAGCAACTAAAAAACGTGAAGACTTGCAAAGAGAATCAAACCTTTTCGGTAGCATGGACGGTGCTATGAAATTCGTAAAAGGGGATACTATTGCAGGTATTATAATTGTGTTAATTAACATTATAGGTGGTTTGTGTATAGGATGTTTGATGAATCAGATGCCTATTGCAGATGCTGTATCAAAATATACAGTCCTTACAATTGGTGATGGTCTTGCATCACAGTTACCTTCACTTTTGATGTCAATAGCTGCAGGTGTATTTATGACAAGATCATCTGCTGCAAATTCATTAGGTTCTGATGTTACTGGTCAGATTGTTAGTAAACCAAATGCATTATTTTTGGCTTCACTGTTCTTATTTTTCTTGGCAGTGACTGGTCATACTTGGTTTTGGCAAGGTACTGGGTTACCTTTCTTACCATTTTTTATGTTTGCAGTGGGCTTGTTTATTGCAGGATTCTCAACATTAATAAATGCGGACGTTCAATCTCAGTTGGGACAATTGGAAAATGTTAGACAAAACATGCAGGATTTGGTAAATCCTAACCGTATGTATGAACGTTTGGGTGTCGATGTTTTAAGTTTGCAAGTTGGTTCAAACCTTTTGGTAATTGCAGACCCTGATCAGGAAGGTCAGTTATTGGCAAAAATTGCAGCTTTGCGTCAAAGAGTCACTGATGAATTGGGATATATCTTACCTAACATAAGAATTATGGATTCATCTGCTTTAGATGCTAACGAGTATATGATTTCTATTCGTGGGAATACTGTTGCTACCGGATATGTTTATCCGGGTAAACTTATGGTAATTGCAGATCAGTGGGATTCTACTAAAAAAGAAGTTCCGCAGGATGCTATTATTGGTATTGACCCTACTTATCAAACTCAAGCATATTGGATTTCTCCTGATGATGCAAAAACTGCCAGATCAGTTACTGCAGTTGATTCTACTGATGTTATTGTCACTCATTTGCAAGAATGTGTAAGAAAACACGTAGATGAGGTTATGACAAAAACTGATGTATTGAAACTTATGGAACTTGTAAGATCTCAGGATCCAACCCTTGTAAATGACCTTGTTCCTACAATTATTTCAACAAGTGACTTAAGAAAAATATTTGTAAATTTAATTAGAGAAAAAGTTTCAATTAAAGATATTATTTTTGTATTTGAAAGACTTTGTGATTATGCAAGATTTTCTAAAGAGCCTGACATTCTTTCTGAAAGGTTAAGAGCTGCATTAGGTCGTCAAATATGTCTTTCTAATGTTGGTGATGATAGAGTACTTTATGCATTGACTCTTTCTCCTGAATGGGAAAAAACTCTTGACGATAGCTGTCAAAGAACAGAGCTTGGAACTATGTTTCTTTTAAATCCAATGCAGGTACAGGAGTTGATTGAAACTACCGCTACTACTTTAATGAGAGCTCATCAAGCTTGTGGTCAACAACCAGTTATTTTATGCTCTCCAAGAATTCGTCTACCGCTTTACCAGCTTTTAGAACGCCATATTCCAACTATTGTTGTAATTTCTTATTCAGAATTGATTACGGATATTAAAGTAGAAGCAATAGATTCTATTGGAGAATCTTACGCAATGGATCAATAGGATATTATGAAAAAGGTAGTATTGTTTCTTATTAGTATTTATCAAAAAATATCAAAATATACTCCTAGAGTATGTCGTTTTTATCCCACTTGTTCAGAATATACTCGTCAAGCGATTGAAAAATACGGAGTTTTAAAAGGCGGTTGGCTTGGTCTAAAAAGAATCAGTAAATGCCATCCATACCATGAAGGTGGATATGACCCTGTTCCATAATTAATTGTAAATTAGTAAAAAATATGTTAAACTTATTATGTTATTAGAAAAAAGGAGCAGAATGTGAAAAGATTTTTTGATTTAAGAATATCGGGGGGGGGGCAGCTTTAAGCTTCTTACAAGGATTTACCCTCGCAGAAACTTTGATAACTCTTGGAATAATAGGTGTTGTGGCAGCGTTGACTTTGCCTGTTGTAGTTTCGAATTATAAAAAACATGTAATTGCTACTCAGTTGGAAAAAACTTATGCTGATTTAGAAAAGTGGATTAAAGCAAGTGAAGTGGACAATGGTTCTTACGAAGAATGGGACTATACATTAACAAGTGAGGAGTTTGTTCAAAAGTATTTTGCACCATATATGGGGCTCAAAAATTGTACTAATGTGCGTGACGGACATTGTTTTGCCGGCGATCAAGGGTCGAGACTTAATATGTGGAAAAAATCAAACGGGCAGTTTGAGAATTATGGCATGTGGCTTGTATATGCTCCAAAGTATATAATGCAGGATGGCAGGTATTTTGCGTTGTATAATAAATACCATTATTCAAACAGTGGTTTTGGCGGGGAATGGAAATATGTTAATTTTATAATAGATGTAAATGGAGCAAGAGGTGAAAGTATCTTAGGTAAAGATGTTTATGTTTTTACTTTGTTTAATTATACTCATGGGAGAGAGCAAAAAGGACTTAGAATTGGGACAATTAGTGGCGGAGGAGGAGATTTTAGGTTGCCTTCAAGCACAATAAGGACAGATTGTACTAATAGTGGTTATTCTTGTGGTCTTTTGATTCAACGTAACGGTTGGAAATTCCCAAAAGATTATCCTTTGAAAATATAGTTATTTAACCCATTTGAAACTTCTTACATAATTTTCGCCGTTAATGTCACCATTGATTTCTACAGCGAATATTCTGTATATGTTTGTTGCATTCTTTATGTCAGGAATTTTACTTATTTCTGTTTGCATAAGGAGTGCTTCATTTTGGCTGTTAACTCCCGGTATAGTGTTAAATAAAGTGTTAAGTGAAGCATTTTTAATTTTACCGAATACAGTAGTTATATTTTTTGTAAGACTTCCATATATCTTCATATCAGCAATTGATGAAAGCAGGTTATAAGAACCTGTCATATACATATTCAAGTCGTTTCCGTTTGAATATATATTAATACTGTGAGCAACACCGTTATTGATGTGAATATCTCCCGAAATGCTGTCAAAATTACCGGTTTTTAGAGGTGTTACTAAATCAATCAAACTGTTTATAGAAAGTCCTGTAAATCCTCCCTTAAGTAGATTTCCAGCTTTAAGCAAATATTCAAGAGAACCTAATTTTGGCATTCTTCCATCTGCAATTTTGAATGTTCCTTCTCCTGACAGTGTTCTGAAACAAGATTCATGTGATCTGCCGTTACAAGTTAGGTCAAAATCACCGTTAACAAGTCCGTATACTTGACCTTTTAAGTCAAACATTGCTTCTGACATTATTTGAGCATTTGCTTTATCAAGATGAATATCAAGATTTATTATGTCGTTTGCAAGATTATATTTCAAGCCTCCAAGAACTGAGCCTTCTGCAATATCAAACTTAAAATCATTAATGCTGAGTATTGAATTTTTATCAAGAGACAGATTTGTTGTAAAATTGTCTGCGTTTATGTTTCTAACTTTAATAGTGTCAGCATCAATTTTTCCGTTATTTATGATAAGCTGTGTTATATCAATTTGTGAGTTATTTTTAGCTGTTGCAACTGATGGGTTTCTTGTGGATTCTGCCTCAAAGTCTCTTAAAGTATCTGTAATCTTGTTTACGTCAAGGTCTCTGAGTTTAAGATTAAAGTTTTCTATAATATAAGGCGCAGTGAGATTATTTTTCATTACAGCGTTAAGATATACATCATTTGTAAGCACAGTCCCTCTGCTTTTTATATATATGTTATCAGGTCTAAAATCCAGATTGATATCATGAATTGTAGAATCTAAAAATGGGATATCGATACTTGTTACATCGAATTTCCCTCGAACTTTAGGAGTAAGAGCTGTTCCGTTTAGTACAAGGTCAGAAGTAAATACTCCTTGTTTCATAAAAGGTTTTCTGAAAATTATATTAAATATTTTTGCATCGGTAGGAGTTTGAGTTTTAACTTTAAAATTGTTGAAACCGATGTTGTTATTGCTCAAGAGTGTCAAAGTCCCTGCTGCGTTAAGTTGTGTTTGAGTATACGGACGGTTGTTTTGGGATGTAATAATTTTATCATATTGAAGATTATTGATTTTTATTTTGTTAGGAGAATATACATTGCTAACAGTTATTTTTACCGGATTTTCAATATCTCCGATAGATGCGCCCATGTAGTATAGGCTTGATGCGGAATCTATATTTAATACAGAGTTTGCATGTAAATTGTCTAAGGTTCCTTGTGCTTTTGTGGTCAGAATCACATCGCCTTTAATTTTTATCGGATAAAGAGCTTTATTGTTGAAAAATTGGTCAAAAAATTCTTGAGTTAATTTTGTATTTGCGTAGATATTTAAATTTGGTTTTTTGTATATGTTAGAAACTTTACCATTCAAGAATACTGGCATGTGTCCCATTTGGGCGTTGATTTTGTTGATAGAAAGCTGATCATTTCTTAGTAAAATATCCCCACTGTTCACAACAACTTTCAAGAATTTAGGTCTGTATATTAAGCTTAAGTTATTAAGAGGAACATAAGCTGTTATGTTATTGTTTCTTATTCTTGATTTAATATTTATTTTTCCATTCAAAAACACAATGTCGTCTAATTGTGACTTAATTTGTTTTGGCATTATTGAGATTATAGATTTGTCTTTTATAGTATTTAAGTCAAAATTATCTACTCTTATGTAACCGTTAATGTTTCTGTCGTTGTTAAAACATTTTTCTACATTAAGTGATATGTCAAAAGGACTGTTGTTAATTGATCCTTTTAATTTTGGAAGTTTAAAGTTTGACTTTGATAATTCATAATTACTGTTGTGTGAAATTAATAAATTATTTTTACTTTTTTGATTGTTGTGTAAAATTCCTTTGATACTAATATTGTTATATTCAATCTCGTCCAGTTTGCCTTTGTATTTTGCCGTGAAAGATGTATTCAAAGAATTCAGGCTGTTTGGATATATAACTTTACCGTTAGAGTTTATAGCTTTTAGCCCGTTTCCGATGTTGAAATTTTTTGCGTTAACGGTTGCATCACACAAGTTGTCTTTGATTTTTCCATTTATAAAAATTAAAGAATTACTTAGTGCGGATTTTAAGTCAAAATCAGCATTAAGATTGTTGAAATTAATGACCCCTGAAAGTTTAGACACTGGAACAGGAACATCTTTTATTCTAATAGTGTTTGATAAAAGTTCTATTTTCCCTTTAGCAAATATGTTTTTGTTAAATACAACATCGTTAACATCTTTTACTTGTCCTGTCAAGTTAAGTACAAAATTAGTTTTTCCTGATCCATTTTCTATATTATTTGTCAGTTTTTGTATATCTATAAGCATTGGGGATGTTTTTACGATTTTTAAAAGATTGCCCAGCTCTTGGTTAGGAGCTTTTACGTTGAAATTCAAATTCCCTAATAAAGAACAGGTGCCTGATACAGAGATTGGTTCTCCGTTAAGGTAGGCTTTTTTTGTTTGGAAGAATGTATTTTGATCGTCAAAATCAAGAGTTCCTGAACCATTTTTAAGTACCATATTTTTAATATCCAAAAATGATACTGTTGCATCTTTAAACCAAAATTGTCCCCAACCATGAGGATTTTTTTTAGTTCCTACAACATGGAAGTTTATTCCTCCTTTACCTTGTATATCCATTATAGGAACAGGACCTATATCAAATCTTAGAATTTCATGCAAAGGATTAAGAACAATTTGTGCTGTTTTTAAATCTACATTTTTGGTACTTGTTATGTAAAGATCTGCAGTTCTATCTTTATCTAGTTTTATTGGACCTTTTACATATACAGTTTCCATCGGGCTTGTTGGGACTTTTACATCCAAATTCATTACATCGCCTTTAAAGTCGAGCTTTATTACAGCTTTATCGGCATTTTTAATAGGTTTTACCATATATGCATCGGATACTAAAACTTTACCGTAAACTTCAGGAAAATCAGCCTTCCCTTTTAGTTCAAGATTGCAATTTACATTACCCCAAAAACCGGTTTTCTTTAAAACAAGAAAATTTATATCAGGATCTAAATCAGGTTCCCCTGGAAGTAGAGGGATAATATTTTCAGCTTTTGAGTTGTTAACACTTATTTTTAAGTCAAGGTTAGGTATTTTGTTGTTTAGTTTTGTGATTTCTCCTGATACAAAAGAATTTATACCATCAGCTGTTATTTTCATTTCGTTGATGTCAATACCATTTTTTAAAGTGTTAATATCAGTATTTACCTCAAGCTTGCCTTTTGAATAAATTGAACTAGCCTTGTCTTTGTTGTATATTCCAAGATTATTTACATACAAATTTGTTTTAATTTGTTTTTTACCATTAGAATTTTTTACTGTATTTGCAGTAAAGTTAATTATTCCGGATAAAGATTCAATTTTGTTTTTAGAAATTGACTTTGCATAAACAGAGAAATCTGAAAGATCAAGGTTAATTAAATGTCCGTTTAGTTCAAGTTGGTCATTTGATACATTATTTATTGGAAGCTGTAAATCTATATCAGCTTTTAAATACGACTTTTTCGATCCTGCCGTTAAATTCGCAGCTGTAGACAAATCAATATGTTTTTCATTGAAATTTCCTATTGAAATGTAGTCTCCGTCAAGGAATATTTTTTTTGATTGAAGTTGGTCATCAAGATTAATCTTGTATTCGTCTAAAACAGCTGAAAGATGTTTTAATTTAAATGGAGATTCAAATTTTTGATTTATGGGGTATTGTCCGATTTTTAGTTCAGAGTTTTTTGTGAATACAAGATTTGCGTATATTCCATTTGCAGAAAAATGTTTTATATCGATATTTTTGAGAACTAAGGGTAGAATCCTCACGTTTATAAGAGGTTTTTTTATACTTAATGCTTCAGAATTGTCATCATTTACGAGAGAGAAACTATCAGCTTTTACCCATACAGAGGGGATTAATCCCATTTTTAAATCAGGGTTTGTAATTTCTACTTTATACCCGGATTCTTTTAGTATAATTTCTTCCAGTAAATCGGCTCTATTGGGGAGGTCAATAATTGCTGGAATTCCCCAGTAATAACCCCCATATAAAGCCGTCAATAAAAATATTGTTATTAAAAGTTTAAAATACCTACCCATATCCTATTAAATTATACGATTAATATTGATAAAATAAAAGGTTTTTGGGAAAATGTTACATTGTTAATAATTTTCACACAGAACTTGGAAGTATCCTTGTGGGTGTTTGCAGTTAGGACATTTTATGGGAGCCTCTTTCCCTTGATGCACATAACCGCATTTTCTGCAAAGCCAATTTGTATTTTCTTCTTTTTCAAAAACAGTTTTTTCTTTAATATTTTTGTATAAATTTAAGTATCTTTGCTCGTGATGCTTTTCTGCAACGATAACATGTTTAAACGTATTTGCAATTTCTGGAAAACCTTCATCTTGTGCAATTTTTGCACTATCTTCGTAAAGTTTAGTCCATTCTTCATTTTCTCCGGCTGCAGCGCTTAAGAGGTTTTCTTCAGTAGACCCCATTTCAAAAGGGTAGGTACCATTTACTTTTCCCATAGTATTTCCAATAAATTCATAGAAGAGTTTTGCATGTTCTTTTTCGTTTTCTGCTGTCTCTAAAAATATTGCACTTATTTGCTCGTAACCTTCTTTTTTTGCTTGTTTTGCAAAGTATGTGTATCTATTTCTTGCCTGAGATTCCCCTGCGAATGCATTAATAAGATTTTGCTCTGTTTTTGTCCCTTTTAACTTATTTTCAGACACTTTATCCCTCCTTTTTTAAGATATTTTAGGAGCTTTTTAATAGAAATGGTATTAATCTATCTAACTATTAAAAATTTTTAAACATAATACTTTTTAGGGATTATAATCAGGCTAAAAAATTTGATAATAGGGTATATACTAAACGAGAATTAACCTATGAATTTACTAGACTATACTAAAAAAATATCTGAAAAAATAAAGTTTTATGATTCAATTGCTCAAAACTCTTTTTCAGCAATAAATATAACGAATCCGTTTGCCAAACCAATAAATATAACAGTGGTCTGGGTGGAAGATGATTGTAATAACAACGATTAGTTAATTCGTTTTCCGCTTTCTTTATCAAAGAAGTACATATCATTTTGACACATACTTAACTCAATAGTATCACCCAATTTGAAATCTGCCGGAAGTTTTGCTGAACACTTTTGTTTTCCTATATTGAAATAAGCTATTTTTTCGCTTCCTAAAAGTTCTGTAATATCAACTTTTGCGGAAAGCTTTATTTCCCCGTTTTCACTCATCATTTTTTCGGGTCTTATTCCAATTATAGTATTCTTTCTTCCTACACTTGGCAGATCTTCTGCTTCAATGAAGTTCATTTGAGGAGATCCTACGAACCCTGCGACAAACATATTGGAAGGATTATTGTAAATCTCTTCAGGACTCGCTACTTGCTGAATTTCACCTTTATCAAGGACAACTATTCTATCCCCCATTGTTAAAGCTTCTGTTTGATCGTGAGTTACGTATATAAATGTAGTTTGTAATTTTTCATGTAATTTCTTAATTTCTGCACGCATTTGGACACGAAGCTTTGCATCTAAATTAGAAAGAGGTTCGTCCATTAAAAATACTTTTGGATTTCTAACGATTGCACGACCTAGAGCAACACGTTGTCTTTGTCCTCCGGATAGTTGTTTTGGCTTTCTGTCGAGATATTCTCCTAAATCAAGAATTTCTGCGGACTCTTGAACTTTTTTTTCAATTGTATCTTTGTCAATTTTTCTCATCTTAAGACCAAATGCAATATTTTCTCTGACAGTCATGTGAGGATACAATGCATAACTTTGAAAAACGAATGCGATGTCTCTGTCTTTTGGTTGTACATCGTTTACCTTTTTATCTCCAATAAAGATTTCTCCATCCGTAATTTCTTCTAAACCTGCTATCATTCTGAGTAAAGTCGATTTTCCGCACCCTGAAGCTCCGACAAGTACAATAAATTCCTTGTCATTAATGTTAAGATCTATATTATCAATTACTTTCTTCTTATCATATATTTTGGTAACGTTTTTTAATACAACACTGCTCATCAGACTTCCTTTTCAATCGGTAATATAATATTAAATGTAGAACCTTTCATAACTTCTGAATTTACCCACATTGCGCCGCCCATGCGTTTTAACATAAGGTATACTGCTCCAAGAGAAAGGGAACGAACCATTGTTTTTTTGTTGATTTTTTCAAGTTGTGTATATGGTTCAAATATTCCTTCCAACTCATTTTCAGATAAGCCTATACCTGTATCTGTGAAAGAAATTTGAATGTATGAAAAATTATTTATTTCTTTTGTTGGTTTTATACCATATTTCTCAATATTGTCAATTTCCGGATAATCTATTTTTATTGTGATAGTTCCGGATTCAGTTAATCTGATAGAAGTTTCTAATATGTTTTGAAGAATAATTTTCATTATATCTTCATCGTTGTATATAGCTTTCTTGTTGAAGTTTTCAAAATCATAATTAACTGTCAAGTTCTTTAAATTTAATATATTCTCATTATGTTTTACAACGTTTTGAATTGTGTTTATGATATCAAAAGATTGATTTTTTATAGAAAAAAGTGAAGACTCCGCTTTCGCAAATTCAAGAAATTTTTCCATAAAATAAAGAAGTTCCGCTGAATTCTTTTTAATAATTTTTACATATTTATTTTGTTTTTCCGAAATATTCCCGCCCAAACCATCTAATAATGCTTGCGAGAATCCCATTATTGATTGTAGTGGAGATTTGATTTCATTAGACAGTTTTACGAACATAACATTTTTTTCTTTATTCAGACGCCCTGTTCTTTCAGCTACAGCAAGAACGTTGGTCATAGTAGTTATGTCTCTTATAGTTATAAAAAATTGCTCTCCATATTTTTTAGAATTCATTTCTACAAAAAATTCTTTTTCATTAAGAGAAAATGCTCCGGTAACGACTGTTGTTTTTTTTGAGTAAGACTTTTCTGCTAATTCAAGTCCGTTTACTACAATGTCGTTGAATTGTACTTTTTTTAACGTGTCTACGCTTGTTTCAAAAGCTATTGCGGCTTTATTGTTGGCCCAGATGATTTCACCATCGGATTCTACGACAAATACGGCATCTGGAAGATTTGTAATTACTTCCTTAGGATTTATGTTACTAAAAAAATTAGTAAAATTCATAGTTGCATTACTTCCCTTAATGTTGTATACTTTATATAACTTTTATATATTTTCCAAAGTATACTATATTCACTAATATAGCATAAAAAGTTTGTAGAGAATGATTATATATTAATTTTTGTAATTTTTTTTTTACAAACTAGCAAAAATTTTTCTGTAGGTGTTTTAAAACTTAAAACGAGAAAAAAAAGAGAAAAAAGATAGTTGTGCATGGTGTCATAGCTAGTGTTAAGAAAGAGGATGAAAATATGAATGAAATCCCTAAACAACCGCAAGGTTCTAGTATCCCACAACAGCCTCAGGCTCAAAAAGTAGAACAACCAAAAGTTGATGTTGTTCCGGAAGCTGCCCCAAAAGTAGAAACAGAAGCTCAGGCAAAGGAAATTAAAGAAATTCCAGAAAATCCTGCAGACCGTTCTACTGTAAAAGTAGATAACTTAGAGAATGATATCAGGGTTTTTGCGTCAAATCCTGAGTTGGCTGCTAAGGCTCTTGAAGTGGCAGAATTGGCAGAAAAAAGATATGCAGAAGCAGGTCTGGATAATCCTGAATTAAAAGCTTTAGCTGTAAGTAAGGCTTTTGTTGAGGAATTCCAAAAGTAATAACTTCTTCATTTATTCCCTATTGTTGTTTAAATTTATTGTCCTTTATTAAGTAATCGACAATCGCTTTTAGCCCCAATTTATAGCTATTAATTCCAAATCCGGAGATTTGCCCTAAACATACTCCTGATAGGTATGAGTGGTGCCTAAATTCTTCTCTTTTGTATATATTAGTCATATGTACTTCTACAGTTGGAATTTCAACGGCAGAAATAGCATCTCTTATGGCAATGCTTGTATGAGTGTAAGCTCCTGCATTGATTACTATTCCATCAAATTCTTCTTTTGCATTGTGAATTTTTTCAACAATTTCACCTTCATAGTTGCTTTGATAAGTATTAATATCAATTCCAAGTTCAAAAGAGAATGCGTATAATTCTTTTTCTAAATCTTTTAATGTCATGGTGCCATATTTTTCTTGTTCCCGAAAACCAAGCATATTCATATTTACACCATTAATAACAAGTATTTTCATGTAATTACCTCTAAGCACTATTGTAATATAAAATCAAGGAATTGTAAATTTTTATTAAATTTATTAGTACATGTGTAACAAAAAAAACATGCTTGAATTATCATGCATGTACAACTATCCCCAAATCTCCTCCCAAGATTATTGTTCAAAGGCTGTACAAGGTTGTACAGCTTCTTTTTTTATCTTGTTTTTTTTACTTGACTTATAAAAATAAATAACTAAAATATATATGTATGAAATACATTTACGGGGATGTAGGATGAGATTAGTCGAAAAATTAAAAGAGTATGAAAATCAATATATGTTTATAAAATGGGCTACCGGTGGAGAGTATGGAAAGTTAATTTATGCCGGTGACGATTTTGTTGAATTTAATGTAATTGATGTTGATACAATGGAATATTCAGAGACAGTTTTAATACACAGTCCTTTAATTTTGGAGGTTGCAATCGGAGGAGCAGATATTCAACGTATTGTAGCTGAGGTTTCTTCAAGAATTACTATAGAAGACTAGTTTATTATTATCTAAAATCTTTTAGATATTGAAGCTTTTTCTAGCACCTTCTTCATGGTAGAAACCACCACCACAGATTGTTTCTACAACTTTTAAAACAAATTCTCTAGGAGCATCAACTTGAGTTAGATAGAATTCTCTATTTGGAATATGTCTGATTTTCATTATTGAATTTTGAGTTGATTCAGGTGGAATAAAAAGAGAAGCTACTTCGTTATCTAGTAATTTTACCATTTCTTCATCGTGATCGGTAACACCTTTCATTAACTCATAGTAGTTTCCTTTAATGGCCATAATTCTGCTTGAAAAAAGATGTTGACCATCTTCTCTGTAAAGAGCTTGGGGTTGGTAATTACATCTTGTTGTAAAACTCATCTTATGCCATAGTATGTTTACAATAACCACTGATTTTTGAGGGTCTGTATCTACATATATATTTTGAGTAGTAACATTTCTTGAAGAAAAAGCTTCTTTCAGAGCATCAACTACAATTTGCAAATTATCAATCATTCTGGTAAATATTTCATTAGTATTGACATTTGCATGTTGGTAATCCAAGAATTGCTTGTACATATGAGTAGATACAAGTCCAATACGTTCTTGAATTAAGGCAGATTTTCTTGCAGATGTTTCTGAATTATCAAAGCTTTCAAAATTATTTAACAATTTTATGGTCCCCCATATCGTCATGTAATAATAAACATGAAATTATGTAAACATTATATGTTTTTTCTTTACAAAATAGAATACAGAAATGGAAGTATTTATTTGTATTCAAAGTTTTTTGCAAATTACAATAATAGGGGCATAGGTGAGAGTGTTTTTAGGGAATTCCCTTGAGTATTTCTCACAGAATTCCTTAACATCTTTGAAAGTCCAATGATTCTTGCTCAATGAATTCACGCCAGTTTTTTTCATATGTGCAAGTAATTCAAGAGGACTCGAGAAGTTAAGTTTTTCTTCAAACTCTTCTGTATATAAGATTTGAAAATTTTTTGAAAAAATCTTTATTATATCTTCTTTGGAACTGTAATTTAAAGATAATCCTGTAATTTTATTAATTTCTCTAAAATTGTTTGGAGAGAAAGTTGTAAAAGCAAGGATTCCTCCTGTATTAATGTAGTTTTTTAGTTTATCACTAACTTTTTCCAAGTCGCTAAACCATTGGAACATTGCATTAGATATAATTAAATCCATATTTCTGGATGGGTTTATTTTTATTGCATTTCCACATAGAAAAGTAAACTCTGGAAGTATTTTTTCAAGATATTTTTTTGATTTTTCAACTAAATCGTTTGCGTAGTAATGTTTATATCTTATATTTTGTGTTATTTCGGTGGCCAAAATGCCTGTCCCACTACCAAGTTCAAGGATGTTTTCAAAACTACCGGAAATTTCACAAAGTTTTTTTACAAGCTTTTGAGCCATCAACTTCTGTACGATGGCGTTTTCATCATAGCTGTTCATGCTTTGTTCAAATTGTTTTTTTATTAACTTTGTACTTACTTGCATTGTTGTAAAATTTCATCCCAGCTATTGAAATTATAAAACGGAAAGTGCCCATTTTCAATTGCAATTATTTCCCTTGTATTGTTTTCCCAGAAGTTTAATTGATTTTTGAATGGGATAATCTTGTCATTTTTACTTAAAATGGCAGTGTCAAAAAATTGGGAATAATTAATTTGAGTACTTTTAATTGTCTTATATAATTCCTGCAGTTCTTCTACTCTATTTGAAATTGTGCGCTTTACCGGAGAATTACAATATTTTTCGTACTCCTTTTCGTTTTCAAAAATATTTTTATAAAACTTTCCTTCTAATCCTTGTTTTGCATGTTTAAGTGTTAAAATAAAAGGTTTTATAGGAATTCCAAAATTGTCATCTACCGGTAATGGAGTCCCATTTATTGCAAGAGCCTTTGTGAATTTTGGAAGTTTATCTTTTAAGATATAAGACACAAATACTCCCATAGACCAACTAATAAGATAATATTCCTGATATTTAGGTATATTATCAAGGTTTAATTTTGAGTAATCAAATATTATTAATACATCATAATCAAATGCGTCGAGAAACTCGAAAGGTTTTTCGTCAAAACTCCATCCTGCAAAAAATATAATTAACTTATTATTGTTTTTTCTGTTTAGCCAATGATATTGCATGCATTAATTCCTTTTCATCAATTTCGGTAGTAAGAGAAAGTCTTAATCTTGAAGTCCCTTCTGGAACGGTAGGAGGCCTTATCGGTAATGTGAAATACCCATTTTTGAACAGAATATCGCAAGTGTCTACTGTATCCTTATTCGTTCCAATAATTATAGGTATAATATGACTTTCGCTTCCGGCCTTTTCTCCAAGTTTAAGCATTTTTTGCCTTTTTTCATAAGTGTATGGCAATTTGTTTTCTATTATCCATTTAGAAAAGGCTATGTTAATAGGAGGGAGAGCTGTTGAAAAAATAAAAGAGCGTGCTCTATTTGTGAGATATTCAATTAATATTTTATTTCCAGTAGCAAATGCTCCCATTGATCCAATTGATTTACCAAAAGTTCCTATGATTAAATCAACTTTATCAGTAATTCCAAGAGTTTCAGTAACTCCTATGCCTTTTGGACCAAAAACACCAAATGCATGAGCTTCATCAAGGATTAGTATACAATTATATTTCTCTTTTAGTTCTACAAGTCTTTTTATATCTGCAATATCTCCGTCCATTGAGAATACTGTTTCTGAAACAATTATTGCGTTTTTAAAGTTTTTTCGTTCTCGTATTAAAAGTTTTTCTAAAGCATCAGTGTTTTTGTGTGGATATCTAAAAAATTTCCCACTTGACAATTTCATCCCATCAATAATACTAGCGTGATTTAGTTTATCTGAAAAAATTACATCTCCATTCCCTGCAATACAACTGCATACTCCTACATTTGCGTGGTAACCGCTATTGAATATTAATGTTTTTTGAGTCCCAAACAGCTCGCAAATAGTATTTTCCAGCTCGTTGTATACAGGTAGTGTTCCAGTTAAAAGTCTTGCAGATGCGCTTCCAAAAGAGTACGAATTATTTACGGTGTTCAAAAATTCTTCTGTGATTTTTTGATTATCCGCAAAACCCAGATAATTGTTAGATGAAAGATTTATTAATTTCTCCCCGTTAAAATAGATAAATTTTTCATCTTTTTTTTCAAAATTTCTTACATTTCGGAAGTGCGAATTGCTTTTTAAATCCTCTAAAACTTTTGTATACTGATTAAACATAGTTGTAATTTATAATAAAAGTTTCAAAAAGTCTAATAAATGTTGATAAAAATAATAAAAAATGTTATAATCGTAGTATGAAAGATGTATTTTTGGGTTTTACTTTAGCTGAAGTTTTAATAACTATGGGAATTATTGGCGTTGTTGCAGCCCTGACAATGCCCGTTTTGAATGAAAAAATCCAAGATCAAAAAAATATGTCATCTTTAAGAAAAGCTTATTCTGTACTCCAGCAAGCTACAAATTTAGCTGTTGCAGAACATGAAGATATTGAATATTGGGGGATGGTTGATGGACGCCAACCTCCAGTTACTACTATTTATAATTATTATAAGCCTCATTTTAATATGATGAGAGAATGTGAAAACTCCCCAGGATGCTGGGCCTATCCCACTAAGTATCTTGATGGAAGTGTGTATTGGGAAGGTCATGACTCTACTTGGTATCAGTATGCTTTTACTTTAGCTGATGGTATGAATATTTTAATGGATATATATTCAGCTGGGCAGATTGTTGATGACTTCGGTATGGGAAGTGCTTATGATTATGATTGTTTAGTTTTTTGGGTGGATGTTAATGCTGATAAAATGCCAAACCAGATTGGAAGAGACATATTTGCATTTATTGTTACTCATAGAGGTCTTTTACCTGCTGGCATGGATGATACATCTGATTGTGAAATTGATGATTTTGGTTGGACGTGTGTTTCAAGAATTATTGAGGATGGTTGGACTATAAAATATTTAAAATAATTATCAATTTTTAATTATTCTTTATATAAGTGTTAATTATTTTATTATTCTGGGTATATAAATAGTATATGTATTGTTAAAAATGTCTTTTATCAAAAGATATGAGGCGCGTGGTCTTATGAATTATGAAAGAGTTTACAAAAAGCATTCTGGGCTGACATTATCTGAAACATTATTTACATTAGCAATAATTGGTGTTATTGCATCTTTAACGTTCTTTGGTTTATTCACTAAAATTAGTGATGCTAAAAATATGGCTGCATTGAAAAAATTCTATACTTCAATAAGCCAGGTTACGATGTATGTAATCCTAGATAGATCATCTCCAGATTATTGGGGATTAGATCAGTATTCACAAGATTCTTCAGCTTTAGCATTTTCATATTATAAACCTTATTTTAAAGTTGTAAGAGAATGCTCTAACTCAACAGGCTGTTGGCAATATCCTACAAAATTTTTAAGCGGTAGAGTATATTTGGCCAGAGCTCAAATGTATCAATACATGTTTACTCTTGTTGATGGGATGAATGTGTTAATTAATATATACCCTAGAGACATTGTTCGTTCTGAATTTGGAGTAAATGTTGAAGAGGATTCTGTTGTATTTATAATTGATGTTAATGGAAATTCTTATCCAAACCAATTAGGCAGAGATATTTTTGCTTTCGTTCTTGATGGCAAAGAGGTTGTTCCTAGCGGTCTTGATAATACATATAACTGTAACAAAGCAGCTTCTGGATTAACTTGTGCTGCAAGAGTTATTAATGATGGTTGGAAAATAACTTATTACTAATAGATCACAATTCAGCTCCTTTCATCTTTCATAAAAAAAGACCGGTGGGGGCCGGTCTTCTCTTTTTATTTATTTTTTTATTAATCTTTTGCTCTCATAGTTGGGAAAGCAATTACGTCTCTAATTGATGGAGAATTTGTAAGAAGCATAACAAGTCTGTCAATGCCCATTCCCATACCACCTGTAGGAGGCATACCGTATTCCAAAGCATTGATAAAGTCTTCATCAATTTCCATAGCTTCTTCATCACCGTTTGCTTTAGCTTGAGCTTGAGCTTCGAAACGCATTCTTTGATCGATTGGATCTGTTAATTCGGAGAATGCATTAGCGATTTCCCATCCGTTAACTCTTGTCTCAAAACGTTCAGTAAGACGGTCATTATCTCTATGAACTTTTGCAAGTGGAGAAATCTCTCTAGGGTAGTCAATGATGTGACAAGGTTGAATTAAACTAGGTTCTATTTTTGCTTCAAAAACTGCTTCTACAACTTGTCCCCAGTTCATTCCATCTTCTACTTGAACATTCAAGCTTCTAGCTGTTTCAATTGCTTGTTGAGGTGTGAATATTTCCATAAAATCAACCCCTGTAGCTTCTTTAATAGATCCAAGCATTGTTTTTCTGTCCCAAGGTGGAGTCAAGTCGATTTCATGTTCTCCGTACTTAATTTTCATAGTGCCAAGTACTTCTTGAGCAACGTAAGCAACCATGTTTTCAGTTAAAGTCATCATATCGTTATAATCTGCATAAGCTTGATATAATTCTATCATTGTAAATTCAGGGTTGTGGCGAGTATCAATACCTTCATTTCTAAAGCATTTACCAATCTCGTAAACTCTTTCTGAAATGCCACCGACAATTAATCTCTTTAGATATAGTTCAAGAGCAATTCTTAGTGTTAAATCCATTTCCAACGCATTATGGTGAGTGTTGAAAGGTCTAGCGTTTGCTCCAGAAGCCATAGTTTGCAAAATAGGCGTTTCTACTTCCAAGTAGCCCTGTTTTGCAAGATATTCTCTTATTTTTTGTATTATAAGACTTCTTTTTCTAAAAGTATCTCTGCTATCTTCGTTAACTATCAAGTCAACATATCTTTGACGATATTTTAATTCAATATCTGTAAGTCCGTGATAATTTGATAATTCTTCTCTCTTTTCTTTGCTAATTTGTTTGTTAGGTAGAGGTAAAAGAGCTTTTGATAACAATTTTAATGATGTTGCTTTTATTGATAATTCACCTCTCGGAGTTCTTCTGATAGTTCCTGTAAATCCTACAATATCACCGATATCAATTAATTTTAGGATTTTCATAAGATCTTCTGAAAGATTTTCTTTATGTGAGAAGATTTGAATTTTTCCAGTTGCATCCATTAAATCTATAAACATACCGGTGTTACGGATTGCCATAACACGTCCTGCAACTGAATATACATTACTTGTTTCTACTCCAGCTTCAAGATCTTTATATTTTTCTTGTAGCTCAGCAGCATTTGCATCTTTATCAAACGAGTAAGGATAAGGATTAACTCCTTTATCTGCAAGATCTGCAAGTTTTTGAATTCTTGTTTGTCTTATTTGTTCTTTTGTAGAACTTGGTTCGTGTGTTTGTTGTGTCATCTTGTTTTCCTTTTTTTACGATAAACTTTATAATCAAATTTTATCATAAAAAAAAACCTTAACAAGTTTTAGAATTATTGATAAAAGATGTTTATTTAAATTTCGGGAATAATAAATCCCTCATTATTGAGGGATTATTATTAAGCGCTAAGTAATCTTTTTAATTCATCAGGTCTTGAGGATTTTTGTAATGCATCCTCAATTGTAATCAATTTTTGTTTGTACAAGCTTGCAAGAGCCATTTCAAGAGTTTGCATACCTATTCCCTGATTCATTTGTATTGTTGAATATATTTGTGCTGCTTTTGCTTCTCTAATAAGGTTTGCAATAGCAGGAGTTACTAACATGATTTCTTGGGCCATAACACGACCTTTTTTAGTTCCGTCAGGTTGTAGTTTTTGTAAAAGAGTTTGAGAAAATACAGCTACAAGAGAGTTTGCGAGCTGTACACGTATTTGTTGTTGTTGCCCTTCAGGGAAAACGTCAATGATACGGTCAATTGTTTGCGCAGCAGAAGATGTGTGCAATGTACCGAATACCAAGTGCCCTGTTTCAGCTGCTGTAAGAGCCAATGCAATTGTTTCGTGGTCTCTCATCTCACCTACAAGTATAATATCAGGGTCTTCACGGAGAGCTGATTTTAAGGCATTTGCGAAAGACCTTGTATCCATCCCCAATTCTCTTTGGTGGATTATACTTTGTTTTGAAGTGTGCACAAATTCTATAGGGTCTTCGATTGTTAGTATGTGTTCGGGTCTGTTTGTATTGATATAGTCTATCATCGCTGCAAGAGTTGTTGATTTACCTGAACCTGTAGGTCCTGTAACCAGGATAAGACCTCTTGGTTTTTCAGCAGTTTTTCTGATAATATCCGGCAATCCTAGTTTATCAAAAGAAGGTACTATTGATGTAATTGTTCTGAATGCAGCAGCGTAATTTCCCTTGTCTTTATAGAAGTTTACCCTGAAACGGCTAAGTCCTTCAATCCCATAAGAAAAGTCAAGTTCCCATGTTTGTTCTAGGGTACGTCTCTGTTCATTAGAAAGCATTGGAAATAACAAAGTTTCAACATCATCAGGGCTCAAGGCAGGATAATCATATCTTCTTAAACTTCCATCGATACGGGCTACCGGAGGAAGTCCGCTTGATATGTGTAAGTCTGATCCACCGTCTGCAACTAGTTTTTCCAACAATTCTTCAATTAACATCTTTTATCCTTCCTGGAAATTCATTAGTACATCATTTTCTTTCATTGCTAATTCTATTAGTTTGTAGGTCATATAAGCTCCAAGAGCAACTGCTTTTGGATCCAATTCAGTCTTATTTGCAGCTTCAATAATTGCAGTATTGACCTCCGGATTTTCTTCTTTAATATAGTGAATCATACTTTTTCGCCAAGCAGGCATATCTTTAAAGACTTCACTAAAAACTTGAGCAGCATTCTCTTCTGAAATAATCGGTAACATAATATTTCCTTATATTCCTACACTATGAGATTATTATATAAAAAATTTTTTTAATAGTCCATATAAAATTAAGAAATCATATATTTGGGGTATAATCGATTTATGAGATTAAGGGATTTAAAGCTTAAAAATTATAGGAATTGTTCTGATCTGCAGTTAGATTTTTCTTCTGCAAAGGTTCTTATAATAGGTAAAAATGCCCAAGGTAAAACGAATATTCTTGAGAGTATTTATCTGCTTTCAACTACCAAGAGTCCTAGGACATCTAATAACATTGAATTGATAAATTTTGCTTCTGAAAATACTGAGGTAGAGGCAAATATTGTTAAGGCTGAGACAGATATTGAATTAAAATATTATTATTCAAAGGATAAAAAACGAGAATTAAGAATTAATGGGGTAAAAACTACCCCTAAGAATTTTAAGACTGTGCTTAAGACTGTTCTGTTTTCTACCGCTGATTTATTGCTTTTGAGGGGAAATCCCTCAGATAGAAGAGATTGGTTGGATATAGCTATTTCTCAAGTTTATCCCGCTTATGATGAAAGACTTTCAAAGTATGATAAAATCCGTATTCAAAAAAATAATTTGCTCAAAGAATATTTAAAAAATGGAAATTTGAACGAAACACTACTTGATGTGTACAATGAGCAGTTAGTAATTGCCGGTAGTAACATAATTTTTTTACGTAAGAAGTTCCTTAAGGAAATCGAAAAAGTTGCAAAAGATAAGCATAGAATCATAAGTGAAACAGAGGAACTAAAGATAAATTATGATTGTTCTTTTATTTCAGAAGAAACAGATTTAGAAGATATTGCATATGCTTTTTCAAGTAGTCTTCAAGAACGTAAGCTTGAGGAAATTCGCAGAGGTCAATCGTGTGTTGGACCTCACCGAGATGATATTGTTTTTTATATAAACAATAATGAAGCCACAAAGTTTGCGTCTCAAGGACAGCAAAGGACAATTGTTCTTGCATTAAAACTTTCTGAACTCGATATAATTACTGAAAAGACAGGGGATGAACCTATTTTACTTTTAGATGATGTTCTTGCAGAATTAGATGATGTAAGACAAAACTATTTGCTAAAATCAATTAACCCAAATACTCAAACTGTTATTACATCTGTTGATACAATCCTTTTTGAGGATGAGTTTTTAAAAGATGTGAAAATTTATAAAATTGAAAATGGTAGTATAATTTAGGCAGATTCTCTTTTAACTAAATGTTTTTCAAGTGTTCAATCTTAATTTCAGGTTTTAGTGTTATACCAATGACATCAATTCTGTAATCTTTTATTTTATTTTCAGATAGGTAAAATAGAATTCCTTTTTTTATGTTTTCATATTTGTTTTTTGTGATTGCTTCAAGGGGAGAGCCGAAATTAGAATTTTTTCTTGTTTTAACTTCTACAAATACAGTTGTATTTTTATATTTGGCTATAATGTCAATTTCACAGAACTTTGAAAAATGCTTATTCCTTTCAATGATTTTATATCCTTGTTTTTCTAAGAATTTGCAAGCTAAATCTTCTCCTGCATTCCCAAGTTTTTTATTATCCATTATTGTTTTATGCTACCTCTTGCAAATTTTGTCAGGTCTAATAGTTTATTCATATCTTCGATTTTATCGCAATTAGTTCTAATCGGAGAAATATCAATACCTCCCCTTCTTGTGTATAGTGCACATACGAACAACTCATCATTGTTATCTAATATGTCGTATAACCTTTTATAAATCATTTCACAGCATTCTTCATGGAAGTGGTATTCAGAACGAAAAGAGGTTAAGTATTTTACCAAACTATTCTCAAGTATGTGTTTTTTTGAGTTGTAGTATATAAATAAATCTCCAAAATCCGGTTGATGGGTAACTCGACAATTTGAGCGAAGAGAGTCAAAAAGTAGATAATAACTTTTGAGATTATTATTTTGTTCAATTCTCAATTCTTCCGGAGCTTCTTTAAACTTATCTATATGCAATTCTTCTTCATTAATGAAATTCATTATATTTTCAAAGTTATTGAAAATGTATTCTTTCTGCGTATTGTTTTCTATAAAACTTACTTTTACATCTGTTTTTAATTTATAGCTCAAGTCTTTTTCTATCGTTCTTTTGCAAATTTCGAGACATTCTTGAGTAGAATTGCCAAATCTTGTCATATTGAAAGAATTTAAATATAGTTTTAAAGACTTTGATTCAACAAGGAATTCGCTATTACAGTTGTATTTTAATTTCATCAATCTTGTGACAGGAACCCCTTTTTGGGTCATTGAAGAAAATTCATATGCGTGCCAGATATCAAATCCCGAAAATGGTAGTTTTTTATCTTCTATATTGTATTGTTTTCTATTTTCAATTCTTGGTATAGCAACGAGTAATGAGGGATTATATTCCTCACTGCCTAAAGATTTTTTCCCTAAATGTGTAGATGCAATTTCGTCTGTTTTATTCATAACAAAACCCTAACAAAAAAGTTAGGGTTTGTAAATTATGTTTTATTTATTTTAAAGCTTATATCTATGCTATATCTTCATATGCTGCAGGGTTGTTTAGCAGATCATAGTTTATTTCATTTTCGTTATCTGCTATTGCTGCTACTACAACCGCATCTGATGCAACGTTAACAAGTGTTCTCATCATATCAGTGATTCTTTCAATAGTGAATAAGAAAGCAAAGCCTGCAACAAGTTGTTCAGGACTCAAGCCCATTCCATTCAAAATTAAAGCAATTGTGATAAGTCCTGCTCCAGGAATACCCGCACAGGTAGAAGATGCAATCATTGCCAAAAGACAAATTTCTACTATTAAAAATGGAGTTAATGCAACACCATAAGCTTGTGCTAAAAATATTACAGCAACTGTCTGTAATAGGGCTGTACCATCCATATTTAAAGTCGCACCAAGAGGCAATACGAAGCTTGATATTTTATGAGAAATACCTCTTTTTTCGCAACAAGCAACTGTCAAAGGTAATGTAGCTGAAGAACTTGCAGTTCCGAATGCAACCATTAGGGCTTCTGCAACTGCAGAATAAAGCATTATGATATTTACTTTTGAGAAAAATCTTAGGAATAATGGATAAACAACACAAAGTTGTAACATAAAGCCTAGGAATAAAACAAATAAATATTTGGAAATACTTGCAAAGATGTCAATTCCAAAACTTGAAACAGCGCTTGCTGTAAGTGCAAATACGCCGGGAGCTGCAAAAAACATTATCCAATCAGTAATTTTCATTGTTGCAGCGAATACTGATTCAAAAAATGATACGATAGGTCTGTTTACGTCGCCCACTTTTGCAAGTGCAATAGCAAATAGTAATACAAAAACGATTATAGGTACCATATCTCCAGCTGCAAATGAATGCATAGGATTGCTAGGAATGAAACCTAAGAAGATATTTAAAATATTTCCTTGTTGCTGTTCTACTGCTGTTGCAACAGCTGTTTGTACTTCAGTTGCTGAGTTTTGAGCAATGTAATGAGCAGCACCAAGTCCAGGTTGGAATATTAATGCAAGAGCTGCACCAATTGCTACAGCTGCAGCTGTTATAATTCCATAATAAAGGATCATTTTAGATCCAAATTTTCCAAGTTGTCTGTTATCTCCAACACTTGTAACTCCTATTATTATTGCGGATACTACGAGAGGAATAACAACCATTTGGATTAATCTGATAAATACCTGGCCTAAAAATGTTAGGATTGTAGACACTACAGGTAGCTCATGTCCGTGAAGGAAAACACCTACAAAGATACCTAAAATGATTCCTGAAAAAATATGCCAGTTTCTTTTAATTCCAAGACCCAATGCAATAAGAATCTGCATGTGTAATTTCATATATATAACCTCTTATAAATTCTGATACCCATCAATTATACAACTTTTTATTAAAAATTTCAAACAATTTATATAAAAATCGTAGGTTTGAGGGAGAATTTAAGATAGAAATGTTTGAAATTAGAGATAAAAATCGGGATGACAAGATTCGAACTTGCGACCCCCGCGACCCGAACACGGTGCGCTACCAGACTGCGCTACATCCCGATATAATTTGTTCAGTTTTTAAGAATCGGAACGACAGGATTTGAACCTGCGACCTCTACCACCCCAAGGTAGCACGCTACCAAGCTGCGCCACGTCCCGAAGGTATATTCAAGTAAATTATACCACCTAAAAAAAATTTGCAACTTCGATTGCATTTTGTTGTGAAAAATGTTAAAATTAGTGTATGAATATTGAAGATTACAGAAAAAAGGTTTTTATAAATTCTCAGTACTGCAACTATTATAATGAATCTAATGGAACTGTTTTAGCAGGTATTTTAAGAAATATCGGATATAAGTATTCAGTTGTATTGCCTGAAGAAAAGTTGAAAACGATAAGTGCAGTGTATAGAAAGTTTACTACAGTCATTAATTCTGTTGTTGCATTGGAAATTCTTCTATATGTTTATCTAGTGGTTTTTCCTTACTTTACAGAATTTATGAAAGCACCTTTTTATCTGGTAGTTTTCGGGCTTTCTCTGATTCCTTTAATGTTATTGTATCTAACTTATGTGGGAATAAATTTGCTGTATGAAAATTATTTAACCAGATATGTTGGTTCTTTTAAAAAAGTTAAATTTAGCCCATCTATTGAGAAGTTAGATGAAAAAAATTATCAAGAATATAAGTCTACTCCAAGAAAAAGTATTTATGTACTAATTGCAATTTTGGTTATATTTTGCTTGTATGCTTTTATACCTTTATATATTGAAGGTTTGAATAAAAGTAAAAAATATGATTCTGCAATTAGAGTATCAAATTCATATCTGTTTTTTGTCCCTATTTCTCCTAAAGTGTATGCAAATAGAGCATATGCAGAGTTTAAGTTAGGGAATTATGAAAAATCTGTTAAAGATTACGAGCTTGCTGATAAGTATAGTCTTTCTGGAGAGTTTAGTGATGATATTTTAGGTGCTCAAACTTACTATTTAGACAAAAATGAAATGCTGAAAAATTTTGATTCTGCGATTTCTGCAGAAAAGTACGAACCTATGAAATATCTTTTGAAATATGAAAAAGCAACTTACTATTTGAAGAATAAAAATTATAGTTCTGCTTTAAGCATTTATAATTCAATAATTACTGATTATAGAAATCAAAAGAAAGTATTTTTCTCTCCGGCTTTGGCTTATTACAACAGAGGTGTTTGTAAATCAGCATTAGGGGATTCGCTTGGAGCAAAAATTGATAAAGCTTTTGCTGAGAAGATGTGTCCTCAATGCAAATTTAATGCTGATACAACTTTGGTAAGAATGCCTTAGTCAATATTAACCTGTTATGGTATTGAGTTTTAATTTCTTTTAAGGTATCCTCTACTAAGAAGAGGGAGAGACAAATGCTTATTTTAGAAGATTTAAAAGAAATTAATGATGTTATAAAAAATTTGGCAGAGTTTGTTCAAAGTGACGAAACAGTAAAACCTGATTTTGAAGAGTATATTAAGACAATTGGACAGAATAATATGAATTTCCAATCTGCTTGTTTTAATTATATTTTTGAACGTAATTTGAATAGAAAAAGTATTTTAACTTTATATCTTGAAAATACAAAAAAATTGCCTGCTTCAAATAAAAAGATTGTGAAGGCTCTATTGAACTCGATATCTTCTATATTTGAAATAAAACGAGTACTACAAAATGGATTTGAGTTAAATAATATAATTAACGAAAAATTGTACAGTGTTATTTCTCTCGTAAAAATGACAAGTTTTAGAGGAATGGGTGCAGGACAATACGTAGTAGCTCGAATTTTTAAGTTTGAAAATGCATATTACCTTTTAGAAATTTCTGGGGTTTTACCTTCTACAAGAAGAGATGATGCTCTTAGATATTCTGTTGCAAAAATTATTCAAAATCCTGAGTTGGTATATTTGGATAATCCGGAAAAACAAAAAGAAATTGAAAAAAATGTCAAAGAAGTTTATTCAAAGTTTGTTGACTTTTTTGGAAAAGACGAAATTGTTACAACAAACAGATTCGCAGATGACTTAATAGGAGCTTTTAATGATTTTGCAGAAGGTGGAGAAAAAGTTAATTTTGAAGACAAAATTCAAGTACCTGATGAGTATAAGTTTTTTGATGTTTCAGAATTTAACAATTCGTATGATAATTTCTTAGAAAATTCATTAGGAGGTTTTTCTTCACATAAAGAGGTGTATGATGTAGGCATTGTTTATGATAAAGAACTTGGACTTTATGCTGTACCTTTTTATGAAACATTTAACAAGTTGATTGAAGATCCTGAAAAAGTCCAAAATGCAAAAGAATGTCTTGAATTCTTTTTAAACAATGATAAATTTTCTGCAAATATAATAAAAAGAGTTGCCGAACGTCATGAAAATTTCATGGATGTAGTTAATAAGTTGTTGGGAACTGATTATTCTTTTGATGAACTTTTGGAGACATATAAATCAAGATACTTAGAAAATAAAATTTTCTCTTCAACTACTGTGTTATATAAATCAAAAGCTTTTTCAAGAACTTTGGGTATTATAGAAGAAGATATTGAAAAACCTGATTTAGAAGGTATTGATTTAAGTAAAGTTGGTAGAAATGATCCTTGTCCTTGTGGCAGCGGAAAGAAATTTAAAAAATGCTGTGGAGCAAATTTATAATACTAAAAAAAGCCTTTAGAATCTTCTAAAGGCTTTTTAAATTCAAAAGATTTATTAAACTTTTAGAACTCATACCCATGATATTTTCAAAATCACCCTCATATGATTTTATGTAGCCCTCAGGCATTTCCTGAATTCCGTATGAACCAGCTTTATCAAATGGCTTAAAATTATCTATGTAATAGTGGATTTTTTCATCTGTTAAATTCTCAAAAGTAACATAGCTGGTTGTTGAATCCTTTTTATATTCTCCTGTTTGAGAATCAATTACAACAATACTTGTTACGACAGAGTGAGTCTTGCCTGAAAGTTTTTTTAACATTTCAAAAGCACCTGTTTCCCCATCTGGTTTCCCGAGTATTTCACCGTCCAATACAACAACAGTATCTGCCCCAATAATTGTAGCCGGTTCTTTAATTAGTGGAATTACTGCTTTTGCTTTGTTATATGCAAGATTTTCTACAAATTCATAAGAAAAAACCGTCGTCGTATGATCTTCAATATACGGAGACGGTATGATTTCAAATTTAACTTTTGTCTTTTCCATAATAGCGGCTCTTCTGGGAGAAGAAGATGCCAAGACGATTTTTCCCACCATTTTGTTCTCACTTTCTATCGATTAAACTTTGCTTTTTTTTATCGCTTATTATAACCGAAAAAAAGGAGATCAGAAACTTTTTAATATCGGGATGTTTTGTTGTATCTTGCACTTCTTGCATTGATAGCATAACAGGCTATGTTGAGCCTTTGTTTAAGGTTCATCATATTTCGATACATACTCGCATAATCATTCATTGCACCCATCATTTTTTCTGGGTCAACCATAGATTCTATATTATCGTGGTTATCAACTTTTTCCTCAGCATACTTTTTTACAAGTAGCTGATCAATGTAATCCTCAGCACCTATTGCCATTGGTGTCCTCCCTAAATTTAATTGTAATCCTATTGATGTGTT
>CALVHB010000030.1 GCA_944327275.1 Candidatus Gastranaerophilales bacterium | reverse complement strand
TGCCATATATTTTTATTCTCCCCTTACTTAGTCTAATTCCCTTGGTAATATTGTAACACAAACATACTTATTTGCCCAATTTATAACAAAAACTTTACTTTAAAAATCTAATAACCAGTCGGGGAATTTTTATAATACAACATTTATTTATAATGTTTTAGAAATATAAGGAGGAAGATTATGTCTATGTCTAAAAACCTTTTAAAATCAATGGGAAAAATAATTGAAGAAAGTGGCTCAAATAAAATTACAATCTTCACAGGACACCTAAAAATCGATGGACATCTTTTTTTACCTGAAGGAAAATGCGAAGAATGCCATGACGATTTTATAACTCTCGAGAATGCTCTTATATGCAGACTAAGTGATTACTGCACATGTAATGAAGATAGTTGCGAATGCAATGACTATATCTGCTTCAAATATGATTGGCTTAACATCTCTATTGCGAACATAGTAGCATTCAGCATAATTAAATAACAAAAAATGCCGTTAAAACGGCATTTTTTATACAACTTTTAACAAAGCTTCAACCACAACAGGATCCCACTTTGAGGAAGCCTCTTTTTTAACAATTTCTATTGATTCTTCTGAAGAAAGTGCCTTTCTATAAGGTCTATCAGATGTCAATGCAGAATATGCATCAGCTACTGCAATTATTCTTGATCCAAAAGGAATAGATTGACCTTTTAATCCCTCAGGAGAACCTGTTCCATCATATCTTTCTTTTTGATAAGTAATATAAGGTACAACTTCTGATAAAAAGTTTATATTCATCAAGAAATGAACACCGATATTTGAGTGAGATTGCACTTTCTTGAATTCTTCATCAGAAAGTTTTCCATTGTTAGCAAAAATCTGTTCAGGCAAAGCAATTTTACCTATATTTTGCAATAGACCTGCGTAATATATCAAATCCGTAGTTTTTTCATTCAAACCTAATTCTTTACATATTTTTCTTGCAAGATTTGCTGTATTTTTAGAGTGTGAAACTGTATAACCACCCTTCTTATCAACTGAATTAGCTAAGTTTTCAACAAAACTTTGTTGATAATCGCACAAATCTCCAATTAAGGCGGTTAATTCAGCTCTCACATGCTGCAAATCACTAACACTTGACATTTCATCAGCAATAAGCTTATTTGCTTCATCAACTGCAATTTGTAAAGTCATAGAAGTCGCAAAAAGAACTGCTATGCTCTCAACTAAATCCAAATATTCTTCACTAATCTTCTTACCTGAAGAATCTTCAATTACAATCACCCCTAATGAATTTATATTACAATGCATTGGGATTGCAATAGTTTCTTCTGATACGATCTCTCTTGTCAAAAATGCTTTTCCAACAATTGAATTATTATCAATTTTAAACTTATTTTCAACGCTAGAAGCTGTAGTTCCAACAAGCTCCAATTCACCATCTTTTTCTATGTATATATGGCATGCTTCAACATCAATCATTTGTTTTACAGATTCAGCAATAGAAGTAAATATAGCCTGTTTCTCACTACTATCAAAACTTAATACACACAACGTATTTTGCAAAGAATATATAGACACAAGCTCTTTCAATTGATTGATTAATCTATCTTTTTTATCTTTTGCATTTGCACCGATTTTTCTTGCCAAATCTTCTGAAATCAAATTTTCAGCAACAAAATCTCCCAAATTTAACGCAAAAATTTCTTCTATAGGATCCTTATCTATCAAACAATCTGATTGGGAAAAAAGTGAAACTCCATTATTCTTCTCTTCTTTTTTCATTAAAACTTTCCTTTACATACATGCCTTCACAATCATATACGGCATGACATGAAAAAAACTTTAGAGAATTTTACAAAAATTCATACTTTAGTATGGGAAAATTCAAACTTTTGTTTAATGAGCTTCCGAAAATAAATAAAAAAATAGAAATTAATATCCTATAGCCCAATTAAAAGATGCAGTCTTTTGAACATCTTCATCAACTGACAATGCAGGAGTTACAGCTTGAACTTCTATTACCTTAGCAGCTTTTTGCAAAGTGCTGTTTTCCATCATCTTGCTATCAACATTATTAAAAGATTTTAATCTATCTAGCTGGTTTTGTAATTCTGCATTTTCTTCGTTCAAAGTTGTAATTTGACGACTCAATTTATTTAGAGTAAGCTCATTTGACATAGAAAAGTAATAGCTGATAAATGCTACAAGCACCGCTACACCCAACAACGCACATAATGTTTTGTTAACTTTTCTTATTGCCATAGCCTTCTGTGATATCTCCTTTTGAAAATACCCTTCTATTACTTGAGTTTCTTCCTTTATAGGATTATTTACATATGCCTGATTTGAATAACTTCCTTGCTGTAATACTAAATCCGATTCTCTTACCCTAGCTGTATTCAATCTCGCTACCCCAACTCTATAACAGTCTTACTCTACTAATTTTTTCTTATACATCTTGCAATCCGCAGTTTCGCACTTCTTGAAGGCGGATTTTTAGATATCTCCTCATCACTCGCCACAATAGGTTTTTTATTAACTAACTCTAACAGTGGAGGCGGACAATCACAAATCATCTTTGACTTGTCACAATGACACCTTTGAGAGTGATATTTGAATAAGTGTTTCACTAACCTATCCTCTAACGAGTGAAAACTTATTACACTTATTATAGCACCAAAGTCTACTAAATCCAACACATCATTCAGAGTATTTTTTACATTTGTTAACTCTTGATTCACTTCTATCCTTATTGCTTGAAATACCCTAGTTGCAGGGTGAATAGAAGACTTTATTTTGGGAGTACAAGCAACAATTAAATCAGCTAATTCGGTTGTAGTTTCAAGTTTTTTAAGTTTTCTTTGCTCAACTATTTTTTTTGCAATTCTTTTCGAGAACCTCTCTTCCCCATACTCCGAAAATATTCTTACTAAATCATCTTCGCTGTAGGTATTCACAACATCATAAGCGGAAAAATCCGCATCTTGGTTAAACCTCATATCAAGAGGCGCTTCTTTTGAAAAAGAGAACCCTCTTTCACCTTTATGAAACTGATGATATGATGCTCCTAAATCAAAAAGAACACCCCCGGTAATCTTTTCAATTCCCAGATCTGCTAACACTTTTTTAATATTTGTATATGAGCTTTTTACTATGGTCAAATTATTATACTTTTTTAGTCTTTCAGAAGCAGCATCAATAGCATCCTGATCAACATCAAAAGCTATAAGACGACCATTCGGTTGAATACGCCCTAGTATAAGTCCTGAATGTCCGCCACCTCCAAGGGTACAGTCTACATAAACCTTACCAGGCTGACATTCCAAAGCATCAACCGCTTCATTTTTCATCACTGTATAATGTGTAAATTCTTCCATAAAGGAATTTTAACACAAAAGATTACTTTGCAATCTGATTTAAACCGAAATAATCATAAGTGTTAATAAAAGTTTCATATTCCATTCTTTGAACATTGTTTTGATTATCTTCAATATTAATCATAATCCCGCTTTGTTCAAGTATTCTTGGAAAAACTGCATTAAATAAAACAATCATAAAAATGTACTTTTTAATTTCATCCGATGTAATGTAAATATCAACCATAAATCCCCAACCATTAGAGTGCCAATACATATATATACACCTTTACGACAACTCCTAAAAATTTCTTTAATTTATTGTCGTTTTTTGTAAAAAAATATTAAAAAATGGGAACAAATCTAATTTTCATAGAATTGTTCCCATAAATTTTGACTTTAAAAGCTTATTATTTCATAGCTTTTTTAACGCGGTTAAATGTTTTATCTTTTCCAATTATCGCCAAAATAGCAGTCATATCAGCTCCACAAGTTCTTCCTGTAACAGCAGCTCTGATTGCCCACATAGTAACTTTTGGTTTTACACCTTTTTCTTTGTAATAAGCTCTAAACGCTTCAAGCTTTTCATGAAGATTTTCTTCCGTCCATTCCCAATCCTGAGCTTGTTCTACAAATGTTTTCAAAACATCCTGAGATACATCTGTTGAAAGTGTTTCTTTAGCTTTTTCATCAAACTCAACGTCCTCTCCGAAGAAATAAGGAACTGCATCTGTTATGTCTGAAAGCAATGTCAAAGGTTCATAAGTAATTTCTACCATTCTTGTGTATTGAGCATCTGTCAATTCATTCAAATTGTATTTTGTAAGATAAGGTTTTAACCTTTCCTTCAACTCATCTATAGACAACATTTTGATGTAATGGCTATTCATCCAATTCAACTTATCATATTCGAAAATTGAATTTGAAGAAGATATTTCATTAATTCTGAAATCTTGAGCAATTTCATCCAATGTTTTAATTTCCTGCCCATCAGAAGGAGACCAGCCCAAAAGCGCTACGAAGTTAATCAATGCGTCTGTTAGGTATCCCTTTTCAACAAATTCAGATACAGCTGTTGCACCGTGACGTTTTGACAATTTACTTCTGTCAGGAGCTAAAATCATACCTAAATGACCGAATTTAGGAACTTCTACACCTAATGCTTCAAATATCAAAATTTGTTTGAATGTATTTGAAATATGATCCTCACCTCTTATTACGTGAGAAATTTTCATTAACATATCATCAATAACAACAGCAAAATTATATGTAGGAGCTCCATTTGATTTCATTATGACAAAATCTCCTAAAAGATTTGTATCAACATGAAGCTCTCCTTTTACCATATCATCAAATGTTAACATTGAAGAATCATGAAAAGCTTTCTGAGCTTTTTCAATATTAAATCTTATAGCCGGTTTTCTACCTTCAGCTCTTAATTTTGCTTTTTCTTCTTCTGTCAAGTTCAAGCATTTCTTAGTATATACATAAGGTTTTTTATTCTTTTGAGCTTCTTCTTTTTCCGCTGCCAACTCTTCAGGAGTACAATAGCACTCATAAGCAAATCCCTTGTCTAATAGTTCTTGAACATACTTAGGATAAATATCAAATCTTTCTGATTGAGTATAAGGACCATAAGGGCCTCCTACATCAGGACCTTCATCCCAATTCAAACCTAATGCCTTCAAACTATCAAAAATATTATCGATATAAGCCTGACTTGTACGTTCGGCATCAGTATCCTCAATTCTCAAAATAAATTTACCATTGTTTTTCTTTGCAAATAAATAGTTGAATAAAGCTGTTCTTGCTGTTCCAACGTGTAAATTCCCACTTGGGGAAGGTGCAATTCTAACTCTGACTTCTGTCATTTCTTCCTTCTTTCTTATTTATAAATCAGCAACAAAAGGATATCACGAGCATGTTTTATTTTCAAGCCAAATACTTTTTTTAATGGATTTGACTAAATTAGGTTTAAGTTTAAAATGTATATATGAAAAAGGTTCTATTAATTTTACTTACATTAACTTTGATGCAGTCTCCCGCATTTTCTTTCAATAAAAAAATGGAGCCTACTTCGAATGTTGAAGATCCTCTTCCAAATATTTTTATATATAAAATTCCTGAAGATGATACAGATACAAAAGATATTCCAGCACCTCAGAATACTGACGAAATATATGTAAACGATACCGACAACAAAGATAGCGAAGAAGAAGTTATGCTTCAATTAGAGGACAACTCCGATGACATAAAATTAGGTGCTACAACTTTAAAAGGATACGCTGAGTACATTGAGGATTCGGATGCGATTTATTTAAAAGATCATAACGATGATTTTGTTCTGAATATAAAAGTCCCTCAAAAAATTTCAACTTCAAAAGGTCTTAACTTAAAAGATAATAAATCTCCTAAAAAATATACTCGTTATGCAGATTCTGAATACTATATCGCTCCAAGTTCTGTAAGAGCATCTGAAACTCACGGAGATTTTACAATAGGTGCATTATACGGAAATGAAGTTGACAGTATAGCTATGCTAGAATCTGAAACCGGACTTTTTACAAAATATGAAAAAAGCAGATTCGCACTAAGTTCTACATACAAAAAAAACTTAAATACAACATATAATCTATTCTATGATACGATATCCATCGCTCCGGAATTTAAGCTAAATAACTACATGTCAATCAAAAACGAGTACAAAGCAGATATTACAAGAAACAGAAAATCAGGATCTTTAATATTTGCGATTAACCCTTTTGGAGCAAAAGACAAAGATAGATTTCTTTTGGAACTTGGGGCAAAACATACCATATTTGAAGACAATGTCACTACTAAAACTGAATTTAGCTTCTCTACAAAATTAAAATTGTAAAGTTATTCAAAAAATATTGTCTTAGTAGTATATTTTAGTTATAATCCAAGTGTGAGGTTTTATGGCTGAAAATCAGGAACAGACAAATATTCAGGAAGAGGTTTCTACAAAACCCGCTTCAAGAAAAACGAAGAATAAAACAGGATTTTATTATTCGTTTTTAACTCTTGTCCTGCTATTTTGCCTTATACAAATAGGTTTCGGAGCAATATTAAATATTTCCAAAACAATATCTTATAAAGCGAAAATTTCTACACTGACTAAAATTAGAGATAATGCAGAAAATCAAAATCAAGAATTGAAACAAGATATCAAACTCTTTTCTTCTATGCCCAGTCTAGAAGGGATTGCCAGAAATAATCTGAAAATGGCAGGAAAAGATGAAGTTTTAATCCTGATTAATAATAATCAAGCCCAAAATCCTAATAATAAGAAGAACAAAAAACACAAAAAACATAAAAAACACGATAAAAAATAATATGGAGTTATAATGCAAAACAGTGAAGCTGTAGAGTATATAAAACAAGCTTTTGAATTAAAATCACAACAATGCTACAAGCAGGCTATTGAAATGCTTTACAAGGCTTTGGAAATAGAAAACGACAACGTAGAAATTCTTTTCCAACTCGGCGAATTGTATTATCTTTTGAAAAATTTTGCCAGATCTTCACAGTATTTGGAAAAAGTACTTCAAAAAAACGACAAACATATTGATGCACTAAATATATTGAAAAATATCTATTTCTATTCAAATGAATATGAAAAATCTCTCGATATTGCAAATAAAATATTCAACTTAGAAAAGAACTCAAAAAATCTTTTAGAGGTAATTAAAATTACTTCTAAAATAGGTGATTTAAGCAAGATTGAAGAATATGAGAAAAGCGAAACCACTGATGATAAGATTTGTTACGGGATTGCAAAAGCATACTATGACAACGGAAAATTAGATAAAGCAAAAAATAATTTAGAAAAATCATTAAATATTAATTCCGAGAATGAGCAATCACTGGTTTTACTTGGAAAAATTTATTTTGACGAAAACGAATTTGAGAAATCAAAAGAAATTTTCAGCCAATTTACAAAAAGCTCGGAAAACCCAGAAGTTCTTAACTACTTAGGACTTTTTGCTTTGGAAGATATGAACTTTATTGAGGCTATAAAATATTTTTCAAAAGCTTCTAATATTGACAAACAAAATTCAAGATTTGCATACAATCTTGCAAATGCATATTTTTACAACGGTTGGTTTGAGGAAGCATCAAAAGCTTATTTAAAAGCAATTTGCATGTCTCCAGATGAACTTGGATACAGATATTCTTTGGCATATTTGTATTTTGAACAAAATAATTTTGAAAAAGCGCAAAGAGAAGTTGATTACATATTGAAAAATAATCCGGAATATTCTTTAGCACACGTATTGAACGCACTTCTTAAATTCCAGAAAAAAGATTTTCTCGGAGCACAATTAGAACTTGAAACCAACTTAAAATCAGGAAATGATGACAACTTCACATTGGTTTCTCTTGCTAAAGTGTACAAAGAATTAGCAATTTTTGACAAAGCAGAAAGTACAATAAAAAAAGTTATATCAAGAACTCCCGAAAGCTTGAATTATTTATGTCAACTTGCTGATATATACACTGCAGAAAAAGAATATGAAAAAGCATTATCTGTAGTTAACGATGTAATTACTAAAAATGAAAATTATATAATCGGGTACACAATAGGTGCAAAAGCAGCTTTTTGTATGAAAGATTTTGATAAGACAAAAGATTTTGCACAAAAAGCAATCTCTCTTGACATGAATTATGCACAAGGGTACTACTATCTTGCTCTTGTAAGACTTGAAGAAAAAGATTTTGATGAAGCTGTGGAATGTATGAAAAGAGCAATAATGTACGACGTCAATAATGCTGAGTACTATGCAAAAATGAGTGAAATATACAAACAAAAAGAAGACTTCAAAACTGCCTTAGAGTACATAAAAGAAGCTGAAAGTATTTCTGGAAATACTGAATACAAAATAGCCTACAAAGAATTAGCATCTATAAACAGAAAAGTTAAATAGAAATTTGACTGACAGACAAACATAATTATAATATTATTACTACATGTATAGCATTAATTATGGGAGAGAGAATAGTGGATAAAAAAAGACTTGTAAACCTGCTTTTTATAACGACGATTTTACTGGCATTTCAATTACCTGCAGTTTCTGCAAAAAAATCTGATGAACTTATTGAAATGCCTCATACATATCCAGCAAAATATACATCGCAATACATAAAACAAATAACCCCAACATACAAGCCGGTTGGTAAAGATGATGTAATATATGTTGCACTTGATATGTTGAAAGAAACAAACGGAGAATTTTCAAGGAATGCAATACTTGGGAATAATCTTTCAGGAAGAGCCGTAAAAATTGAATTTAGAGATTTGGGTACAATAAACCCTGATTACTCAAATTTTGACGCACTCGGTTGGAAAAAGAATAAACAGCTGTTTATTTTCATCAACCCAAGGCATAAAGACGCTCCTCCTGGAGCTTTAGCGGCCCTATTATCACATGAAGCCCTTCATCAAGATGAATACAATTCACTTGCAGAAGAAACTTATGCTTGGACAATGGAAGCATCGGTATGGCACGAAATTTTAAAGCTATATCCAGAAAGTAACGATGAGACCCACCCTCTCGTAGTAAGAGAAAACACTCTTAACAAACTTTTTGTTCGCGGTAATTACTCTGACAAATACATAAAAAAAACAGTTATGTCTAATGAAGGCTACAAAAATTTACCTGCGACATCACCTGGATTTGAAGATTTGTAATTATCCTGAAATGTTAATAAAAAGTATATTGATTATAAAAATTGCTTGATGTTAAATATTCGTATGAAAAAACATCAGGCAATTTTATTTATATTATTTATTGTTGCACTTTTGGGGCTGAACAGTTTTTTTATGTTCACAAATCGTGTTGAAATAACAGATATGCCTGAGATGGTAGATCATAGTCACGTTTCATCTCAAAAATTATTCGATAACAGTTGGAAAATAATACGTGATAACTATTATGACGAAGACTTAAACCAACAAGCTTGGGGTAGATGGAAAGAACATTATCATGGGCAAATAAAAACAGATGAAGATGCAAAAGTTGCCATAGATACAATGCTTGCAAGCCTCAATGACCCATATTCACGATACATGTCAAAAGAAGAATATAACGAACAAAATAATTCAATAAATTCAAAAATTACAGGGATCGGTGTAAACATAACATCCATAGCAGGAAAAATTCACATCGTAAATGTTATGGAAGGAACTCCTGCTCAATTTGCAAATATTCTACCGGAAGACATAATTATAGCTATTGATGGGAAGGATGTAAGCGGTCTTTCATTGTCAGAAGTAGCAAATCTTGTAAAAGGCCCTGAAAACAGCTTTGTAAACATTACAATACTACGAAACAGAGATAAACTTACCAAAAAAGTAATGAGAAAAGAAATAAAAATCAAAACAGTAAAAAGCTCTGTTTTGGATAAAAATATAGGTTACATACAAATCAGTAGCTTTATAGGATCCACAACTCCGAATGAATTTTTAGAAGCCTTGGAAAAAACAAAAAACACAGATGGACTAATACTTGATTTGCGTGGCAATACAGGCGGACTCCTACCAAATGCAATATTTATTGCAAACTTGTTTATTCCAAAAGGTAATCTTGTAAGTATAGTGGGTAGAGATGGATACAAATACGATATCAATGCTCAGGATACCGAATTTGGAATAAATAAACCAACAATTGTACTGGTTGATGGGAATTCTGCAAGTGCAAGTGAAATTCTATCAGGAGCACTTAAAGACTATAATAAAGCAAAATTACTTGGAACAAAAACTTACGGAAAAGGAATGGTACAAAAAATTATACCAATGCCAAACGAAACCGGTCTAAACCTTACTATCGCAAAATATCTAACCCCTAAAGGTACAGATATTAACCAAAAAGGAATAACTCCTGATATAAAGGTTGAATTTAGCCTCAAAGATGTAAAAACAAACAACGATGCTCAACTACAAGCAGCAAAAAACGCTCTTTCTAAAATGATGATAAGCAAAAAATAGTTAATTACGCTTAAAAATATTTATATCTTTAAGTTCATCTTTTTTTACAACTAGCCCACATTTGGAACATGCAAGAGTTTCTCCGGAACTATCAATTGGAAGAAAAACGTGTTCACAATCGTTAGAGTCAGGAAAATCTCCAACAGTATCAACTGCAAAAGGATCAAAAGAATCTTTTACAGATTTTTTCTTCTTAGAAAACAATTTTACAATCAATTCAATTAAATACATAGTTAAAGTGAAAAAGACTCCGGCAGCAATTGACTCAATTTTACAACCTTAACACCATTATCAACCTTTGTGATAACATCAATGCCATCTGGACATTGGAATTCATTAAGAACTTGCCTGCACGCTCCACAAGGTGTGCAATTTAACATATTTGGAGAAAAGATAGCAACAGCCTTAAGTTTCTTTTCTCCGGCAGCAATTGCACTTCCAACAGCGTTACGTTCCGCACATATAGTTAAGCCGAAACTGGAATTTTCAAAATTACAACCTAAATATACATTTCCACTTTCTGCAAGAACACAAGCACCTACAGGAAATTTCGAATAGGGTACATAAGCATTTTTTGAGGCATCTTCTGCCAACTGTAACATTTTCTCATAGTCCATAATTATACTTTAGAACATATTTTTTTAAAATTAATCCATTAATTATATGAAATTATGGTATAATTTTGTTATGAAAATTTTAATAAAACTGCTGCTAATATTCTTAATGACAGTCTCTTGTGCGCAGGCTGAAACTTTTAATGTTCTAGTACTTCCTACAGATTTATTGAATCAAAAAGAAAATTACTATTCATTCAGTGAACCTTCAGAGATATTTGCTCAAGATATAATTTCAAATTTTTATAAAGAAAGAGATAAGATTAGTTCTCCGGACTTATACAAAGTGAGAGAAAAAATATCTGCTAATGCAGATTTAAAAAACTCAGCATCTACAGCACTAAAAAAATATGAAAATAGCAAAAACATTGACTATCAAGCACTAAAAAAAATTGGAGACAGCTATTCTTGTGAATATATCTTACTTGTATCGAGTTCAGTATACACAAAGCAAAATAACTTAAAACGCAATTTATGGGAAATTCTTAATATCTCAACAGCTTTTGATATTTCATATCCATACAGACTTGAAACGACCACAACATTAATAGATACAACTAATGATCTTGTAATATGGAGCAATAAATACACTACAAAAATAGGAAATAACAGCAATTATTTCATCGCAACAAATTATGCTCAAGCAAACGAACAGCTGGACAAAATTAGAATGTACTCAAAAAACGTAATAGCGCCAAGCACATCCCAAAACATTACTTTGCGTTTTTTCCCGAAAACAGTTAGAACAATTGACAAAGACATAAAGGATTCAAACGGTGGAGCACTAAACTTTGAAAAAACTATACCGGAAGCTCCTAAGGGTAACAGTGAAGAAGAATTCTTCGGGGAAACAATCTACGGAATTTAATCCACAGGATTTGTTATTGTATTTCTTCTTTCTTTTATTTTGTCATAATTGTTCCTAAATGCTCTTGGTTTTTGATTATCGTTCAAAGTTTTTGCTTCTTCTTTTTTTTGAGCATCAAATTGCATATTATCAATATTCTTTCTGTAATTATTTTGTATATTTTGGTTCAATTCAACCTGAGAAGGAGTATTCGCAGATATTTCATCAAGAGTGTTTAATCTATCTTTCATATCCCAAAAAGCAATGAAAACTACCACAAATATAGACAAAAAAATTAATATTCTTTTCATAAACAACCTTTCTTTTGGAAATATTCTAACTCTGATTTATGAACAAATGAATTAAACAGTTATACAAACATTCAGACTTGCACAAAAAGACTTAGAATGATAAAATAATCTTGTAATTAGAATTAGTTAAGAGGAAAGTTTTATGGCAAGATTAATAAGACCTACTTGGGCAATAAGATGTGTACAATCTGGATGTAAAACATTGTTTGAAGTTGCAAAAACTGAAGACGGAAAACAACAAGAAGTTGTATGTCCAGGATGCGGTGAACACTACGTTTATCCTATTTATGATGAAGAAGATAAAAACTCATAAGTTATGTTTAATGGAACAGACAAGCGCTATAATCAATATAGCGCCCATTTAAAAAATAAATTCGGTGTTAAGGTATATAAAATTACTCTTGATGCCGGTTTTTCGTGTCCAAATCGAGATGGAACAATTTCTACAGGTGGGTGCATTTTTTGTGATGACGGAGGCAGTTTTTCTCAAGCTCACTCTAACAAACTCTCAATAGAAGAGCAAGTTGAAGTAGGTATTGAAACTCTGTCAAAACGCTTTAAGGCTGAGAAATTTATGTCTTATTTCCAAGCGTATTCAAACACATACAAACCTGTAAATGAACTTGAAAAAATATATAACTCCGCTCTTACAAACGAAAAAATTGTAGGTATCTCTATTGGTACTCGTCCGGATTGCATAGATGACGATAAAATAAATTTAATATCGTCCTTTAAAGATGACTACTATACTTGGGTAGAATACGGCCTACAATCAATACATGACAAAACTCTAGAGAGAATCAATCGCGGTCATAATTTTGATTGTTTTTTAAAAGCTTATGAAAAAACTAAAAATGCAGGAATAAACGTCTGTGTGCACGTCATTTTTGGAATGTGGGAAACCCATGATGAAATTATGCAAACAGCAAAGAAATTAGCTGAACTTGGAGTTGATGGAGTGAAAATTCATATGTTGTGTGCTCTAGAAGGTACAAAATTAGCAAAAATATATGAACAAGGGGGAATTGATTTCATGAATGAAGAAGAATACGTCTCTACAGTGTGTGATTTCCTTGAATACCTCCCTAAAACTACAACAATTCATAGACTTGCAGGAAATGGATTAAGCAGTGAACTAATAGCTCCCGATTGGTTAAGTAAAAAATTTGACTGCCTCAATAAAATAGACAGAGAATTTATTAATAGAAATTCATATCAAAGTAGTAAATATGTTTACAAATAATCAGACATGTGAGATAATCTGAACACAGATAAACATTGTAACAAAATTTTAATAATATATATATATTTCAGCAAAAATATTTATTCAGAAACATTAATTGATTGAAATTGTTTATATGGAGATAAGTATGTTATCAGTACAACCTAGAGTTTTTAACAATTACAGTCCAGCTTTTAAGTCAAGAGATGAAGAAGATTTTGACTTTTCAAGTATTGATGAAGATTCCTATGAATCAATGCGCGAAGACTTAATTAGACAAAAAAATGATTTATGTGACATAGTATCAAACAAAGAAATGAAACTTCCAGAAGCTGCAAAAAAGGTTATCAAGGGAAGTGCAGTTGTTACTACAGGTCTACTTGGAGGTATGGCTACCGGATGGGGAGCTAAGAAAAGTATGACTGCAATGTCTAAAATCTTGAAATCTAAACCTGTACAAGGAATAAAAAATCATATGCATGTTACGAAAGAGTTTATAAAAAAGGCTTTTTCAACT
>CALVHB010000029.1 GCA_944327275.1 Candidatus Gastranaerophilales bacterium | reverse complement strand
GTTTAATGTTCTACATCCGATGGGATGGGATAGTTTCGGATTGCCTGCTGAAAATGCGGCAATGAAACATGGTGCAAATCCTGAAACTTGGACTGATGAAAATATTGCATATATGACAAAGCAACTTAAAATGCTTGGTCTTTCTTATGACTGGGATAGAGAAGTTACAACTTGTAAACCTGATTACTATAAATGGACTCAATGGTTATTTTTGCAATTGTATAAAAAAGGTTTAGCTTATAAAAAAGAAGCTGCCGTTAATTGGTGCGAAGAGTGCGGTACGGTTCTTGCAAATGAGCAGGTAATTGACGGTAAATGCTGGCGATGTGATCATGTCGTTGAAAAGAAATACTTGTCTCAATGGTTTTTGAAAATTACAGACTATGCAGAAGTACTTTTGGAAGATTTAGATAAACTTCCGGGTTGGGGCGATAATGTTAAAACAATGCAAGCTAATTGGATTGGAAAGTCTCAAGGTGCTATTTTTAAATTTAAAGTTGTTGAAAAAGATTTAGAGGTTCCTGTATATACAACAAGACCTGACACTGTACATGGTATTACTTATCTTGTTGTAGCTCCGGAATACAAGGATATTGAAAAATTAACAACCCTAGAAAATAAAGAGGCTGTTGAAGCATATAGAGCTAATGCTCGTAAAATGACTGAAATTGAAAGATTGTCTACTGATAGAGTTAAGACAGGTGTTCCTTTGGGTACTCACTGTATAAATCCTTTCACAGGAGAAAAGTTCCCTCTTTGGACTGCTGATTATGCTTTGGTAGAATATGGTACAGGTGCGGTAATGGCTGTACCTGCTCACGATACAAGAGATTTTGATTTCGCAAAGAAATATAATTTACCTGTAAAAGTAGTTATTCAAAATCAAGATAACCCTTCAGATTGTAAGGATGAAGCGTATACAGAAGAAGGTATTCTAATAAATTCTTGTGAATTTAATGGAATGAAAAATACAGATGCTAAGAAAGCAATAACTCAAAAAGCTGTTGATGAAGGTTTTGGAGAGTTTAAGACTCAATATAGATTACGTGATTGGCTTGTATCTCGTCAAAGATATTGGGGAGCTCCAATTCCTGTTGTATATTGTGATAAGTGCGGTATTCAACCTGTACCTGAAGAACAATTGCCTGTGTTATTGCCAAAGGATGTTGATTTTAGTGTTGTAGGAAAATCTCCGATTACAACATCTAAGACATTTGTTAATACAACTTGTCCTTGTTGCGGTGGCCCTGCTAGAAGAGAGACTGATACAATGGATACTTTTGTATGCTCAAGTTGGTATTATTTAAGGTATTCTGATGCAAAAAATGATAAAATGCCTTTTGCAAAGGATAAGGTAAATAAATGGCTTCCTGTTGATCAGTATGTTGGAGGTATTGAACACGCAATTCTTCACTTATTGTATTCTCGATTCTTTACTAAAGCATTGAGAGATTTAGGTTTGCTTGACTTTGATGAACCGTTTAAGAATCTTTTAACCCAAGGTATGGTATTAAAAGATGGTTCTAAAATGTCAAAATCAAAAGGAAATACGGTAGACCCTGATGAAATATTTGAGAATTATGGGGCTGATACAGCCAGATTATTTATTCTTTCAGATTCTCCTCCTGCAAGAGATTTCGACTGGTCTGATGCCGGCGTTGAAGGATGCTACAAATTCTTGAGCAGAGTATGGAGATTAATTTCTTCAAATGCTGCTGATATATCTTTGGATATACCTGAGTTGAAAGTAGGTTCTTTGACTAAGAAGGAAAATGATGACTTGTTAAGAGCTGTTCATATCGCTATTAAAGGAATCACTAATGATATATCGAATGATTTTCAGTTCAACACTGTAATATCTAAGTACAGAGAACTTGTTAATGCCATTTACGATTGGCGTAATGGAAAATCAAGCCTTGATGATGAAGATAAATTGATTTTGAGTTTCGCAATTGTTTCTCTAATCAAGTTGATGTCTCCTGTTGCGGTTCACTTGACTGAAGAAGCTTGGAGTGACTTAGGTGGTGAAGGTTCTATCCATGAACAAAAGTGGTGTGAATGGAGCGAAGATCTAGCAAAATCAAGTTCAATTACTTTGGTCGTTCAGGTGAATGGAAAAGTTAAAGACAAAATTGAAGCGGATGAAGCATCTTCTCAGGATGATTTAAAGCAATTAGCTTTGAACAGTCCAAAAATTAAAGAACTAACAGAAGGAAAGACAATTATCAAGACAATAGTTGTACCTAAGAAGTTGGTAAATATTGTTGTTAAGTAATCTTACTTTTTGTTAAAAAACTTTTTTATATAATTAATCAGCCTTGACTTAATAGTTTGTTGAGGCTGTTTTTTATGAGTTATAGGTAAGTACATTGTCATACTAGTCCTGTATTCTTGAGGAAGTTCTGTATTTGTTTTAATACAATAATCGAGAACTTTGTTTGTTTTCTCAAAAGTGCTTACCAATCCCTTTTTTTTATAAAAAATAGGGCAAGGGTATTCAGGGTCAAATGTCGGACAAGCAAATAAGAATAATTTTCCTCCACAGTTTTGTCTGTAGCTTTCTCGTTTCGCTATTTCTATAAAATCAGTTCCATATCCTCTTCTTTTTTCTTCGATTAAAAGAAGATCTATTTCGTAGGCATAAAAATTTTTAGTTTCTTCTGGGTATATTCGACTGTGTTTTCTTAACTTTTTTGCACTGCAAAGCATTTTCCCGACATATTTCCCTAATTCGGTATCATACATCCGAAATTCTGTGGATTTTATGATATTGTCTTCTGCGATTATTGAATCACTTCTGTATATTAATTTCTTAGGGATTTGAGAAAATTGTCTTCTAATTCCAAGTCGATTATTTATGTTCAATATGCTGTTTCTTGCCATACAGTAGTTAAACCACCTAAAAAAATTTTTTTGTTATCTTTGTTCAAAAAAATATTTACAAATAGTAAAAAAGGTACATATAAAACTTTTATGTATTATAATGGAAGTTGTAAATACAGATAATTTAGGGATAGAAATTTTGAATAAGAAGAAATATTATTTTATCGCCATTGGCGGTGTAGGGATGAGTGGACTAGCAAAATATTTGCTTGAGAATGGCTGTGAAGTATCAGGATCTGATATTTGTGACAGCAAGTATATAGATAAATTGAGAAAGCTTGGAGCAACTGTGTATATAGGTCAGAAATCTGAAAATGTTCCTTCTGATGCTACAATTGTTGCAAGTACTGCAATAAGACAGGATAATCCTGAGATGGTAAGAGCCAAAGAACTTGGACTTAAGGTTTATCACCGTTCAGATGTTTTGGCAGAAATCTCAAAATCAGAAAAGATATTTTTAGGTTTTTCCGGAACTCATGGAAAGACAACTACAAGCGGGCTTTGTTCTTATGTTCTCGAAAAAGCAGGACTTAAACCTTCTTATGTCGTGGGCGGTATAATTCCTGATCTCGAAACAAATGCTCATTGTCAGGATGGGAGATTTTTTGCTGCAGAATTGGATGAAAGTGATGGTACTATTGTTAAGTATTATCCGAATGTGTGTGTTGTAAATAATTTAGAGGCAGATCATTTAGATTTCTATAAAGATGGCTTAAAATCAATACTTTCAACCTTTGAAACATTTATATCAAAATTGCCGGAGTCTTCTATTGTCCTTGTTAATAGTGATTGTGACGCTACAATGTCTTTGCATGGGCATAAAGTGATGACTTTTGGGACTTCTGATGATGCTGATTATTGTGCTAAAAATATAAAATATAATAATGATTTTACAACATATGATGTCTTCTATAAAAAAGAGTTTTTATGTAGTATGAAAATTATCTTGAGAGGAAGACATAATGTGTATAATTCTTTGTCTGTTTTAGCAAGTTTACATCAGTCAGGAGTTAATATTGAAGATGTAAAAGAGCACTTTGCAACTTTTACCGGTATGGGTAGAAGATTTCAAAAAGTTGGAGAGTTCAGGGGGATAACTCTGTATGATGATTATGCTCATCATCCAACTGAAATAAAAGCAACTTTATCTTCTGCTGAGGGAATGTTAGATAAAAGAATAATTGCAGTTTTTCAGCCTCACAGATATACTCGTTTGAAAAATTTATGGGATGAATTTTTGGGTGCTTTCAGTTCAGCTGATAAAGTTATTGTGACTGATGTATATGCAGCATCTGAAGATGTTATTGAAGGGATAAATGCTCAAAATTTTGTAAAGGCTTTATCTGAAAAAGTTGACTGTGAGTATTTGTCAGGGGATATGAAAGAGGTTGCGAAAAACCTTTATCCTTCTTTAAAGAATAATGATGTTGTTATAGGTCTTGGAGCAGGTACAATAACAAATCTTGGGAAAGAATTGATGGCATTATCGGAAGAGGGTGTTGCTGTTGGAATGTAAAGAAAATTTGAATATTTCGAAGCTAACTTCATTTAAAATTGGAGGGGAAATTTCAAGAGTATATTACCCTGAAACTGTTGATGAATTTATCGAGGTTTTGAAAAAGGAACCTAATGCATTTGTCGCTGGAAACTTGTCAAATGTGCTTGTATCTTCTGATGGGTTTGATGGGGCTTTAGTTTTAACAAAAAAACTTGATAAAATATCTATCGAAGGTAATGTAGTTACAGCGAGCGCAGGTGTTAGGGGGACTAAGCTTTCTAAGCTTGTTTTAGAAAAAGGATTAAGCGGTTTGGAGTTTATGGTAGCTTTCCCTGGATCTGTTGGTGGAGAGGTATTTATGAATGCAGGAGCGCATGGGCAGACTATTGCTGATGTGCTGAGGACTGCAACATTGTATTCTCCGGATGAAGGTGTTGTTACTCTAAGTAATAAAGAAATGGATTTTAGCTACAGGACTTCTGTGTGTCAAAAAAAATCTTATTTTGTTCTTGAAGCAGAATTTTTATTGGAAAGTAAGTCTAAAGAATTTATTCAAGGGAAAATGGATGAAAATCTTCAATTTAGACTAAATAAACAACCTTCATTAACTTTACCTAATTGTGGAAGTGTATTTAGAAATCCGACAGGTGATTCTGCAGGTCGTCTGTTAGAGTTGTGCGGAGCTAAGGAGATTTCTTCAGGTGATGTTAAAGTCTGGGAAGGACATGCAAATTTTATAATTAATTATGGTCAAGGAACATCTCTTGATGTTCTCACTGTAATGGCAGAAATGAAGAAAAGAGTTAAAGAAAATTTTAAAATTGAACTTAGACCTGAGGTGAGATTCCTTGGGGGAAAGAATAAAAAAGAGGTTGAATTATGCAAGATGTTGTATCAAATGTAGATAAAAAATCTAAAATAGCTGTTTTATGCGGGGGAATGTCTTCTGAAGCTGAGGTTTCAATGCGTTCAGGGAAGGGCTGCTATGAAGCATTAAAAAGACTAGGATTTACAAATGCAGAGATGGTTGTTGTAGATAAAGATATTGCATTAAAGTTGAAAAATGGGAACTATGACTATGCATTTAATGCGTTGCACGGTAAATACGGTGAAGATGGTTGTGTTCAAGGCCTTTTAGAAATTTTAAAAATTCCATACACTGGTTGCGGAGTTATGTCAAGTTCAATTTGTATGAACAAAGAATATACAAAAAGAATTCTTTCTACTTGCCCTGATATCCCAATGGCAAAGTCAGCTTTTGTTAGAAAAGGTGAAGATGTTTTTGAGAAAACAAAAGGATTAACTTTTCCTTTATTTACAAAACCGGTTTGTGAAGGTTCAAGTTTTGGGATGACAAAAGTCGATAAAAAAGAAGATTTAAAGGCTGCTTATGAGTTGGCTTTAAAATATAATAATGATGTTCTTGTTGAAGAATTTATTGATGGATTTTTTGTTACTGTAGGAGTGCTCGAAAAAGATGGTAAGGCTTTTGCTACAGAAATTTTAGAGATAAGACCTAAGACTGAATGGTACGATTTTGAGGCAAAATATACAAAAGGGATGTCTGATTTTATCGTTCCTGCAAGATTAAATGAAGATGTAACAAAAAGAGTAAAAGAAATTGCTGTTAAAGCGTTTGAAACAGCAGGGTGTCGCGGAGTTTCTAGAATAGACTTTATGATGAAAGATAATATTCCTTATCTTTTGGAAATAAATACAAGCCCTGGAATGACAGAAATAAGCGATTTGCCAGCCCAATCAGCTGCTATGAATATCAGCTATGATGAGTTAGTTTTGTTAATATTAAATAGTGCAGGTTTGAATAAGTAATGGATGAAGAGTTAAACCAAAATATAATAAAAGATGAATATCAAGAGGTAGAGGTTTCGACTGAACCTCCTATTCCTGATGGGAAACATCTTTTGAAAAAGAAGCGTAGAGAAAGACTCATAAGGAAGGGACGTATAAAGCAAGAACGTTTTAGAGCGTTTATGCGTTTTTTCCTTTCTATATTTTTTATTTTTGCGCTTTGGTATGGTTTAAAATGTCCAGGATGGTACATGGATAAAAATGCGTTTAACCATGTAGGTGGAAATTCTGTTGAGATTTTAAATAACAATATTGTTCCATCACATAAAATACTTGCATTGTTGAAAAATAGTAATGTACCGAATCTTCCACTTTACATGGCTGGTACAGGTGAAATTAAAAAGGAATTGTTAAAACTTTCTCCTATTGAGGATGTGTACATAAGGAGATATGCATTTCCTGCTCGAAATCAAATAATATTAAGGGAAAGAATTCCTGTAATTGTAATATCACCTGATGTAAACACAACTCCGGTTGCATTTTTTACAACAGATGGAAAACTAATTGGACGAGAATTTTTACCGTTGAAAAAATCATACAAGACTATTTTAGTTTTGTCTTATGGAAATAAAGGTGATGATTATCACAAATGGGATATTAATAGAGTAAGAGAAATTCAAAAGATTACTAAATATATTGAGACATATTCAAAAGAACCTGTTGAATATATTGATTTTAGAAATCCAAATGACGTTTATGTGAAAATTAAAACAGTTAATATTCGTCTCGGAAAATTGGATGAAACTGTTTATAAAAGAATTGAAAGAATTCCATCTATTTTGCCTCAAGTCAAATTGGTTGATTCTAAAGTCAAGTATTTGGATTTGAGTTGGGAAAAGGTAAATTACTTAAAATTGCAGTAGGAGCATACTTATGAAAATAAATTTAGCACAAGTAAAATTTAAAACAGCAGATTTTAATTTTAATTTTAATAGAATAGTTGATAATATTAATGATGAATGTGATTTGAATATCTTTCCTCAGGCTGATTTGGTTGACTTGGGAGCTAAAGATTTAGTTTTGGATGAAAATTGTGTTAATTCACAAGTAGATTTTTATAATAAACTGGCAGAAAAAAATTATAAAACAAGTATTTTAGTAGGTGATGTTCTAATTAAGGATGGGGTTGTTTTAGTATCTGAGGATGGATATTTTGATATCTCAGGGAAGAGAGTATTTGTATCAGATAGTTTTATAGAAGACGTTGATTGTGATTTGTATGTACTCTCAAAAAATCGTTATTATGCAATGAATTCTGAAAGAGATTTTTATGAAAGTATTGATGTTAAAACTGAGTTTGTTTATGTTAATGCTCTTGGAATTGCAGATGAGAATGTCTTTGCAGGAGGAAGTTTTGCTAAAAATAAACTTAATCAATTAGTTATAAAGATGCCTTTATGCGAAGAAAAATCACAAGTATTAAATTTTTCAGACAATAAAGAGTATTGTGATGAGTTAAAAGAGGCAGAAGTTTTTAAAGTAATTACATTTGCTTTGAAAGAATATTGTGAAAATACAGGGTTTAAAAAAGTTATTTTAGGGCTTTCTGGAGGAATTGACAGTGCATTGACTGCAGTTTTGGCTGTAGAAGCACTTGGTGCTGATAATGTTTTAGGTGTTTTAATGCCAAGTATGTATTCTTCTGAAGGTAGTGTAAAGGATAGCTTAAAATTGGCTAAAAATTTAGGGATTAAGACTATAAAAGAACCTATAACTCCTTTATTTAATGCTTTTATGGATGGTCGTGAAAGAGTTCAGGATTTAGCTGAAGAAAATTTACAAGCAAGATTACGTGGGTTAATTTTGATGTTTTATTCAAATCGAGAAAACAGTTTATTATTATCTACCGGTAACAAGTCAGAGGCAGCTATGGGATTTGGTACGTTGTATGGCGATTTAGCGGGTGGTTATAACTTGATTTGTGATTTAACAAAAACAAATGTATATAAATTATCAAATTATATCAACAGAGATTCGGAAATTATTCCACAAGTGATTATTGACAAGGCTCCTTCTGCAGAGTTACATCCTGGACAAAAAGATCAAGACAGGTTGCCTGAATATGAGGTCCTTGATGATATTATTGAAATGTATGTTGAAAAAAATGTTCCTTTGGACGAAATATATCAAAAATATGATAAAAATATTGTCGATGAAACTGTAAGGAAAATTTATAGAATGCAGTTCAAGAGACATCAGTGCTGTTTGGGTGTTAGATTGACAGAGAAAGCATTTTTTAACGGCGTAAATTTACCTATTGTTCAAAAATTTTATTGATTTAAAATTTTTAATATTGCAATTCTATAAAAATATTGTTATAATTATTGTATAGATACATTGAGGGATTAATGAATTTAACAGTATTAGTTGACAATAACGCTGGTTGTTATCAGAACATGATGGCTGAACCCGGGTTATCGTTCCTGTTAGAGAACGATTACCAGAAGATTCTTTTCGATTGCGGTTATAGTGATATTTTTATAAAAAATGCATATAAAATGGGATTGGATCTTACTGAAGTTACTGAAATAGTCCTGTCTCACGGACATGATGATCATACTGCCGGATTGATAAAACTGGATATATTGTATCGTAAGATGCTTGCTGCGGGTATTAGTTTGACAAGTAAGTCTATTTATGCGCATCCTGATGTATTTGAACTAAAATTAAATGCTCAGAAAAAAAATGTTGGCTATCCTGCTAATGCTGCGGACTTATGCGATATTTTTGATTTGGAATTGACTACTTCTCCTGTTTGGTTGACTCCGAAGTTAGTATTTTTGGGAGAGATTCCTATTTTGTATAAAAATGATTATCGCTATAGTGATGAGTCTGCAGTTGTTTATAAGGCCTCAGAAGGTCTTGTGATAATGGTTGGATGTTCTCATATTGGATTACAAAATATTATTGAATATGCAAAAAAAGTGACAAAAGAAGAACGTATCCTGGCTTTGATTGGCGGAGTTTTTCTGCATGATAAGACTGAGTACAAAATTAGAGAACTTGGAATTTATTTAAGAGGCTTGAATATTAAGAATTTCTATCCTTGTCATTGTTGTGACTTGCGTTCGAAGATTGTTCTTTCTGAGTATGTAAAAATCAGAGAGGTTTATTCCGGATTCAAACTCTCTTTTGATTAATAAATTTAACATGTGCTTGCAAATAGATATTTTGCATAATATAATTGTTATGCGAAAGTTTTATGGCTTTGGTATGCCAAAAGCTTTTTTATGAGACTTAACCGTGCATAGCACAGAAAGAGGACGAAATGCCAAAAATGAAAACACACAAGTCTGCTGCTAAACGTTACAAAGTTACAGCAACTGGTAAAATCGTTAGAAGACAAGCAGGCATAGGCCACTTACTTCAACACAAATCTGCTTCTAGAAAACGCAGAATTTTCAAAACAATATCAATTTCTGATTCACATTTCAAATTGATATCAAAAGAGTTACCATACAG
>CALVHB010000028.1 GCA_944327275.1 Candidatus Gastranaerophilales bacterium | reverse complement strand
TTTAATAGATCTCTGCTTAAGTCTTCAAATTTAGCTCTTGTTAAGTTCAAGTCTAAGTGTTTTGGACCGTTAGCATCAGCTGTGATGAAAGGTAAGTTGATATTTGTTTCCATAACTGATGACAATTCACATTTAGCTTTTTCTGCAGCTTCTTTAACACGTTGCATAGCTTGTTTGTCACCTTTAAGATCAATACCTTCTTGTTTTTTGAATTCTTCACAAATCCAATCCATGATTTTTTGGTCGAAATCATCACCACCTAAGTGAGTATCACCAGATGTTGAAAGAACTTCGTGAACACCATCACCGATTTCAAGGATAGATACATCGAATGTACCACCACCTAAGTCGAATACCAAAACTTTTTCAGCTTTTTCTTTTTCAAGTCCGTAAGCCAAAGCTGCAGCAGTAGGTTCGTTTACGATACGCAATACATCCAAACCTGCAATTTTACCTGCATCTTTTGTTGCTTGTCTTTGAGCATCGTTAAAATATGCAGGAACAGTAATTACTGCAGATGTAACTTTTTCTCCAAGATATGCACTTGCATCATCAGCCAATTTTCTCAAAATCATAGCTGAAATTTCTTGAGGAGTGTAGTCTTTTCCGTCAATATTTACTTTATAATCATCGCCCATATGTCTTTTTATAGAAGCGATAGTTTTATCAGGGTTCAAAATAGCTTGACGTTTAGCCAACTGACCTACCAATTTTTCACCTGTTTTTGAAAATCCAACGATTGAAGGGGTTGTACGAGAACCTTCAGCATTGGCAATTACTGTAGGCTTACCACCTTCCATGACAGCTACAACAGAGTTTGTTGTACCTAAGTCAATACCAATTGTTTTTGCCATAATTAATTATCTCCTTTACTTATTACATTCATTTTACATAATTGTTATAACATTGTTTTTTTAAAATCTTAAAAAAATAAACAAAAAATTAATAATTAGGGGATTAATAATTTTAATTTATTAAAAAAACTATAAAAAGCGGGCTACTAACCCGCTTTTTTATCTACTCTAAAACATTCCCACCAGGTTCTGTTTCGGGTAAACAAACACCAAATTGACAGTTAGAGTTGTAATCTGATGTTTCATTACTACTACTACTTGTATTAATTAATTCATTATAATACGGCTTAATATACTTTGGTTGAAATGCATTAGGTTTTGTTATTTCTTGCAAACTATTTGGAGCATATTTTTCTTGTAAAGGAGGGGAATCAAAATTTGAATTGTACCCTGTTGAACAAGCTCCACCAGTTATACTGCATGCTGCAAAAACAGGAATTGCCATTATCATAGAAACTATTATTAAAAAGATATTTTTCACTTTTACCAGCCTTTCTTATTGGTCTACATATTCAGGTTAAACGACAATGTGTTTTTTTTCATTGCCTGAAAGTAGCAAAAAAATTTTTGTTCGTTTTTATTTAAATTACAAAAGGAGTTACATATGGACAAAATAAGTTTTCAAGGACAAACAAAATTAATTAGAGATCCCCTAAAATATAGTAAAGCAATTGGAACTACAATTAGAAAATCAAGAAATTTAAAACCGGAAAACGAATATAATCTTATAAATGGTCAAACATTTACCACTAGTGTAGACGATAGAAATCTCATAGTTTTAGTAAGATCTGAAAAAGATGGATTTTTAAAATTTATCCCTACCTCAGGAGAAGTTGGAAATTTAATCAATGATATCGTAAACAAAGTCACCGAACTTACAGTTAAATCAAAAGACAAACTTACAGCTTGGATTATTGGCGGTGCAGAAATAAAAAGTAAAAAGGGTACAGATACAATCATGACAGTCAATAAACTTGCGGATGTTTTGTGTGACAGACCTGATATTGACACATCCATCCTTGCAGGAAATAAAAATTCAGGAGAAAATATTGTAATCCATACTCTTACTGACGGGCTAGAAGTGGTACTTGAAAAAACAAAAAATTCAAAATTGGAAGATACTTTTGATATCATTGAACTGAATAATACAAAAGTCATCTAAAATGTTTTTTATACTCTTTTTCTAAAACTTCTGAAAAAGAAATAATAGGTTCCATCTTGTAACCGCAATCCTCAGACAGAGCACCTCCCATTGAGAATAGCTCTTCCTGCGGATATCTTCTGCAAATCCCTGGGCGCGTCCTGTGAATTTTACATTTATGGGTTACAGGATCCAGATTCTGACATTCAAAAATAAGTCCAATATCATCTTTTCCTATTACTTTTAAATATGTATAAAATCTATGAAGATACTGCAATTTTTTAAATTCTTCTTTATCACTTACTACATGCTTGTAGTGTTTGACATAAATTTGAGTACAACATTTTCCGCAAGCATTGCATTTGCCTGTCCTGTAGTACTTTTTCCGTAGAATTTTTGAAAGAAAAAATTTTCTTAATCTATCAATCATAACAACATAATATCATAAAGTTTTGTAAACTTTTCATCAACACTTAGCAAATCTTGAGCTTCAGGATAATTATAAAAAATGTAAAATAAATAACACGAAATACTATAACATAACCAAAATAACCAACCTTGACCTCAAATTGAGGTCTTTTTCTTTATTAAATATATTATTTTGAGAAAAAATAATAATAATTACTACTTTACAAATTTTATATTATAGTGTATTATAAAACATGTAGAAAAGAGACAAACTTTTAATTAAGAAAGGTGGTTAAAATGGCAAAATTCGTATGTACAGTATGTGGCTGGTCAACAGAATCTGATAAAGCTCCAGAAAGATGCCCTCTATGTGGAGCAACAACATTCAACGAAATCGGCGGTGGAGAAAAAGTATATGCTTGTGAACACAAAGTAGGCGATGGCGTTGTAGAAGATAAAGAAGTAATGGAAGGTCTTAGAGCTCACTTCACAGGAGAATGCACAGAAGTAGGTATGTACCTAGCAATGGCAAGAGTTGCTGAAAGAGAAGGATATCCTGAAGTTGCTGAAGCATACAAAAGATATGCATTTGAAGAAGCTGAACACGCTGCAAAATTTGCAGAATTACTAGGTGAAGTAGTTACTGATTCTACTAAGAAAAACCTAGAAATGCGTGCAGAAGCTGAACATGGAGCTTGCGAAGGCAAATTAGCAATTGCAAGAAGAGCAAAAGAATTAGGCTACGATGCAATTCACGACACAGTTCATGAAATGGCTAAAGACGAAGCACGTCACGGAAAAGGTTTTGACGGACTTTTAAAAAGATATTTTTCATAGTTGAAATGTCATAATCTTATTAAAAAGACGAGTTATAAAACTCGTCTTTTTTTTATCTTCGCTGTATATCTATATTATTTTCGTACAACAATTCTTTACGTTTAATTTTATATAAATCATTTTTTTGATTTTCGGACTCTACTAATTTTGCATAACAACTATCTTTAGCAGTTTCATTCAAAGAGTCACAAGTTTTGAGATATTTTTCAAAACTTACTCTTCTTTCTGCCCAATAGTTTCTTTTAACCCGTTCAGATTTTACAAAGCTAAATATATCAAATACATCATGGTTATTTTTGTATACAGCATTTTCGTAACCTGCCTCACAAAAATCTGTCCACTTTGGAGGAAGCGATTTAATCTTTGTAACTTTTGAGCTTGCAGGAATTTCTTTTTGAAGATTAATCTGCTCCTGTACAGCCTGAGTATCAACTGATTTTTCTGATTCATTCAAATCTTCAGCAACCATAGGCATAACTGAGGCAGCCAACAATAAACTCAACAAGATAACTTTTTTCATTTTTGCTCCTATTATACATTTACAAGTTCTTTAACTTCTTTACGCTTAACTTTTCTTGTAGTAGTTTTTGGCAAAGGAGTTTTACTAACTACTATATTAATAGGTCTTTTATAAGCAGTCAACCTCAAAGATAATTTTTTAACTTCATCTCTTACCAGTTTTTCAACAGTATCCCAATCATATTTTTGTACAATATCATCAGAAGGAACTATAACCGCAGCAATTTCCTCTGTTCCATCTTTCGAACCAAAAGTTCTTGAAACTCCAAGCACACAAACCTCTGAGAAATATGAACTTTTATCAAGAACAGATTCTACTTCCTCAGGAAAAACTTTTTTCCCGCCGGACAACACAATCATATTTTTTATTCTACCAGTAATATATATATGTCCTTCCTTACTAATTTTTGCAATATCTCCGGTGTGCAACCATCCTTCAGAATCAATAACTTCAGCAGTAATTTCCGGATGATTGTGATATCCTTTCATTACAGAAGGACCTTTTAGCATAAGCTCTCCAGTTTCTGAATCTGTTTTAGCAATAAAACTTTTCAAAGGTCTCCCTACAGATGCAATATCTCCTCGTCTATCTGTATTTACAGAAACAACAGGACTTGCCTCTGATAGCCCATAACCTTGATATACTTTGATACCAATTCTTTCAAAAAACTCACCGACAGAAACATCAAGTGGTGCTCCACCTGATATACAACCTGAGAAATGGCCACCGAATTTTTCATGAATCTTTGAAAACATAAGCTTCTTAACTCTATAAGATGGAATAAATTTTGCAACTGCAAACATTATATTAAAAATTGATTTTACATAACGAGGAGCATTATTCAACTCAGATTCAATACCTGTTTTCAAAAGTTTTAAGAATGCAGGCACCACAATCATAAAATCAATTTGCTTTTCTCGCATTATACTCAAAATATCTTTCGGTTTAAGACTTGGAGTATAATACACCGAAAAGCCAAAATTTAAAAAAGTTGAGAACCCTACAGTCATCTCAAAAAGATGATTCATAGGCAAAATTGATAATATATTTACATGTTCATAAGGCAAAATACTATCTAACGCATATTTTAAATCATCCAATTGCGCCAGCATATTTGAAAACGTAATTTCAACTCCCTTAGGCGCACCAGTAGTTCCTGAAGTATAAATAATAAACGCTGTAGATTTTGAACTTCTGACACGCCACTTACATTCATAATTGTCAGGTAACTGATAAATACTATTTTCTTTTATGCTGTAAGTAGGTTCGTCCATTAATATAACCTCTTTTACAGACTTAATTTCTTCTTTTAGGTATCTTGCCATTTCAATATAATTACGCGATACCATTATAACAGTAGGTTCACAATCGGATAAAATAGACTTCAACTCATACTTTGTAAGTTTCACATCCAAAGGAACCGAAATCATACCTGAAATAACTGAAGCAAAAACACAAGCTCCATATTCAGGTTTTGATTCAGATAAAATTGCTAATCTATCACCTTTTTTTACTTCAATACTACTAATCAAATAATGAGCAAGTTTCCTGGACATGAGTCCAATTCCACGATAGGTAAACTCCCTCCATCCATACTGATTTTTCATCCCTAAAGCTACTTTGTCAGAGTATTTTTCTGTACGCTCATCCAGTAGCATCAACACATTTTTTCTGCTTAATCCCATACAACAAACACCTTTCAGACCATATATTACCAGAATATTATCTTTTATAGCTCAAGTCAAGTATATTAAGTATTTTTGTATTATAATTTACATAGTTGATGTAAATAGCAGGAACAAATAAATGAAAAAAGTTTTTATTGATACAATGGGATGTCAAATGAATAAATCTGATACCGAAAGAATGCTTGGTATGTTATCTCATTTTGACTACGAAGAAACAAAAGAACCTGAACAAGCTGATTTACTTATGATAAATACATGTTCAATAAGACAGCTTTCTGAAGATAAAGCATTCAGTGCTGTGGGAACTTGGGGTAAATGGAAAAAGGAAGGTAAAAACATAAAAATAGGTTTTTGCGGATGTGTAGCACAACAAAAAGCTCAAGAAATTTTTAAACGTGCTCCATACGTAGACTTTGTTCTGGGCACACATAAAATATATTCATTACCAGAAATAATTAAAAGAATTAATAACGGAGAAAAAGTTTGCGAATGTACAGAAACTAACTCTACGGAAGACGATCTTGCAAAAAAATACGAAATAGAAAGAGTTAAAGGAGTCAATGCTTGGATTCCGATTACAGAAGGATGTAACAATTTCTGTACTTACTGTATAGTTCCATACACAAGAGGTAGAGAAAGATCAAGACAACCGGAAATAATAATTAAAGAAGCTCAAGATGCCTTGGATGCAGGATTTAAAGAAATAACCTTACTAGGACAAAACGTAGACAGCTACGGTAAAGATTTTAAAGATAAAAATTACCGACTTGCAGAACTTTTAAAAGATTTAAACGCTCTTGAAGGAAAATTTAGAATTCGTTTTGTTACCTCTTATCCTACGGATATAACAGACGAATTAATACAAACTGCCCTTGAGCTTGATAAAGTGTGCGAATATTTTCACATTCCAATGCAATCAGGCAGTACAGAAGTCTTAAAAGCTATGAATAGACGCTATACAAGAGAAGAGTACGCAGAAATAGTAAAAAAAGTTAGAGAAAAAATAGCGGATGTAACTATTACAAGTGATTTTATAGCAGGATTTCCCGGAGAAACAGAAGAACAATTTGTAGAAACGCTTACTGCAATTGATGAATTTGAACTAGATTATTCAAATGTTGCAGCATATTCTCCAAGAGAAAAAACAGTTGCTGCTAGATGGGTTGATAAATATATACCTGAAGATGTTAAAAATGAAAGATTTCAAAGATTAAATAAGAAAATCCAAGAGAACTGCCTAAAATCTAACCTGAAATATGTAAACAGGGAAATGGAAGTATTGGTTGAAAATTTCTATGAACATAAAGGTAAAATGATTAATACAGGAAAAACAAGAAACTTTAAAACAGTACATATTCCTTGTGATAAAGATCTAACAGGTGAATTCGTAAACGTAAAAATTACAGGTGCTAAAACTTGGTATTTAAAAGGAGAAATAATTTAACATAAAAAAAAGGCTGAATTAAAAAATTCAGCCTATATTTTTTTGGTGAAAAAATATAAATTTTACGCATCAACATCATCTTTCATGACATTGTGAGCAAATCCTGCCAAGAATCCCAAACCTGCACCGACAACAAGGAACGGAGTAGCTGGTCTTCTAAGTTTTAACATAACGTGATATGCTGTAGCAAAACGTTTTGTCATATCTTTTGATGTTTCGTTTACATAACGAATAATATTTCTGAATTCTCTACCCGCTGCAGAATCTTCTCCACCGAGTTGATTAACTTTTTTAGTTATATTTGAAAGAGAAAACGCATCTTTTTTAGTTTTGTCCTCAGTTTCTATCATTTTTATAAACATATCCTGAGCTTTTGACGGATTAGGGTTGCTCTTGTATTCTTCAACACACTGTTTATTTGTAACTTTACGGCAATAATTGATAACAGTACGACGATTAAAATCATCTTCCTGTTTTGTTACCGGCCACAAATATTTCAAAGAATATCCTGCAGCAGTCCCAATAGCTGTAGATTTAACGATTGTACTTAAACGACTGTTTTCACTTTGTCCAACTGCACTTACTGTCATAGCTAATAAACCTTTACTTAACTAATAAACATACACTCACTCTCTATTGAGTTTTTACACTCAACTTCAAGTCCTTTATATAGCAGATTTACACTTAAATATTTTGAAATTTCTTCGTGAAAACGACCAATATCAAAACTGAGTAATTAAATCCATGTGGGATGATAACACATAATTATTTTTTTGTCAATACTTTTATAAAGTTTAATAACAACATTATAATTACAATTGCGACTATATAGACAAAGTAATGTTTAATTGTTTGACTTCCCATGAATAATGATGCCAAAGCACCTGCAATTATTGCAACAGAAGTAAGAATCATAACAGTTTTCTTCTGAGAAAAACCTGCATGTAAAAGCTTATGGTGAATATGTTCAGCGTCTGCAACAAAAGGTGACTTTCCTTTAGCAATTCTTCTCAATGAAGAAAAAGTAATATCCATAATAGGAACAGCTAAAACCAAGAAAGGTAACAAAATTGCTAAAGTAGCAGCCTTCATAACGCCTGTAATCGAAATTGTTGCGAGCAGAAATCCTGAAAACAAAGCTCCGCTGTCTCCCATAAATATTTTTGCAGGATTAAAGTTATATGTAAGAAATGCCAACATTGAACCTGCAAGAATAAATCCGATTAGAGCACTTATTGGATTAGGAGGAGTCATTGCCACTGCAATTACAGCTAAAGTAACAGCATTAATTGTAACTACAGATCCCGCAAGACCGTCTACACCATCGATAAAATTTAAAGCATTAGAAATACCAACTATCCACAATAATGTTATAGGATAAGAAAATATTCCTATGTCACCTAAAAACGGTATATTATTTATCTGTACACCAAGTAAATAAACTAATGTCGCAATAGAAACTTGCAAAAACAACTTAAATTTCGCATCCAAGTTATAAATATCATCCACAAGTCCTAACAAAAACATTAATGAACCACCAAGCAAAATTCCTGAAAGAAGACTTCCATAAGGATAATAACTCATAAATACCAAGCACAAAAAAGTAAGCATCGTACTTGCCCAAATAGCAACTCCACCTATTCTTGAAATTGGCTTTGTATGAATTTTTCTTTCATTAGGAAGGTCTACCAAACCTTCTTTTTTAGAAAAACTTATTACCAAAGGTACAAGACACACACCTATAAGGTATGCTATTACAGTTCCTATTATATGAGCATGAGTTAATTTAATTAGCATATATTATCCTTTTTATAACATGAAAGAGGATTACCTCTTTTAGTCTTCATACAGCGGGTATTTTTTACATAATTTAAGTGAACGTTCTCTTAAATTTTGTAAGCCCAATTCATTATCTGACGAAAATATTGCAGATGCAATAATTTTTGCAACTTCTGTCATATCTTCTTCTTTAAAACCTCTTGTTGTAACTGCCGGTACACCTAATCTTATACCACTTGTAACAAAAGGACTTTGAGGATCATTAGGCACTGTATTTTTATTGGCAGTAATTCCGACCCTTTCAAGAACGTTTGCCATATCTTTACCTGTTTTACCGGTTTTTCTCAAATCTAATGTCATAAGGTGGTTTTCTGTCATTCCACCTACGATATCCATACCTTCATCCATAAGCCCTTGAGCAAGTGCTTTTGCATTTTTCAAAATTTGTTCCGCATAAGATTTAAATTCCGGTTTAGAGGCTTCTAATAATGCTACAGCTTTTGCAGCGACAATATGTTCTAAAGGTCCGCCTTGTATTCCGGGGAATATAGCCTTATCAATTCCTTGAGCGTGTTCAGCATCACACATAGTAATACCCCCTCTAGGCCCCCTCAAAGATTTGTGAGTTGTTGTTGTAACAAATTGAGCATACCCTGCAGGAGAAGGATGAAGCCCTGCTGCGACAAGTCCGGCAATATGGGCAATATCAGCAAGCAAATATGCACCAACTTCATCAGCTATTTCTCTAAACTTTTTAAAATCTATAATCTTTGAGTAATTACTTGCACCGCAAATTATTAACTTAGGTTTATGTTCATGAGCCATCTTCCTGACATTTTCATAGTCAATATTTCCGTTTTCATCCACTCCATAACTTTTTACATCGAAATACATTCCGGAAAAATTAACAGGTGAACCATGAGAAAGGTGTCCACCATTTGACAAATCCATACCTAAAACCTTATCACCCGGTTTAAGCAAATACATAAATACAGCCATGTTAGCTTGAGCTCCACTGTGAGGCTGAACATTTGCATGATCCATGTGAAACAGTTCACAAGCTCTTTTTTGAGCCAATTCTTCAATCACATCAACGCATTCACATCCGTTATAAAACCTCTTATGTGGTTTGCCTTCAGCATACTTATTGGTAAGAACACTTCCACAAGCTTCCATAACTGCTTGTGATGTAATATTTTCACTCGCAATAAGTTCTATAGTATTTTGTTGTCTTTCTAATTCTTTTTCTATTTGCTCTGCAACAGCAGGGTCAACTTTTTTAATATGTTCTAAATTCATGTTCTCACCTCATTCCATACTGAAATGCAATCTTAAAACTATATCCCAATTCTTTTTTAATTGCACTATACTAAGGAAAATTATAGGCTAAAACCAAATTTATGACAACAATGTTAAGTTACGTATTCAACATGTTTCTTACATAGTTAAAATAATCATTTTCAGGATACTTGGAAATATTTTCCCTCAATTCGTCTTTTGTAATAAACCCCATTCTGAAAGCGACTTCTTCAAGACAAGCAATTTTAATTCCCTGATTTTCTTCAATAGTCTGAACGTATTGACTTGCCTGCAATAAAGAATGGTGAGTACCTGTATCTAACCAAGCAAAACCTCTTCCAAGAAGTTCTACATTCAACATCTCGTTTCTAAGATAAATGTTGTTCAAATCAGTAATTTCCAATTCTCCTCTTGGAGACGGTTTTAATTCTTTTGCAAATTCAACAACTCTATTATCATAAAAATAAAGACCGGTAACAGCATAATTTGATTTTGGCTTAGCTGGTTTTTCTTCTATTGAAAGCACTTTACCATTACAGTCAAAATCAACGACTCCAAACCTTTGAGGATCTTTAACAGGATAACCAAAAACAGTTGCTCCACCATGCAACTTAGTATTTTCAACAACATTTTTTAATTTACCTGAGAAGCCTCCGCCATAAAAAATATTATCTCCTAATACGAGTGCTACATCATCATTTCCTATAAATTCTTCCCCAAGAATAAAGGCCTGAGCAAGCCCATCAGGAGAAGGCTGTTCTTTATAAGAAAAACTTATTCCAAACTGGCTTCCATCCCCAAGAAGTCTTTTAAAATTAGGCAAATCAACAGGTGTAGAAATAATAAGAATGTCTCTGATTCCTGCCAACATCAAAACAGAAATAGGATGATAAATCATCGGCTTATCATAAATCGGCAAAAGTTGTTTTGATACAGCAATAGTACTTGGATGTAATCTTGTGCCTGCACCACCTGCTAATACAATACCTTTCATAGAATACCTCACTTTAAAGTAAATTATAATTGTAAAGCGGATATTTTGCAACACACTGCATCGACATATATTCCAAATTACGTATTACGCAACTCAATATAATCTTTTAAAGCAGCTTGCCAACTTCTGCAAATTTTATCATTATCCATCACACTGTACGCAGGACGCTTTGCAGGGCGAGGGAATTGTTCTGTTTTGCAAGGTTTTAAGTTAACATCCAAACCCATTTGTGAATATATTTCTTTTGCAAAACCATACCAACTTGTATATCCGGATCCACAAACATGATAAGTCCCATAAGGTTTTGAAAGCAATTTAACAATTCCATTTGCAAATTCTACAGTCCAAGTCGGGCAACCAATTTGATCATCAACGACATTTACAGATTCTCTATCCGCCATTGATATCATTGTTTCAACAAAATTTTTCCCATGATGGCCATAAAGCCATGAAGTTCTTGCAATATAATACTTTTCGCATAAGCTTCTTACAGCTTCTTCCCCTTCATATTTTGTCATTCCATAATTATTAATAGGATTTGGCATATCGTTAGGAGTGTAAGGTTCTTGTTTATTTCCATCAAACACATAATCAGTAGAAATATACACAAGTGTAATTCCAAGTTTTGCACAAGCATCAGCTACATTTTCTGTGCCGGTAACATTTATTAATTCCGCAGTCTTCAAATCTTCTTCTGCCTTGTCAACATTTGTATAAGCTGCACAATGAATAACCAAATCAGGTCTGATGTCAGTCAAAACATTTTTTACTTGTTCAGCATTTGTAATATCTAAAGTATCTACATCTGTCTCAATTACGAATGCACCGACATCTTCAAGAATAGGGCATAAATCTTGCCCTAACATACCTTTTGCACCTGTTACCAATACCTTCATTATACCAATTCCTTTTTAGCCTCAATACTTTTCATCCAATCTTGATTGTTTAAATACCAATCTATAGTTATTTTTATACCTTCTTCAAAAGTTAATGAAGGTTTCCAACCAAGTTCTGACTGTATCTTGTCATTACAAATTGCATATCGTCTATCATGCCCAAGGCGATCATCTACATACTTGATAGAGGACTCATCCTTACCCATCGCATCCAAAATCAGATGAGTTATTTCCAAATTAGTTTTTTCGTTGTGCCCACCAACGTTGTAGACTTCACCTACTCTACCTTTGTGTAATACCGTATCTATTGCTGCACAGTGATCATAAACATAAAGCCAATCTCTTACATTCATCCCATCACCATACACAGGGACTTTTTCACCTTTTAATAACTGTGAAATAAAGAATGGAATAAGTTTTTCAGGATATTGATAAGGCCCATAATTATTTGAACATCTTGTGGTCAACACAGGCATATTGTATGTTTCATAATATGCTCTTACTAACATGTCTGCAGAAGCCTTAGACGCAGAATAAGGGCTATTAGGAGCTAAAGGTGTTGTCTCTGTGAAATATCCTGTTTTACCTAAAGTACCGTATACCTCATCAGTAGATACTTGCAAATATCTATGAATTTTAGACTCTTTTGCAGCCTGAAGTAAATTCAAAGTCCCTTGGACATTAGTTTCGATAAAAATTTCAGGTCCGGTAATTGATCTATCAACATGAGACTCTGCAGCGAAATTCACGACTGCATCAACAGTATCTACAATATCTCTAACAAGTCTTTTATCACAAATATTACCATGCACAAATCTGTAATTAGGATTATCTTTTACATCATCAAGGTTTTCAATATTCCCTGCATAAGTTAAAGCATCCAAATTTATAATCTTATAGTCAGGATGATTTTTTAACATATACCTAACAAAACAACTTCCAATAAATCCGGCACCACCGGTCACAAGAATTTTCATTTTATTACCTCTTTCAACTTAGGTTGTTTTTTATCTTTTTCAGACAAGATAGGTTCAAAATCAATGCCCCAATCTATATTAATATCTTCATCATTCCAAAGAATTCCGCTATCTGCTTGAGGATTGTACTCTCCGCTTGCTTTATAAATTAGTTCTGCTTCGTCAGAAAGTACAACAAAACCGTGAGCGAAACCTTCAGGAATATATAACATATGTTTATTTATGTCAGACAATTCTACTTTAACATATTTCCCAAAAGTTTTTGATTCCGGTCTTATATCAACTGCCACATCATATATTCTACCCAAAGAACATCTTACCAATTTTGCTTGAGCATAAGGCGCTTTTTGATAATGCAATCCACGCAAAACTCTTGCAGTTGATTTTGAATGATTGTCCTGATTAAATTCTATATCTATCCCATTTGCATAAAACTCTGTTTTTTTATAAGTTTCCATAAAAAAACCGCGATTATCACCAAAAACTTTTGGTTTTACAAGAATCACATCACTGATACTTTGTCTTTCAAATTCAAATGGCATATCCTCTCCTTACCTACATCTAGTATTATACTACAAAATTATCTATTAACAAAAAGGCTAATGGATTTATTAACAAAATAAGTTAATAATCAAAAAAGTTATTATTGAAAATAAGAAGAGGAGAATTTACCATGAAAAACTTACCCAAAATACTACTTTTAATTATGAATATATTTTTACTTGCTCAAACTTCTGCAATTGCGCAAGTGGATAAAATCAAATTCGACAAAGAAACTTACTTACTTTCAAATCCAGACAGTAAAACAAAAAACTATGAATACTTACTAAAAAATGAAAACATAGGCAACTGGCATACAAAAATTCAATTATCAAACTTTCCTGATTTAACAAATCCTACAGATGCAGCAGCTCAGTTTGCACACCAAATTCAAGAAGAGACCAAAGGAGCATCAGTACTTGTCTACCCTGATGCTGCAATAGTAGGATACCTCACATATCCTCAATCGAAAGAATACTACGAATACACAACCGCAATATACCAACCTGCAGCAACAAAAGGATTAGATAAGTTCGGATTCTCAAAAAGATTCTACGCATCTGAACTAAACGGTCAAGAAGAAGCTCGAAAAAAAGCTATTGAATTTGCAGAAAAAAATAACAAAAAATACATGGAATTAGTCAACAAAGAAGCTCCAAAATATAAAGTTGATTAAATTAATTTGTAAAGATTAATTTAAAATTACCCTAAACCTCTTGTTTGTAGTATAATAATAATAAAACAGACACTGGAGGATAGAAGATTGAGTAATCAACAAAATATGTTTGCTGATGGGAAGATTGTTCCTGTAAATATAAGAGAAGAAATGAAACGCTCATATATAGATTATGCTATGAGTGTAATCGTAGGACGTGCATTACCGGATGTTCGTGACGGTTTAAAACCGGTTCACAGACGTATTTTATACGCTATGAATGAACTTGGAATGACTCCTGACAAACCTTTTAAGAAATGTGCACGTATTGTCGGTGAAGTTTTAGGTAAATACCACCCTCATGGTGACACCGCTGTATATGAAGCATTAGTTCGTATGGCTCAAGATTTTTCTACTCGTTACTTAACTGTAGATGGTCATGGCAACTTTGGTTCAGTTGACGGTGACGGGGCAGCGGCAATGCGTTATACAGAGGCAAGAATGCATAAAATTACTCAATCAATGCTTGCTGATATTGATTGCGAAACAGTTGAATTTGAACCTAACTTCGACGGTTCATTACAAGAACCTTCTGTATTGCCAGTAAGACTTCCAATGCTTTTGTTAAATGGTGTTTCAGGTATTGCAGTAGGTATGGCAACAAATATTCCTCCTCACAACCTTTGTGAAATTGTTGACGGTACTGTTGCCTTAATTGATAACCCTAACATTACTGTTTCTGAGTTGATGGAATACATAAAAGGGCCAGATTTTCCTACCGCTGCAACAATTATAGGCTTAAATGATATTAAACAAGCATACGAGACCGGTAGAGGATCAATTAAAATGCAAGCTGTTGCAAACTTTGAAGAAATTGCAGGCGGCGGCGGAAGACAGGCTCGTACAGCAATCGTTGTAACTGAAATCCCTTATCAGGTAAATAAATCAGTTCTCATCGAAAAAATAGCAGAACTTGTTAAAGACCAAAGAATCAATGGAATTTCAGATATTAGAGACGAATCTGACAGAGAAGGTATGCGTATAGTTATTGAATTAAAACGTGACGCAAAACCTGATGTTGTTAAAAATAATTTATTTAAATATACCCAACTTGCAACAACTTTCGGGGTTAACATGCTTGCATTATGCGGCAAACAACCTAGGTTGATGAATTTATACGAAGTTCTGTCAGAATTCGTAGAACACAGAGTTGAAATTGTTACAAGAAGAACTATTTTCTTCTTGAAAAAAGCTAAAATAAGAGCTCACATCTTAGCAGGTTTGATCATCGCTCTTGGTTCTATTGATGAAGTAATTGAACTTATCAAAAAATCCAAAACAACCGATGATGCAAGAGTGGGATTAATGAGCCGCTTTGGACTTGACGTAGACCAATCTAATGCAATCCTTGAAATGCAATTGAGAAGATTGTCAGGATTGGAACAAGACAAAGTTAAAGCTGAATATGATGAATTAGTTAAGAAAATTGCGGAATATGAAGATATTCTTGCTAGCCGACAAAAAATCCTTGATATCATTAAGGGAGAACTTTTGGAAGATAAAGAAAAATACGGCGATGACAGAAAAACACAAATTCTTCCTGAACAAGGAGAAGTAACTATTGAAGATTTAACTCCAAATACTCCTATGGCAGTGTTTATTACTCACCAAGGATATTTAAAACGTATTTCTTTAGATACATTTGAAAGACAAAATCGTGCTACAAGAGGTAAATCAGGCATAAAAACAAAAGAAGATGATGATATTCAACATTTCTTCACTGCTATGATGCATGACAAAGTGTTATTCTTCTCTTCTAAAGGAACCGTATACAGCTTGAATGTATATGACTTCCCAGAAGGCGGACGTCAGGCTAAAGGATTACCTATTGTAAACGTTCTTCCTATTGATCAAGATGAAAGAATTACAGCAGTAGTTCCTGTAAGTCAATTCTCACACGAATTGAATTTAATCATGTTGACTAAAAAAGGTTATATTAAACGTATTGAATTAGATAATTTTGCAAATATCAGAAGAAACGGAATCATTGCAATCGGATTAGAAGAAAATGATGAATTGAATTGGGTAAAACTTGCAACTGCAAGAGATGAAATCATTATCGGAACTTCTTGCGGTATGGCAATTAGATTCCCTATTGAAGATTTAAGACCTTTAGGCAGAAGTGCAAGAGGTGTAACATCAATGAAATTACGTACAGGTGATGAAATTGTAGGTTGTGACATCGTTCCTCGCGATTATGATGCAGACCTGCTTGTAGTAACTTCAGACGGTTTTGGTAAACGTACAAAATTATCAGAATTCAGAAGTCAAAACAGAGGCGGAATAGGTTTGATTGCAACTAAATTCAAATCGACATCATCAAAACTTGTTGCATTGACTATCGTAAAAGAATCTGACGATATCATGATGGTAACAGCTAACGGAGTTGTAACAAGATTAAATGCCGGCTCAATTTCTCGTCAGGGAAGACCTGCAACAGGTGTAAGAGCTCAAAACTTAACTGAAAATGATACAGTTGTATCTGTAAATAAGATTTTGAACCCTGATGAAGATGAACAGGTTAAAAAAGACGTTGCAGCTATGGACGCTCAAGAAGCTCAAAGTAACGTTTCTCAAACAAGTCTGTTAGACAATAACGATTCTGCAGAATAAATTTTGTTTTTAACAGAATAAAAAAAACGGAGGATTTTTCCTCCGTTTTTTTTATATTTTATTAACGTATTTGTCGGAGTGTAATTACTTTTCGTTGTCTATCAGCAAAGTAATCAACTTTTTGTAAAATATCATTTCCTATAATACCATCAAAAGCTTTATTTTCAGTTGGCATTATGAATGTTTTTAGGTCTTTAAACTCCATTGTCCCTATTTTTATATCGAAGTTAGCAATAGGCACCACAGATTTTGTACCGTTTGCAGACTGAGTAATTCCAAAAATATTTGTCTTTGCCGGAAGATTTTTATTTTTTACAAAACTTGAATACACCAAAGATGTTGAAGCACCAGTATCAACTAAAAATCTCCCGGGAATACCATCTACATAAGCTGTAATTATCATCAAACCATTCAAACTTTCAAATGGAATACTTTGACTGATAAATTGAGGAGCGGAATGATAAGGCTTTCCTGTTATTTCAAAATATTTTGATTTTGCATCTGTATTCCCGTTAATATCAATTTTTGCAGTCTTTGCATAATATTCTGCGGCAAGTTGTTTGTCTCCCATTCTGCTATACAATTTTGCAAGCATATACAAGTCATATGCATTATCCTTAAACTTTTCAGCAGCCTCTTTTCTGTATTTGAGAGCATTTTCAAAATCTCCTCGATTTTCATAAATAGAAGCTATAGTTGCCCAAGCTACTTCATATCCAGGAATTAAATCTTTCAATTCTAAAAACAACTTTATTGCTTCATCATCTTTGCCCACATTCGTATAAAAATTAGCCAAAGCGACTTTATAGTCCACATTTTCAGGAGCATATTTTACAGAATTTTTAAGATATAATTCAGTTTTTTCATTATCACCTGTATTGTAATATACAAGACTCAACAAGTAGTTGCTAAAGGCATCTTTAGGATCAAGTTTAAGCAGCTCATTACAAGTTTCTTCGGCCTGATATAACTTATTCAAATTCATCTGCACATTATACTTTAGAATATAAAAATCTCTTGAAATATCTCTAGGCGGCTTACCTTCTAGTAATTTTTCAGCCTCAACTAAATTTGAATTTCTAAAAGCATCTTGTGCTTCAGTGTAATTCTTATGCATCTGCAAATTATTTTGATGTAAAGAATAACCGAATAAAACACCTAAGATGCCTAAAATTATTATACTACTGATTAATAAAGATTGTTTCATATCCATACTTTGTATTCTTCTCCTTAAAAAATCCTATTAAAATTATTTTGACACATAAAATTCGGCAGATGCAAGAACTTTATGTGGATTATCTTTGGAATATATTCTCATAAAATAATATCCATCTTCATTTAAAACAAAATAATCTGTAAAATAATTAATCTCTTCATCTTTTAATCTTATATTCCTTGTTTGAATAAGGTTATACCCAAACTGCCCATACTTATTATCTTTTTTAACAATTTGCATATAAAGATAACGTGATTCAACTTTTTTGGGCATAACGACAACATAATATATCCTCGATCCGACAGGGAATACAGTCTGGTTATCATATATATTTTCTGCTGTAATCGGATATTTGTTAAACAAAATACCTGCACGTTTTACAGAACAAGCTGTAGTAAAAAACAGTATTAAAAATATGACAGCAATCAGTTTCTTCATTTTTCCAAAGTTTTAATTTTTTCAATAACAGTCTTTGATACTGCCATATCTTTATTATGAGTCAAAAATATTTTGTAATTATTAATAGCTTCTTTTTTATTTCCATCTTGTTCATATGCGATAGCTAATGCGTAGTAGGCATATCCATAATTAGGATCAAGAGTAATTACTCTATGGAAACACTCTTTTGCTTTAGATGTATTACCATCACCTGCATAAACAAGGCCTAAATTAAACCAACCATCAGAGTAGTTTGGATTTACAACTATAGCCTTCTTATAAGAATCAAGAGCATTTTTGTTATCATTTTTCATTTTGTAGATATTACCGACCTTTAACAGAGTAATTTCATCTGACGGATTTGCTTGCAAAGCACTTTGATAATTTTTTATTGCATCGTCATAATTTTGTTTCTTGTAGTCTTCATCTCCGGCAGAAATAAAGCTTCTACTAGACGCAACTCTGTCTTGGGTATCATCTTTTACAGAATCCATAGAAAGAGTGACATCTTTTATCTCAAAGTCTTCATTAGCAGAATTTTCAGAAGAAATTTTGATATCTACCGGTTTATTTGAATCTGAAATAAATTCCGCAAACTCTTCACTATACTGAGTTTTATCAGGAGCTAACGCAATAGCTTTTTCATAAAATTCAGTAGCTTTATCATTCATACCACAAGCTCTATATGTTTTTGCAAGACTATAATATGCATAACTATCTTTAGAGCCAAGTTCAATTGCACGTTCAAATGATGATGTCGCAAGAGAATAATTTTTTGCATTCAAAAAATCTTCCCCTTGAGCTGTCAAAGCCATAGCTAAATTATTTTGAATATCAGGATTACTTTTTTGTTTTAAAAGCTCTTCATAAATAGCTATCGCATCAGAATATTTTTCCATACCATGCAAAACAAGAGCCTTGTTATATTTCAAGTTATAATCATCCTTTTTTACAAGAAGAACTGCATCGTAATACTTCAAAGCATTAGGATAATCTTTTTTAAGATGGTAACACTCAGCTAAGTCTTCCTCAAGTTCAATATCCTTTTTATCCTTCTGTAATTCTAAAGCTTTTTCATAGTTAAAAATAACATCATCAAGCTTGTTCATTCTTTTATAAACAACACCTATGTTTTGATAAGCTCTTGCATCTTGAGGATAATTTGCAATATAAATTTTATAATTTTCTATGGCAGCCTGATCCTTACCCATATTGGCAAGCAAGTTCCCATAATCTAAACGTAAGGAATTTAACGCAGGTTGTTGCCTGAAAACTGCATCATATTGTGCTAATGCTAAATCATTTTTATCTAATTCCTGATAAGAAAGAGCAAGGCTAATCCTAGCAGAAATATTTTCAGGTTCACGTTCCACAGCTTTTTCCAAAAATCCTGAAGCTTTTTCATAATCTTTCAATCTATAAAGGGCTAAACCATAATCTGAATAGTCTTTAAAAGCTACAGGATTCCTAGCATAAAGATTTTCGTACTCATTAGCAGCGCTTTGGTAATTTTCACTTCTCACATAAGAGTTAGCTAGGTTTTCACGTGCATCCCAGTGTTGAGAATATGTAGCCAAAAATTTATTATAATTATCAATAGCAGCTTGATAATCCCTTAACTGATATTCAACATTCGCAATATTCAAATAATTATACAAATATTCAGGGCACATCTGCGCAACCTTATTATAAGCCTCCAAAGCTTCTTTGTACTTACCTTGACTTTCGTATATATTTCCAACACTTATATAAATATAACCATCATTAGGTTTAAGAGATGCAACTTTTGCGTAAGCTGAAAGAGCTTTGTCATATTCTCCCATTTCACTATACACACCTGCAAGTTTTGTGTATAACATCACATCATTATTTGAAATATTTATTGCCTGAATCAGTTTTTCCACAGCAGTTTTATAGTCTTCTTTATATTCTGCGGAACATGCCTGTTGATATAAAGAATTAACTTCCGGAGTCATAGCCTGAACCTGAACACCTGACAATAATAAAGATACAAATGCCGAAACTAATAACTTATTCTTAATAATGATATTCTCCTTTTTTAAACTGTCGTGATAATATTATATACTTTTTTTCTCACAACAACCATAACCCGTGTTTAATAACAATATTTTAACAAAAAACTATATTTGTGTAAAGCTGTGAGAATAAACTTCTTTATTCAAAAGAACCTTTGCTGCTTTAATTATTTTCACCTGTTCTATATCATTTTCATCATATGAGATATCTTCAATCTCTCCGAAATCTCTAACCATTCCTGCCAAGTCAAAATACAACCTATCAACATCAGAATCTAAAGAAGATTTGTCAAACATTCTCATTATTCTTACAAGTTCAGAATCCTTTGCATCTACAATTGCACTATCCAGACCTGCACCATATGCTAAAACCGCAAAAACTCTGTTAAGCAACGGTCTTACCTCTAGGGGAGAACCGTTTGAAATGTTTGAAAGCCCCACAAGAGTTTTTACTGGAGGATCAAAACTTTCCTTTATCATTTTTATAGTGTTTAAAGCCTCTGTTGCCTGAGATTGATCAATACATATCGGCAAAATTAACGGGTCAAAAAATAAATTATCGCTTTTAACTCCATTTTCTAAACATTTTTCATAAATTTCAAAAGCTATTTCTAATCTTCCGTCAGATGTCTTAGGAATACCGTTTTCTTTGCTCAATGTTAAAGCTATTAAATTACTACTATGTTCTACAGCCAAATCACATAAAGGATTAATCCTATCATAATCCAGACTTACGCTATTTATAAAATTCTTTCCACTAAAACTTCTAAGTCCAAGCGCCATTTCAGAAATATTAGTAGTATCAAAAGATATCCCTAAATCACAATTTTTTGAAACAATTTCAACAAGCCAAGGTAAAATCCCATCCATACCTTTCTTAGCAGGCCCAACATTTAAATCTACAAAATCCATGTTCCCTTGAATACTTACTAAATCAGAAATATACTCTTCATTACGCTCGATCAATGCGTTCTGAACAGATTTAGAAATAACATGAATATTTTCGCCAATCAAAATCACAATTCATATTCTAACATAAAAAAAATAATTCCAAATTTACCTAATATGACAATTGAAAATTCCTTATACTACAGTTAATATTTTTATGTCGAGAGTGCATCTAAAATTCTTTACAAAAATTTACATCCGCAATTCATCATCCTGTCTTAATCTTGCGTTTTGTAATACTTGCGAATTATACAAAAGGAACTTGATATATGTTATAATCACAAAAAAGGATTATATATGTGGTCGCTAATGGGAAATCAAAAGGAGTATTGCTATGACAGTGTTAGTTTCTAAAACAACAAAGGAAAAAAGAACTAAATCAAAATTCAATGACGAATTTGAAAACTATTTAAAAAATCAATGCCTAAAAACAACATTTAACGGTTCTGAATTAGAAACATTTTCTTGGTACAGAAAAGTTTTAGGTTTGATATAAAAAACAATCATAATGGTTAAATTAATTGAGAGTATAAAAAGCATTTAAAATGTTTTACAAAAAACCGGTCATAAATACAGACCGGCTTTTTGGGTACTCAAATTTATGATATTTGTCTAATCATTTCCTGAGCTTCTTCGCATTCAGGGAACGCATCAACAACTTTGTCCAATGCTTTTAAAGCGGAATCTTTGTCTCCGAGTTTGTCATAGCATCTAGCACTACTCAATAAAAGATTAACATTCAATGGGTTTTCTTTAAGCATACTTTGGAAAATATTGTTTGCTTGAGAATAGTTGCCCAACTCGTAGTAACACAGGCCCAAAAGGTTTTCCACGTCATGAGTTTTTTCAAGTTCATAAGATTTGATAAGATACATTTTTGCATCTTCAAAATCTTTTTGTAAGAACTTAATTTTTCCTGCAACATAATACATAAATCCATTTTCAGAATGTCTTTTCAAGACTTTTGAAATTTGTTCAAAAGCAACATCAAATTGCTTCAAATGAATTTTATTCAAAGCAGAAAAACCCAAAGCATCAATACTATCAGGATTAATACTTAAAGCTTTACTGTAATATTCATCAGCTTTTGCAAAATCTGTAGTAGAATGCAAATAATTAGCATATTCAAATAAAATATCAAAATCGTTAGGAGCTATTTCCAAAGCTTTGTTAAATTCATCTTGAGCATAGTCAAACAATCTCTTACTCAAATACAAAACGCCCAAATCTTTATGAGCAGGAGCAAAATCAGCCTTAAGTTCCACAACTTTTTTCAATATTTTTTCAGCTCTGTCCATATCGTTAGTTTTTACGCACAAATGAGCAAATTCATAGTAAATTTCAAAAGACACATTACCTTGAATAAGAATCTTTTCATAAAGATCTTTTGCACTCATAAACTGCCCAACTTTAACGTAAATGCTGGCAAGCTTTCTTAGCATAGAAACTGATTTCGGATTTAATAGCACAAGATGAGCTAAAATTCCGACAGCACTTGTATAATCACCTATAGCGTCATAACAACACGCAAGATTGTATTGAAAATTAGGTTTTTCCGGATGATGAGAAACCAGAATTTTATAATGTCTTATTGCCTCTTCAAATTGTTCAGACTTAACTTCAGAAAGAGCTAATGCAACAAGATAATTATCTTGCGGTTCAATAATATAAGCTTTTTTGAAAAATTCACAAGCTTCTTTATGCTTGTTTTGAAGCTGTAAAATAGAAGCTATATTAAAGTAAGTAATAGAATTTTTAGAATCATACTCACTTGCCTTCAAAAAGTTTTCATAAGCCTTGTCAAGGTTACCCAAAGTAACATAACAAGTACCCAAATTGTTGTATAACTGCGAATGTTCAGGATTAAGTTCAAGAGCTTTCTCTAAAAATTCAACTGCCTCATTAAAATTCTTCAAAGCCATACAAGCTGTACCGGCAATATAGTATATTGTATAATCTTCAGGACTGTATGCCATAGCTTTTTTTACAGTATCAACAGCTTTTTGAGGTTCCTTATTTTTTACATAAACAACAGCCAAATTCTTATAAGCATCGACATAATCACTTCTCATACGAAGGACTTCTTCATATGCTGCAATTGCATGTAAGAAATCATCCTGATTATCATAACAGTTAGCAAGATAAAACCAGCTTACAGCATCATCTTTATATTTTACAACAGTTTCAAAAACTCCCTGTCCTTCTTTAAACTCTCCAAGATTAACATGGCAAAGTCCAAGCAACTTCAAAGCTTCTACATCTTTTTCATCACCTTTTATCAAACCGCTGAGCTCTTTTTTAGCGGTTTCAAATTCTTTATTTTTTACAAGCTCATTAATTCTATCTAAATTTTCCATACCAAAATTATACCTCAAACAAAATAACTTTACAGATTTTGCGTACACGTGGTATAATATTATATCAACGCCTTAAAATTCATTAAATTTTTGTTCGGAAAGGAACAAAAATGGGAAAATCTTCAAAATACCCCTCATATTCCGGAGGAACAATCTCTATAAACGGAGAGAACAAAGCATCTACTACCCAAAATGGGAACACAATAAACTCAAACTACAATATGTCAGATGATGAAAGAAGAGCCTATGAATATGCTCAAAAGTCTTTTGCAGATTCACTGTCAAAAATTAATATTTTTGATGATGACACTAAAAAGAACTTACAATCACAACTTGATGCATACACTCTAAATGGTCAAAAGATAATCAATGACATTTACACTCCAATGCTTGAAGATATGAAAACAGATGTTGCATCAAGATTTGGCAACTTTGACAACTCAGTATTTATGGATAATTTAAACGAAATTGAAACCAAAAGAGCAGAATCCGTTAACAATTTAGCACAAGATGTACTTGCAAAACGTGATGAACTTATAAGCAATGAACTTGCTCAAAGGTATACTTATTTAGGATTTTTACAAGATATTCAAAACCAAATGAATTCAAACATCCTAAATTACATAACCGGCTCACAACAAAACAGTTCAGCAGGAAACAACTACAACGCTCAAGCTTATGCAGCTAACCAGTCTAGCAATAGTACATTTAGTAACTATGCTAACCTTGCGTCAGGAGCGCTTAGTATGATGGGGCCATACGGAATGGCTGCATCAGCGGCATTACAAATTGCAAAGCAATATGTATAAGAAAAAATGGGCTTTTAAATAAGCCCATTTTTTTTGGTATATAATAAAACTATGAACATACTACAAGAATTTGACACAATAGCAGCAATTGCAACTCCAATTGGAACAGGCGGAGTCGGAGTAATAAGAATATCCGGAGATAAAAGTTTTGAAATCATAGATAAAATCTACTCAAAACATAATTTGGAAGCCGGAAAAATTTCTCACGGATGGATTTCTGATGGTGAGAAAAAAATCGATGAAGTTCTGCTTTTACCATTCAAAGCTCCGCACAGCTACACAGGAGAAGATGTAATTGAAATTCACTGCCACGGTGGAATTAATGTAGTTAGAAACATCTTGGATCTCGTTCTTAAAAACGGAGCAAGAATGGCAGAACGTGGAGAATTTACAAAAAGAGCATTCCTGAACAAAAAAATGGATTTGTCTCAAGCAGAAGCAGTTGCGGATTTAATCCACGCAAAAACAAAAGATTTTGCAAAACAATCAGCAAAAAACCTATCAGGAGTTCTAGGTCTAAAGATTAAAGAAATTAGACAAGATATCTTTGATGTTTTGTCAAAAATTGTTGCAGGCATAGATTTTCCTGAAGACGTTGCAGAACCTGAATATGACTATATAATTTCTGAATTTGAAAAAGCACTTGATAAAATAAATAAAATCCTAGCCTCAGCAAACTCTTCAAATATAATGAGACAAGGAATTAAAATCGCAATTGTCGGAAAACCCAATGTCGGAAAATCATCATTATTTAATACATTGCTAAATGTAGAGCGCGCAATCGTTACAGATATTGCAGGCACAACACGTGATGTTTTGAAAGAAACTCTTGATTGGGATGTAGCAATTACGTTAATTGATACTGCAGGTATAAGAGATAACGATGAAGTCGATAAAGTTGAAGAAATAGGAATTGAATATTCAAAACAATCCGCTGATGAAGCTGATTTAGTAATATTTTTATACGACGTTTCTAAAGATATGGATGATGAAGACAAAGCCATTTTAGATTTGATAAAGGATAAAAATCATATAGTTATTGCAAATAAATGTGACTTGGTAAAAGAAAGAAAAGACGGCATTTTTTATCTTTCAACAGAAACAAAAGAAGGACTTGATGAGCTTAAAAACAAGATTAAAGAAGCATCATACAACTTCTCTTTAGAAGATACCGAATTTATAACAAACACTCGTCAGCAAAATTGCCTTATAAAATGCAAAGAAAGTCTTACACAAGCACTTGAAGCTGCAAAAATTCATCAACTGCAAGACTTAATTTCAATTGATTTGAAATCAGCATTGTTGTTTTTAGATGAAATTACTGGAGAAGTAATCACTGACGATATTTTAAACAACATTTTTGACCATTTTTGTATCGGGAAATGAAGCTTAGCTTTTAAATAACTTATAAGCTAACATCTTAACAAATATTATTTTAAGACACATTTGGACTTAAAAAGTCACGTGTCATCTTTAACTCTTTCAATATGTATTTATAACTTTTTTCTATCATTTCAGTTTTTTCATCTTGCGTTGCATTTGAATATCTGTTAGGAAGACTAAATTCTATCGTAGCCATTAAGCGTTCTTTAGTAGATTCTGCAACCGCATTTAAAACTATTCTTAATTTTTCTTCCGGTTTTACATCTTTTGGAAGCACAATTTTGCTTTTCAGGTGTCTCATGATATTAGGATTATTTAGATAATTCAAAACATATCCAAAGTCTATATTATCTGCACAATTTTCTAATGCTTTTACAGGAATATCATATTTTTTTGCACTTAACTCATTTACAGCTTTAGATAGTTCTGAAGGAGATTGATAGTTCGCAAATCGCTCTATAAGGGTTTTATAAAGCTTTGATTTCATCTGACCAATATATAGTATTACAAAAGCAGTAGAATTGTATTCATTAGCAAAATTTGCTGTGCTTCCTGAATCTAATTTTTCAATAACTTGTCTTAACTCTTTATCTTCTATTAATTCAGGATTAATTTTTCTTTTTATTGCATTTATGCTTTGAGTAGCTGTTTCATTTGTTACACCATCTAAAATTTCTCCGCCTTTTTTCTCGCCAGATTCTACAATATCATCTGCTGATTTTTTAGCACCTCCAAGCAATTTTTGCATACCTTCCCCAAGATGTCCTTTACGTCCAGCAATGCCTAGCCCTATTACTGCAGCTAAAGCCGTTGCTCCTATCATATATTTCGCAGCATTTGATTTTTCTTTATCAACCATTTCTACAGTTTTTTCAGTTTCTTCTTTTTTTATCTCTTGTTTAACTTGCACTGGTGTTTCAACGCCACTAAATGCAATTTTATCAATAGACATAATAATTCCCTTTCAGTTTTTCCCTATATCTATATAAAACATGAACATAACAAAAATTGCTACCACCCAATATCTAACCCAGAATACAATATAAAAAGATTTCAGATGTTTTTTAAATTCAAATTTACATTCTGTTACAAGACATTATTAATAACTAAAATATCTGTCAAAATCTACATCATCAAAACTACAAAGTAGTTTGTAGACATCATCATCCTCGTCCATTCTCTGAAAGCTGTAATTATCAAACTTCCAAAATTTAGGATTAATCCCCTTAACACTTACTATCCCAGCATCTTTTAAAATAACCAATTTCTTTTTTACGACATCAACCGGCAAGTCAACCATTTTGGCGAGTTCTACTGCTGTAACCCAATTATCTACAGCACCTTTTTCTGGGGTCATAAACATTAATTCCAAACCGACAGCCTTTAATTCTTTATCTTCAGTTTCTAATTGATAATCGTACATAGTTGCATTCTATAAAAAAAATAAAAAATTTTTATCATATTTATGTATTATATTCCCTATTGCGATTAAAAATTTTTTGTTTTATATAAAATGTTAACAATATTTTAATAGCGTTTTTTAGGGGTAAATATGAAGGTGAATTTAAATTTAAGTAATAATCAACAATCTTTCCAGGCAATAAAACTTGAAAAAACTTCAGAATTAGCAAGAAAAATGAGCATAATGCCAAGCTCTAAAAGAGAACTTTTCAATGATACGTTTAATATTCTTGAAAAGGAGCTAAGTAAAAGATCTGAAAACGACAAATATATAATTGATGCAATGCACCCAGCAAAAGCAGGGTATGTAAAAACAAGTTCTTATTCAGTTTTAATAACTGAAGGGAATAAAAAACCATACAAACAAACTTACCCGATATATTCAATGGAAGACCTTAGCCTAAGAATAAACGATAATCCTAAAAGCGCAGGATTCTTTATGAACCCCGATGAGCCTGCAAATAGACTTGCCAATTGGTTATTAGAAACATTTGACAAATTAAAAAGCAAATTAGGTTGAGAAAATTTTGACAGCTCTAGGTAAAATGCCGAGACAATATGAAATTACAATTCCATAATTTGTAATTGGCACGTTCTTTTGATTAGCTATTAGAATCCTTGATAATACCTCTCTCCTATTTGTCATACAAGCTCCACAATGTATAATCAACTTGTAATCTTTTATGTCAGGGAAATCATGACCTGCATAATTATGTATAACAAGGTTTTTACCCGTTCTTTTTCTCAAAAGGTTAGGAATTTTAACCCTGCCAATATCATCTTCTATAGCATGATGTGTACAGCTTTCCAAAATTAACACCATATCCCCGTCTTTAAGATTTTCAATAGCTCTTGCTCCCTGAATAAATTCATCCAAATCACCTTTCAACCTTGCAAAAAGAATTGAAAAAGATGTAAGAGGAATATTTTCAGGCACAATTTCCGCAACTTTTTTAAATGCCTGACTATCAGTAACCACCAAAGCAGGAGGAATTTTTAAGTTATCAATAGCCTGTTTTAATTCGTTTTCCTTCACAACATATGTAAGACAATTACTATCAAGCAAATCTCTTATTGTCTGAACTTGAGGGAGAATAATTCTTCCCTTAGGAGCTTCCTTATCAATTGGAATAACCAAAATAACCGTACTTCCCTCAGGGACTAAATCCCCAACAATCTTAGGGGAATTAACAAAATCCTCCGGCAACAATTTTACAAGAGCCTCTTTGAATTTAAAAATAAGGTTTTCATCCTCTTTTACAGAAGTGTACAAAACATTTTCCACACCACTAATTTCAGTATGCTTAATGTCGCACTTATTTACAACTATCAAGTAAGGAATTTTAAGATCAATCAATTTTTCGATTAAATCATTTTCACAATCACCAATACCATTGAAATCACATACGATAACAGCAACATCTATTCTGTTAATAATCTTTTCTGTTTTTTCAATACGTTTTTCTCCTAATTCTGTTTTATCATCAAGCCCTGCAGTATCCAAAAATGTAACAGGACCAACAGGTAAAAGCTCCATTGATTTTTCAACAACATCAGTAGTAGTTCCAGCAATATCAGACACAATAGATATTTCCTGATTAGTAATTTTATTTAGTAAAGAAGATTTTCCTACATTTGTTCTTCCAAAAACCCCTATATGTAAACGCATTGACTTTAAAGCTCTCATAATACTCCTTTATACTAAAAAAGGGCCGCCTAAACGACCCTAAAAATTTTCCATCCGTACAAAAATTAACCACGGATTCCCAATTTCTTGATTAATTCTCTGTATTCATCAAGATTTTGAGATTTCAAATAAGAAAGTAGTCTTTTTCTTTTACCTACCATCATCAAAAGACCTCTTTTTGTAGCAAAATCTTTTTGATTTGATTTTAGGTGTTCAGTAAGTTCAGAAATTTTTTGGCTCATCAAAGCAACTTGAACAGCTGTAGAACCAGTATCTTTTTCGTTTTTACCGTAAGCTTTAACTATTTCTTGTTTGTTTTTTAAATTCATATCAGTTTTCCTTTACTTGTTGAGTGACTATTGGCGTAAGCACTCTACAAGTTGCATGATAATATATAAATTAAAAAAATCAAGCCAAATGTATAGTTAAATTAAGAAAGAGAAGATAAATAGGCTTTGAAAGCGGATGTATTTGCAGAATTGAACCTATCTCTTGCAATGCTTAAATTTACATCAGAATTAAAAAGAGTTTTACTTGATAAATTATATTTTTTCAATGCGTCATTGTAACGAGACGAGTCTTCTCCGTAGATATTGGTAACATCTTTCAAATTTCTAATTGCATCATCATTACCTGATTTCATTGCCTCATACTGAGCAAGAGCTGCATAATATTCTTTTTCAGCTTCTGCTTTATTTGCCTCTTTTTCAAGATAATATCCTTTTACAGAGTTTTTAATATCATTCTCAGTATCTTCGGCTTTTTGCATAGTCATAGCACGAGCAATAGTAAAAGCAGAACCAAGCTTTAATGCTTTATCAAAGTAATCTTTGTAAGACATAAGATTTTTGAGTGGACTTCTATTAAATTCCTGCTCGGTCAAAATTCTTTGTGACTGATTTACTTTGCTCATAGTTATCCTCTATTTTTTATACTCTATATATATAAAGTATTTATTCCCAAAATAATTGCTCTTTATATTAAGTTTTATTACATAATAAATATTATAAGTAATTAAATTTAAAAAATTATTTATTTTGTACTTTCTTGTACCGACAAGAAAGTACCACAAAGAAGCTCTCGGCTAACACTTCGTTCACTAATCAATTGTAATTGCTCAACTAAAGCTGAGCAAACTCGCTTACGCTCAAACAATGCTCAGCCTGTTATTGTTTCGCAAACATTGATTGTTCTCTTCGTTAATTGCCGATCCAAAAATAAAAGGCGGCGATAGCGAAACGAATAATAATTATAATCGAAGCAAGTAACAAAGGTGTGTATTGTTTGAGTGAAACGAGTTTACACACCTTGATGCTGAGATTTATATAATTATTAATGAAGTGCAGCGTGCCGCTGGTTTTGTGGAACTTTGTCCATACAAAGTTCCCGCTGTCCGCGCAGGACATATATATTATTAAATTTAATAATTTTTATTTTATAAGTTAAAATAATATTTATTATGTAATTTTATGTTAATATATGAATATGATTGATAGATATTCAAGAGAAGAAATGGCAAAAATTTGGACTTTAGAATCCAAATTTCAATATTACCTTGATGTTGAAATAGCTGTTGCTGAGGCATATGCAGAATTTGGCACATTTCCTAAAGAAGATATTCAAGAATTAAAAAAGAAAGCCAAATTTGATTTAAAAAGGATTGACGAAATTGAAGCAGAAGTAAGACATGATGTTATTGCTTTTTTAACTTGCGTTAATGAAAGCCTCGGAGAACTCGCAAAATATATGCATGTTGGTATGACAAGCTCTGACGTAATTGATACAGCTTTTGCATTACAAATTCAGGACAGCGGGAAAATAATCATTAATGATTTAGACGAGACAATTCAATCTTTAAAGGATTTAGCAAACAAACACAAAAATACAATTTGCATCGGACGTTCACATGGAATTCACGCAGAAGTAATGACATTTGGAGTAAAAATATGCAATTGGATTGATATTTTAGAAAGACAAAGAGCCAATTTTATTCACGCTTTAGATGAAATTAGAGTTGGACAAATTTCAGGACCCGTCGGTACATATAGTAATATCCCCCCTGAAATTGAACAAATTACCTGCAAAAATTTGAAGCTTAAACCTGCAAAAATTTCGACACAGATAATTGCAAGAGATTATCATGCATATTTTATGCAATCTTTGGCTCTAATTGCCAGTGTAATTGAACAGTTTGCAACAGAAATAAGACATTTACAAAGGACCGAAGTATTAGAAGTAGAAGAAGGATTTGGTAAGAATCAAAAAGGTTCTTCTGCAATGCCACACAAAAAAAATCCTGTATTATCCGAAAACTTATGCGGTCTTGCAAGGGTTGTAAGAGCAAATTCAATGGTCGCAATGGAAAATATTCCACTTTGGCATGAAAGAGACATTTCCCACAGTTCTGCAGAAAGGATAATATTCCCTGATAGTTTGACTCTTGTGGACTTTATGCTTTCAAGATTTAACGGAGTAGTGAAAAATCTTGTTGTGCATAAAAAGAATATGCTTAAAAATACTGATAAGTTTGGAGGAATAGTATTCTCACAAAAAGTCCTGCTTAAGCTCGTAGAAAAAGGTTTGACAAGAGAAAATGCCTACAGATTAGTACAAAGAAATGCTCTGGACGCTTTTGAAAACGACGGAGACTTCAGAGTAAATTTACTAAATGATGAGGAAGTAACAAAATTGCTTACCCCACTGGAAATAGATGAAATTTTTAATAAGGAAGAGTTTTTGAAAAATATCAATACAATATATTCAAAAATACTTGATTTATAGGCAAAAATACTGTAAAATATTATCATACGAGGAAGTTTATAAATGGGTAAGATAAAAATAACTGTTTGCATGGGAAGTTCCTGTTTTGCACGCGGGAATCAACAGAATTTAGCTTTTATAGAAGCATTTATAAAAACACATGATCTTGATGCCGAAGTGGATCTTGCTGGTGCACGTTGCGAAAACAAATGTGCGTTAGGTCCTAATGTAATCATAAATGGTGTTGAATATAACAGTGTTAATGAAGAAAAATTAGAACAAATTCTTACAAAATTTTGTAAATAACCCTTAAGTTTGCATCTTTTTTAATGGAGTATACTAATGAATAATCAATATCCGGTCTACACCTTGGTGAATGAATGCCACGACTGCTATAAATGTATAAGAGAATGTCCAGTAAAAGCAATAAAAATTGAAAACGGTCATGCATCCGTTATCCCAGACAAATGTATAGCTTGCGGAAATTGTGTAAAAGCTTGCCCATCAAATGCAAAAAGGGTGAGAACAGATATTGATAAAGCCAAAAATTTAATTCGTGCACAAAAAAATGTCTATGTATCACTTGCACCTTCTTGGAGCGGTGTATTTGAACATCATCCTAAAAAAATGATAGCAATACTCAAAGCCCTGGGATTTAAAGAAGTTTCAGAAACAGCTCTTGGTGCTCAAGAAGTATCTATTAAAACAGCAGAAATTCTCAACCACGCTAATACAGGTCTTTTTATATCAAGTGCTTGTCCTGTAATCGTTGACTATATTAGACATTACAAACCGGAATTTACAAAATATATTACTCCAATAGGTTCCCCGGCAATGACACATGCAAAAATACTTAAAGAAAAATACGGGGAAGATATTTCAATAGTGTTTATAGGACCTTGTATCGGTAAAAAAAATGAAGTAGCATATTCCGACTTAATTGATGTTGCACTTACTTTTGAAGAATTGAAAATATGGATACACGATGAAGGACTTGATTTTGCAGATATTGAAATTAATGATTCAAATCAATTTGTTCCTTACACAGCTTTTGAAGGTTCATTGTATCCTATTGACGGAGGAATGAACGAAACTATCAGGAGAATCGGAGTTAAAGATAACATTCAACTTATTGATATTTGCGGACTGCAAGCTTTTGAAAGAGCACTAAATAACCTTAACCCTGACAAAATTGATAAAACAATTTTTGTAGAAGCATTATCTTGTGAGGGCGGATGTATAAGCGGACCTTGCATTTCTACAAACAAAGCAAGTCTTTGTGTCGTTTCTGACGTTTTATCAAAAGTAAAAAATAGAGAATATATTCCTAAAAAAGCAACAACAGTAGTAGAATACACACTTAAGCCTAGCAAAGTTGTAAGCAGTGAATACTCTTTAGAGGAAATTCTTAAAACACTCAAAAAAATTGGGAAACACACTGTAGATGATGAGCTCAACTGTGGAGGATGCGGTTATGCAACCTGTAGAGATCTTGCAAAAGCTCTTTTGGACGGAGATGCTGAACCATCTATGTGTGTTTCATACATGAGAAAAATCGCGGTAAGAAAAGCTGCTGCAATGATTCGATGCATGCCTGCAGCTGTCGTAATGGTAGATAACAACATGAATATTATTGAAGCAAACGACAGTTTCATGAAAATGTTTACAGGTGATATGTATGAAGTATTCAAAAACAGACCTGACGGAATGGCAGGAGCCGCTATTGACAGAATCGTAGACTTTGCAGATATTTTCAAAACCATTTTAAAAACAGGAAAAGATTTACACAAAGAAAGATATCACGTAAAAAATAGGCTTTATGATATTTCTGCGTTTACAATTGAAGAAAATGAAATTGTAGGAGCTGTCATAACTGATGTTACAACAGCAGAAACAAATAGAGAAAAAATCTCACAAAAAGCTCATGAAGTCATCTCTAAAAATATCTCAATAGTCCAAGAGATTGCTTGTCTTCTGGGAGAACACATGGTAGAAACTGAAACCTTATTAAGCTCTATCGCAGAAGACTACGATGACAAAGAAGACGAAAAGGACGGTCAATAGTGTTTATAGATATTGACTGTAGCCAAATGAAAAAATATAACCAAAATGCTTATGGGGACTATTTTATATCTAAAAGATATCCCGATGAAGCAAAACTTATTGCAGTACTTTCAGATGGTCTTGGCAGTGGTATTAAGGCAAATATTCTATCTTGTATGACCGCCACTATGCTTTTAAAATTCATAGAAGGCGATCAAATCCCCATAAGTAAAGCCGCGGAAATCATAATGAATTCTCTGCCAGTATGTCAGGTAAGAAAAATAAGTTACTCTACCTTTTCAGCAATAGAAGTTGATGATGACGGGAACGCTAAAATTGTAGAAGAAGGAAATCCTGAATTTATCTGGATAAGAGATAATGAAGTAATGCAGCCGGATTTTAAATCAATACCGTCAAAAACATTTAAGAATCGTTGTCTAAAGGTATACAAAATAAAATTAAGACTCGGAGACCGATTGATATTTTGCTCCGATGGTGTAACTCAATCAGGCCTTGGCGGAGGACGTCTTAAACTAGGTTTAAGAAGAGATGGACTCATAGTATTGTTAAAAGATAAACTAAAAGAAAATCCGACAATTTCAAGCACTGAACTTTCTCAGTACATCGTAAATCAAGCTCGCAATATCGAGACAGACAGACTCCCTAAAGATGATATTTCATCTTGTGTACTATACTTTAGAGAACCCAGAGAAGCATTAGTCTTTACAGGACCACCTTACCATCAGGAAAAAGACTCTGAATACGCTAAAATTTTTGATAAATTTAAAGGGAAAAAAGCTATATGCGGAGGAACAACCGCAAACTTGATATCCAGAGAACTTAACAAACCAATTACTATGGATACAACAATAAGTATAGGTAAACTTCCATCTTGCTCATACATGGATGGAGTAGACCTAGTAACAGAAGGAATATTGACATTAACCAAGACCATGGAATATTTGGAAACAAATAATATGAATGTTGACAATGCAGCAGGTAAACTGGTAAAATTCTTATTAGATAGTGATTGCATTACGTTCATGGTAGGAGCTAAACTTAATCAAGCACACTATGATCCTGCACTTCCTATAGAAATTGAAATAAGAAAAAACATAATAAAAAAGATGTCAAGCATTCTACAAGACAAATATTTCAAGAAAGTCAATATTCAGTATATGTAAGATAAGCACCACATTAACAGGAAGGATAAAAATATGGACAAAAAAATTAGTGTTAAAGTATGTTTAGGAACAACATGTTTTGTTATGGGTTCTTCAAATTTGCAGGAATTAATTGAGACAGTTCCGGCAAAATACGGAGACAGAGTTGAAGTATCAGGGGTTCCTTGCCTAGGCTTATGTTCTATTGACTGGGAGTTTTCTAAAGCACCTTATGTAAAAGTTGATGACGAGGTTATTAAAGAAGCTACAGTAGAAAAAGTTTTAAAAGCAATTGACGAAAAATTGAATAAATAAAAAATAGGTCCCACGACCTATTTTTTTTTGCCTACATATTTTGAAAAAAAATCATGTTCATGCCATAATATAAAATTATAGGAAGAATAGTAAAGAGGTGTAGGAAAATGGCAATGAATACTAGTACCCCCAAACAGACATCACATTTAAAAAGAGAAATCTTAGTAAGATTAATTAAAGCTTACTTAAGTGATGATTTCGCAGAAAATACAAGACTAATCCCTTATGATATGCGTCCAAAAGGAAGTGAAGTACCTTATAGATGCTGTATCCACAGTGAAAGAGCAATTTTAAGAGACAGAGCTATCGCAGGTTTGGGATTCTCTATTGAAGAAACTGAAGATAGTACATTACTTTCAGAATTAGCAAATAAAGCTGAAAAAAGAGATGTTCCTGAGCAACAACCTCTTACAGTACTCACAACAGCATGTAAAGGCTGCGTACCTTCAAGAGTATATGTAACAGACTTATGCCAAGGTTGTGTTGCTAGACCTTGTGTAAATACTTGTAAATTTGGTGCTATATCAATCCAAAATGGTAAATCAGTAATTGATCCTGCAAAATGTAAAAATTGCGGAATGTGCGTACAAGTATGTCCTTACCAAGCAATTCAAAAAATTATCGTTCCTTGTGAAAGCGCTTGCCCTGTTGGAGCAATTGCAAAAGATGAAAATGGCCATGCAAAAATTGACTTTGAAAAATGTATTTCTTGTGGCAAATGCGCATCAGCTTGTCCGTTTGGAGCTGTACATGAAAAAAGTCAGATTATTGATGTCCTAAAAAATATTAAAGCTGGTAAAAAAGTAATAGCAATGATTGCTCCTGCAATGATAGGTCAACTTCCTTGTACTGCACAGCAGTTGAAAGAGGCTATCATGAAACTTGGCTTTGCAGATGTATACGAAGTCGCTCAAGGTGCTGATATTACAACAAAAAATGAAGCAGAAGAATTTGAAGAAAGATTGATGAAAGGTGCTGAGTTCATGACAACATCTTGCTGTGCAGGATACAATGAGCTCGTAGACAGACACATCCCTGAAATGAAACCTTTCCGCTCAGATACAAAAACTCCTATGTACTATACAGCAGAAATTGTGAAAAAAGAACACCCTGACGCTGTAACAGTATTCTTTAGTCCTTGCGTAGCTAAAAAACGTGAAGCGCTTAATAATCCTAATACAGATTATGTTCTTAACTACGAAGAAGTAGGTGCTTGGTTTATCGCTTTAGGTATTCAAGTAACTGAATGTGAAGGTAAAGAATTCAAAACAGAAAGTTCTGCAGAAGGTAGAAATTTCTGTGTAACAGGTGGAGTTGCAAAAGCAGTACAAACATTGCTTCCTGAAGACTTACCAACACATCCTGTAGTGATTGACGGATTAACTAAACAGTCCGTAAGAGATTTGAAAAAATACGCTAAAAATGGAGTATGTGACCTAGGAAACTTAATTGAAATTATGGCATGCACAGGTGGATGTTTAGGTGGAAATTCTACAGTAAACGCTATGAAACCGGCTTTAAAACAGGTTACAAGCTATGTAAACTCAAGCAAATCAATAAAAGAACAAGTAAGTGGAACTGAACAAGTTAAACAATAAGATAAAAAAAACACAATAAAAAGTAGAATCCTTTTAAAAGGATTCTACTTTTTTTATTTATAAAGCCAAGAATAATAATAACAAGGAGGGAAACGACAACACCAGGATTCTGATTTTATATCCAACATTGCTATAGGTGACACCTTGGCCGGCACAATATCTTCAGGATCATCAGGGACTCTAACTCCTTCTTTGTTTGCTAAAAAGAATCCCCATCTATCTTTGCCCAAACGATTTGGACCTTTTGCTCCATTTGTGTCTACCATATAGATATTCTCCATAAAATAATAGGTTGCCCAAAATCTACCGGAACCATCGACAAATCCTATTGATGAACCATTCCTTGGCAACTCATCAGAAGGGTTGCACAAACTTCCATCAGATTGCAACGATCCACAAGCATCGCCACCTACATCTGTTTTTACCCAACAATCTGTGAAATTATCTGCATCACAAGATTTTGCAACTTTAAATGCTGCTTTTATATAATCAAACTCGGCCCTTGTCTGCTGCTCGTCATATTGAGTTTGTCTTATAGATAAATCTCCGTCAACATAAGCCGGAAGTAAAACTCTTGACAAATCAGAATAAGCCTTTTTATAAGCAACTTTAAATTCGTTATCCTTTGTACTATTTATAATAGAAGGAATAGTAATTGCCGCAACAACACCAATTATTCCTAAAGTGATCAAAACTTCTGATAAAGTAAAACCTTTTTTATTTTTGTGATATAGCATAGCACTATTATATACTATCTTTTTATTTTTGCAAAGCCTTAAACCAAATACGAAGCTTAGAAACGCCCCCCCCCCGAAATTCCGTTCCCTATTAAAACTTTCATAATTTGCTCCTTAATATTTGAAATCTAAAAAATTATTTTAAAATATTACAATATTTTTTGTAAGTATTAATTAAATAGAATT
>CALVHB010000027.1 GCA_944327275.1 Candidatus Gastranaerophilales bacterium | reverse complement strand
CTTCCAATGCGCACACATCAGGAGAACTATTCCACTGCTTTCCACACGGGATATCACTTGGTGGTGTCAAATCACAAGTCTTTGGAGCACAAGAACAGCTGGCTTCATCAAAAACTTCTCCACTTGGACAATTTCTTGAAAATCCAGGAATATCTTCCAATGCACATACTTCAGGAGATCCATTCCAACGTTTTCCACATGGGATATTACTTGGTGGTGTCTTACCGCATGTGGGTTCTGGTGGTTCTTCAACATAATAAGTTGATACACAATATCCATGAGAATCTAAGTATTTATCATCATGTTTTGAATTTGGATTACCTGATAATTCATACTCTGACATTGACCTTAAAGGATCTGTATATAAACATATATGTGCAGGACCCCACTCCTTCAACCAGTCATCATTCCAACCAGATGGAGTTTCGTCTGACAAATTCCAATCAGGATTAGATGATACATTTGGGTGCTCATCTACAAATTGAATAGAATATTTTCCACAATTTTTTTGCCCTATAATTTGAGAATACTGACCTCCTGGTCTTCCTGAAGAAGATGCAACACATTGTGTATTACATTTATAATCTGAAGCTTTATCATATGTTTTTAACTTATTCTTTTCATAACCAGCCACAGTATTATAATATATACCCTCTACACCTGTAGTTGGATAATGAACTCCAGGACATTCCAAGTATTTTTCGCCGTTAATAGTTGTATAATCAGGATATGAAGTACAAGCAGAATAATCCAATGGTTTATCAATAGAATACACAGATGACACGTACCCCATATCATTAGATTGACGCAAATATCTTAACTGGTAAAAATCATAAAATGAATATACATAATCATCAGGTCTATCGCCTGGAACATCAGCAGATGGAAGTTTCACAAGTTTAACCAACATAGGATCCGTAGGACAAGAATATACTTTAACCTTTCTGCGAGTCCCATCTGCAGCTTTTGCCTGAGGAAAAATAGAACCTAATAAATTATTAGGAAACTTAAAGGCAAAAGTAAAATCTCCTGAATAAATATTATCTTTAGGGTCATAATTAGCAACCATATTACGAGCAACACTGCTCAAGGTTGAATATGCCGAATAATATGTATAAGAAACTATGGAATCAAGTTTCGCTTTTGTTATTCTTATACTGACTGCAACTACAACCGAGATAACCAACATGACTATTACGATTTCTGCAAGAGTATAAGACCCCAAAAAGCAAGTCCTTAGCTTAGAGTTGCCCCCCCCCCGAAGTTTTGACCAAATATTCTCTTCATTCCATATGCTCCTTTCCGTACAAAAACTATTATAACATATTTTTTATTCTTCTTCAAGTTCTCGTCTTATATCATCAACTGTAACGTGCAATACAGGAGAATTCTCATCTTTGCGAAGCACAACATCTTTTATGCCAGACTGAACAATAAATCTTTTACATAAAATACATATAAAATTATGCCCCCAAATGTACATTGTAGAACCTTTACATCTATCTTGTCCGGCTTGGATAATTGCATTTTGTTCTGCATGGATTGAACGACAAGTCTCATATCTTGTCCCTGATGGAATATTATGTTTTATTCTATAGCATTCTCCTCGTTCATAGCAAGATTCAACTTTTGAAGGGGTACCGTTATATCCTGTAGCTTTTATCTTTTTGTCATCTCCGACTATTACTGCTCCAACTTGAGCTCTTATGCAATTTGATCTGCTTGCACAGGTCTTTGCTAAATCTAAAAAATAGTCTTCCCATGATTTTATTTCCATATATCCTGCCTCTTTCTTTTAATTCCTTTTTCTTGTTACCATGATACATTCAAAAATTCGCACTTGCAATAATTTATAAATATTTATATCAACTTGACACTCTATAACAGTCAATTTATAATTAACCTGATTATCAGAGGTGAGAGATGTTTAATTTAATTGAAAAAATAAAATACGGAGAAGGTATTAGAGTAAAATTTGGGGCATTTGTATTATCATTTGCAAGAAACACAAATCCAAAGGATTATCCTGAGATATTAAAAAAATGGTATAAAAAACGTACAGGAAAAAACTTAGATCTTGAAAACCCTAAAACTTTTAACGAAAAAATTCAATGGTTAAAACTCTACGATAACTCAAAACTAAAAACTCAACTTGCTGATAAATACCTTGTGAGAGAGTGGATAAAAAATCAAATAGGTGAAGAATATTTGATACCAATCCTTGGAGTTTGGGACAATTTTGACGAAATCGATTTTGATAAACTTCCTCAAAGCTTTGTACTAAAAGCAAACCACGGTTCACATTGGAATGTTATTGTAAAAGATAAAACAAAATTTAACAAGAACAAAGCAAAAAATAAATTTGACAAATGGATGCAAAGGAACTATGCCTTTAAAGCCGGACTTGAGCTGCAATATCAGGATATTAAACCAAAAATTATCGCAGAAAAATATATGCAAGATTCAAATGGAGAACTGAACGATTATAAAATAATTTGTTTTAACGGAGAGCCAAAGTACGTATGGGTCGACTGCGGACGATATACAAAAGAAAGAACAAAAAATATTTATGATCTTAATTGGAATCTTCAACCTTTTACGATGACTCATCCGGCATCAAAGGAAAGTATTCCAAAACCTGAAAATCTCGATACTATGATTGCACTGGCAAAGAAATTATGCCACAATTTTGCTTTTGTGAGAGTTGATTTTTATAATATTGACGGAAAAATCTATTTCGGAGAAATGACCTTTACCTCTATGAGTGGTGTTGATAAATTTTCTCCGGAAAAATACGATTTAGAAATGGGGAAAATGCTAGAACTTCCAAATAAGAAAGTGTGAGATATGATTATATACAAAAAAGAGAAACAAGGTAAAAAACGTATAATTACTCTATTTGGAATAAAATTTGAATACCGCACAGGAAAAGATTATAAATTTGAAAAGGTAGTTAAATCAGGAGTAGCAGAAACCAAACGAACCCCAAAGATAATCGTATCTTTGACATCTTTCCCTTCAAGAATAAACTCCACTTACATTGCAATATCATCTCTTTTAAATCAGACTTTAAAACCTGATGAAATTATTCTGTGGTTAGCAGAAGAACAATTTCCGGGGAAAGAAAAAGATTTACCGACAAATCTTCTTGAGCTAAAACAGTTTGGTCTAACTATTGAATGGTGTAAGGATTTAAGATCATACAAAAAACTAATACCCGCATTAACTAAATTCCCTGAAGATATTATTGTAACTGTAGATGATGACTTTTATTTTAGCAAGTACCTACTTGAAAGACTACACAAAGCTTTTGTAGAAAACCCTAAATACATTCACTGTCACAGATGTACAAAAATATATTATAAAGATGATAAAATAAAGGCTAAAATTGGCGGTAAAAAATACTATAAATCCGCCTCATTTGCAAATAAACTCTGTGGAGGAGCTGGAACATTATATCCTCCGGGATCTTTATATAAAGATGTATCTGATGAAAATCTATTTATGACATTAGCCCCAACAAACGATGATATCTGGTTTTGGCTCATGGCAGTAATGCAAGGAACTAAAATTAATGTTATAAAAAATAATATTCCTCAACCGGCACAAATTGAAGAAACAATGGACGGTCCTTGCCTTTGTAAGATAAACGACAAAGGAGATAAGCTATTTTATAAAGACCTTGAAAATGTTTTAAAACATTACCAAGGTCTTGAAGACAAAATTAAAAATGATATTAAATCATGACATCTTACTGCCTATAATTTCTTATTCCTGTTGTAATCATAGACATACCATACTTATCGCAAAGCTCAATTAATCTTTGATCTTTTACTGCCCCTCCCGGCTGTATTATAAGATTAATTCTACCTTGTACAGCGGAATATATGCAATCTTCTGCAGGAATAGGCGCATCAGATGCAAGAACCGCTTCTTTTGAGTTATCACAAGCATAGTTTAAAGCATTTTCGACAGCAGAAATAACATTTGTCTGTCCTTGTACTATAGCAGAAGCTTTAAAATCCTTTGCAATAACTACAGAATTTGTTTTTGCGTGTTTTACAACTTTCCAAGCGAAAATCGCGTCCTCTATTTGTTCAGCTGTAGGCTTTTCTCTTGTAACAACTTTAAACATATCTTTATCAAGTTCACTGTTATTTCTATCTTGAACAAGAGCACCAAAAGGTGTTAGAATAACTTCTTCAACCGTCAATTTTCTATACTCTTTCAAAGATGTATTTAACTTCACAAGTTTTATTTGAGAATTATCTTTAAATTGTTCCAAAGCACTTTCTTCATAATCAGGAGCTACAACGACATCAACAGCCATTGAATTTAAGTGTTTTGCAACCTCTGCATCAACAGGTTTTGAAAAACCGACAACTCCAAAAAATGAACTTATCGGATCACAGTCAAAAGCTTTAGTATAAGCCTCATACAAAGAACGACCTAAAGCAACACCACAAGGTTTTGTATGTCTTATTATGGCAACACAGTTTACATCATAAAACTCACTTACAAGATTAACTGCCTCTGTTATGTTTAAAATATTGTTAAAAGTAAGTTCTTTCCCATTTAAAACTTCATAATTTACCATTTTATCTGTTTTGTAAATGGCACCTTTTTGATGAGGATTTTCACCATGTTCCAAATCCTTAACTTTTTCAAAGCTAAAAGTCTTAAAAGGTTTTTCTCCTATTTGTTCAGCTAATTTTGAACAAACCAGCTGATCATAATTTGCGGTAACATTAAAAGCTTTAACTGCAAGTCTCAAACGGCCAAATTCATTAGCATTCAAAGCCACATAGTAATCAAGCTTATCCGTAATAACAGTAACATTTTTATAATTTTTTGCAGCAGCTCTCAATAAAGTGAATCCGGCAATATCAATTTTTGAAATAGCACCATCGAGATCTTTTTCATCAAAAAGAAGTTTTTCAAAAGGACAAAGATTAACCACAACCATATCAAAAGGTTTTATAACAGCTTTTTCAAGCTCCGTTAAATCTTCACTACCATATGAATTTGCTAATATTGCTGCTAGTACAGTTTCAGAAAGCAAGTCAGAATCTTTATTCATAACACCTGCAGCAGTAGTAAATTCTCTCACATCAATCACATCAACTTCTGCACTTTTTAAAAATTCGTAAGTATCTCCGCTTGCAACAATTTCATAATCAAATTTTTCTACCAAATTTTTGGCAAAATCAATAAGTCCAATTTTTTCATACACACTTATAAATGCTCGTCTTTTCATTAATTCCCCTCAATTGACTATATATTTTTCTTATTATAACACCATATAAAAAAAAATATATATTCTTAGCATTTCGTAACTATTTGTTGATTTTATTGAAATAATTTCTTTGCTATATTATAATTAACAGGTGAAAGAGGTTAATAATGGTGACTAATAAAATAAGTGAAGGAGTAGGCAAAAAAATAGTAGAAGCCTTAAAACAACAATCTGAAATAGAAATTCAAAATGTTGTTGAAAGCTCCCAGGGGATTGAAGAGGAATCCAATTCTCAAGAAGTTTCTAATATGGAAAATACAACTCATGAAGAATCAACTTTTGTTCATGATTATACCGATGAAAAAGATTTGAGCTATAGCAGTGAAAATAATTTTGAAACTCCTCAAATGTTTTCATCACAAAGTTCAATGAATTATAATCAACTTTCACCAGAAAATTATTCTAATGATTTAGAAGGTTTTGACTTACCAGCAAATGTCGTAGTTTTAAGGCAACTTATTAACCAACTTCCTGCAGGGGTTTCTAAACAAACAGGTGCTCAAATTATTAAACAAACAATGGAAGCTCTTGGTATTTCTATGAAAAATGTCTTACAAGAAGCTCAACAAGTGCAAGAAAATTTAAATAATTCTGCTAAAGAATGCCAAGCTTCGATTATTGAATATAGAAAACAGATAAACATGTTAGAAAGACAATCTCAAAAATTCCAAAGGCAGTATGCCGAACTCAATGATGTAATTAGTCTGTTTATTCAAACAAGTATTTAGTAAAAAAACGGTTTTGAAAACCGTTTTTTTTTATCTATAAGTAAATGATGTTTGAATATTTTTATCTATCATTCCGAGACAAGACTGATACTCTGCATCTATCATCTTTAACCTTGATTGATACTGTAACATCTGTGCGTCTAGTTTTTGTTCAAGGACTTTCAACTTCGCCTGTCGCTGCTGAAGCAATTTTGTTGTTGGAGACTCAGGATCATAATCATTTCCAACCTGCATTAAATCACTAACAGACTTTGATAATCCCATCTTTGTCTGGGTGATTAACTGAATTTTGTATTCCAAATCTAACCTAGACTGTTGAAGATATAATAATCTGATTTGTGAGTTTACTAATCCCATATTTTTTACCTTTTACCTTGTTTCATTAAGGTTATGACCCCTTAAGAAAGTATGTTGATTATTTTCTGCAATCAACTGCTCCATTTTTTGAAACTGATGACGATGGTAGTTCAGTCTGTATTGAGCCATTTTTCTTTTTTTATTCATTGTCAAAAAATCTTTTAGACCTTCTACAAAAGAATTTGACATCGCCTTTATAGGATTCTTTCTTATCAGAAAGTTTTTTGAATATATCAAGAAATCTATTAATCTTTTTATATTCATTTCTAAAGTATCTCGAAGCATTTTTCTCCTTACACTTTAGACCTACATGTATATTAAAACAATTTGTATACAAATATTGCTACATTTAAAATATTTGCTTAACATGTCTTAACTATTTTCGGTCTACTATTAATTTACAAATTACAAATACGGAAATTTTACCAAAAAACTTTAATAAATAAAAAAACTTGTAAAAAATTTTTACAAGTTTTGAATTGCTTTGTTATCCCCCTCAATGGATTCCTTAAGCATCTTTTTAACGACATCCCCTTGGGTATCAAGCATCTTACAAACAGTTTCAATGTTCCTAACTTTATTTGAAAGAATAGTATCAGCATTAGCAGTTATGTTTCCTGTAACATTTTGGTAAGCTGCCAAAGCCGCAGAAGATGTCCCTTGCATCAAATTACCCATAACAATTGCAGGGAGTCCATATTCTCCCAAATAAGGAGCAGCAGCTTGCATTATACCACCCCATCCGGAAATTACACCTGCAATCGGAAGTACAATATTTTTCATAGAAAATCCATAACCATTCGCAGCTCCCAGACCATATGCCGCAGCGCTGGCAACGTCTGCAATACCTCCAATACCAGATGCATAACCTGTAGCAACACCTGTATCTGTTCCCCATCCGCTTAATATTGAAGAAGCTCCGCCTGTTGCATATCCATCAAGCCCCCAAGATATCGGAGCGGCACCACTTGGGAATCCTGAATAGTTGTATAATGAATCCAGACCGTAAGAAGAGCCACCATTGAACTTTGAAGCATAAGAAGTTCCTGGGATATTCATTGATTCAGAAGCCCCAAATACTGTCGCAAAAGATGAAGGAGCGAACAAACTTGCTAAATTATACAAGAAACCGCCAGTAGCTCCAAATCCGGAACCTAGACCATTTCCTGAAACAGTCAAATCTCTTAATTGATCATATGTTTCCCATAACTGTGCCTTGGCATCACCGCTTGCTGAGCCAAATTTGTTTGCTATTACCAAGTAACTATCATTTTTGTAAGACATTTAAACCTCTTATATTTTTTCATTATTCAAAAGTTTTGAAAGTTGATTCAATATTTTTATCAATAACTTTCTTAACTGCTTCCATTTCTGTTTGCAAAGCCTCTTGTTCTGTATCCAACTGTTTTAACCTCAATTCAAGAGTTCTATCTTGTTGTTGAATTTTTTCGGTTTTTGCATTTATATCAGCAATCTTCTTTTCATAGACTTGCATATCGTAATTATATTGATTCATTGCGTCATTATATGCATTTTCATCAGTAACAGATTCTGTATTAAGAGTATAAGTTGCAGTCGAATCTTCATATCTGATCGTCTGAGGTCTGCCGGAATCATCAAAATCCACAAACGCTCTTTGTTGTTGTTCTATTTTTGTTTTAATATTTTCTGCATTATATTGAATTAATTTACCCTGATTTTCAGTAGGTTTAGAAGGATCAGGTGCACTCAATGCAGAAGCTGTTAAATCTTCTAATGTTGCAAAATAAGTCTTTCCTTGAGACTCCCAAGTGTAAATATTATCAGAAGAAGCTATAGAATCATTTGGGAAATCCCTACATATCTGTTCATACGCCGCTTTCATATCTGGATCATTCGGATCATAAGCTGAAACCTCACAGTTGCCAACATATGTAGGAACACCTGAGTTTACAGTATAATCAGATAAATCACTTGTACCGGCTACGGCATCATCAAGACTCTTTTGAGTCGTAAAATGTAATTGACCATTTGCATCAGAATATGTATAAATATCATCTAGACCTACATTTGCTAAATCTGGATATTCTTCAACAATTTTATCATAACTCAGTTTTTGATCCTCTGCTAAAGGATTATACTTAGACAAAGTCTGTCCTCCAACCGTGTATGTTCCAGATGCGGCATCATAAACAACATCATCTTTTGAAACAGAACCTTTATTTGCTTTTGTATCTAAAACAACTTGAGGATTTGTCTTTTTAGACTGTATACCTGTAAATACATCTGAATAATGATAATGAGTTATCAAATAATTATACCCATCAGGATCATCAATTAACTCAGTCATACTTGTTATAGTTTCAGTATTTACACCATCCTGATATGAATATTGCAATGTAGTAAAATCTTGTGTGCTTGGAGCTGTAGGCACTTCAAGAGCCAACAATTCGTTAAATGCATTCGCACTCTGATTCGCTAAGGCAGTACGAGCCTGATTTATTTGTTGTCCTTCATATTCAACGTTTGTCTTTCTTGCAGTTAATCCTAAATACCTTGCTTGTGAAGCTGCCATACCCATAGGGCCACTCTCCTCTTATAAAAATTACTACCTTACAATTATTTTTATAATGATGTTATTTTAAAAGTCAACATTACTAAAAAAATTATACGGCATTTATTTATAAATATATATAGTAACCGGAAAAAATCATACATTTATATGAGTATAAAAATAGGAGATAAAAAATCATCTCCTATTTTTAATTTTATATAATTTTATAATTATAAAATTATTCTTCAGATTGTTCAGAATCTTTTCCTTCGAATTTTTCTTCATTAACTGTCAAAGCAATACGCTTATCAGTAGGATTGAATTTAAGGATATAAGTATCGACTTTATCACCTACCTGTAATATACAATCTTTTTGATTTTGCAATTCAACTACTTCTGCATGAGGTAAAAGAGCTTCTACTCCAGGGAATACTTCAACAAAAGCACCAAAATGCTTAATTCTTGTAATTGTACCTTCAACCTTATCGCCTTCTTTAATCTGTTTTTCTGCTTCAAGCCATGGATCCGGTTCCAAGTTTTTCAAACTCAAAGATACTCGTTGTTTATCATGGTCAACTGCGATAACTTCTACATCAATCTTATCTCCAACATTTAAAACATCTGTAGGATGGTCAATCCATCTCCAAGATAATTGTGAAAGAGGTAACAAGCCATCAATGCCACCAAGATCAATAAATGCTCCAAAATCTGTAATTCTTACAACATCACCTTTTACTATTTGACCAGGTTCAATTTGAGAGAATACATTTTTTCTAGCTTCTACTGCGCTATCTTCATAGACTTTCTTATTTGAAAGAATAAAGTTATTTTGTTGAGCATCAAGTGTAAGTATTTTCAATTCTAACTTTCCGCCCACTTCTAAATCAGTTTCTTTAGTTCTTAATTGAGAAGAAGGTACAAAACCTCTTACTCCTGAAATTTCAACAAGAACACCACCTTTAACGACACCGGCAATTGTTCCGAGAATAGTTTCATCAGCCTCTTTGGCTTTTTCCAATTCTTTCCAAGCATAAGCTAAATCAACTTTCTTACGAGACAATAGGAATTTACCGTCTTCATCTTCTTCTTTTATAATCAAGAATTCATATTCTTTACCTTTTTCGAATTTTTGTTCAATATTTTCATCCTTATCAACAGCTTCGCGTGTTGGGACAACAGCTATAGTTTTAGCACCTATGTCTACCATTACGCCTTGACCATCATAACCACATACGATGCCTTTAACTAAATCACCTTTTTGAAATTTGTAATCATACTGTTTTAGTAATTCTTCAAAATCTAACTCTTTTGATGTCATTTTTTACTCCAATTGTCATGAGACACTATTCTATTAACCTTGCGACTATTGTAACAAATGTTTAAAAATTTGTAAAGTTTTTGTAAATTTCCGTTACATATAACTATTTCAATTCACTATACTTAATCGCAGCTTTTACTAATTCTTCAGCAAGGGAAAAACCTTTTGCTAAAGAAGATTCCAAATTCAACATGAAATCAATTGCATTCCTTTTGACAAATTTTTCTGAACCTGTAATAGAATGTTTTGCAACAACTTTTCCTGCTCTTTCGACATAGCAGTCAAAAACATCATCACCTTTCATAAGATGCATAATGTTACCATTTTTCAGAGGTAAACTTAAAACTTTTTTACCTTCTTTTCTTGCCATACACTCCAAAGAATGCCCTATTTGATAAGATCCTAACATTATTACTTTTGTCCTTTCTTTAAAACTTACACATATAAAAAACGAACATAAAGAAAATTGTCTTTACGTTCGTTTTTTTGTTAAGATTGTTAATTAACTTCTATGCTTTTAAAGAAAGAATCAAATCGTTTATGGTCTTTTCCTGAACTTCTATTTCAGAAATTCTTTCCTTAGTCTGCTCAATCAATTCTTTAGGAGCATTAGCAACGAATTTTGGATTGTTTATTCTGCCAAGCATTGATTTCTTTTCAGCAACAAGCTTATCCAATTTCTTTTGTTGACGAGCAATTTCTGCATCTAAATCGATCAAATCAGCTAACGGCAATATAATCTTTGAAGCTGAAACAACTGCTGTAGCACTTTTGGGCGGTACAGGAGCATCCATTTGAGCATAAGAAATATTTTCGACCCTTGCTAATCTCTTAATATAAGATTCTATAGCTTCAAATATCGGTTTTTCAGATTTCTCAGCTCTTATTTCTATATCACATTTTACAGATGGTGATATATTAAAGCTTTGACGAACATTTCTTAAAGAAGTAATTGTTTCAAAAACTAATTCCATCTCTTGAGCCTCTTTTTCAAAAGTCAATTTTTCTCTATATACAGGGAAATTTGAAATTATCAAAGCAGACTTCATTTCGTCATCTCCAAGCTGACTTGAAGCTTTAGGAATCAACTGCCAAACACGTTCTGTAATATGAGGCATTATAGGATGTAACATTCTTAACGCCATATCAAGCACGTATCTTAAAACTCTTTGAGTATTTGATTTTAAATCAGCATCCTGTAATTGAATTTTTGCAATTTCAACATACCAGTCACAATATGAATTCCAGAAAAAGTCATAAAGAATGTGAGCAACTTCACCAATTCTAAACTCTTTTATATTTTCATTCACATCTTTTGCAGTTTTGTTTAATTTATCTAAAATCCACTTATCAGCAATAGTTAAATTATCAAAATCAATGTCTTTGTTATCAACACCATCCAAATTCATCAAAACGAATCTTGATGCATTCCATATTTTATTAGCGAAGTTTCTTCCATATTCGAATCTTTCTTCGCTCATCTTGATATCCTGACCGCCATAAGTACATAAAGAAGTCATTGTAAATCTCAAAGCGTCACAACCATACTTGTCAATAATTTTTACAGGGTCAATTGTGTTACCTTTTGATTTTGACATTTTTTGACCTTTTTCATCACGAATCAAGCCATGAATGTAAACTGTTGAGAATGGAGCTTTTTTAGTAAATTCCAATCCCATAGTAATCATTCTTGCAACCCAGAAAAATATAATATCAAAACCAGTAACTAAAGTGGTTGTAGGATAGAATTTTTTGAAATCATCAGCATCTGTGTTTGGCCAGCCCATAGTTGAAAACGGCCACAAACCTGATGAGAACCAAGTATCTAAGACATCACTGTCTTGAGTATAATTCTTTGGATCAGGATTTTCTTTAGCAACTACCATCTCACCTGTTTCATTATGGTAGTATGCAGGAATTTGATGTCCCCACCATAATTGTCTTGAAATACACCAATCACGAATATTTTCCATCCATCCAAGATAATTCTTTTCCCATCTTTCAGGAACGAATTTTATTCTGCCATCTTTAACTGCTGCAATTGCTTCCTTCGCAAGCGGTTCCATTTTTACAAACCACTGTTCAGACAACAACGGCTCAATAGTTGTACCACAACGCTGACATTTTCCTACATTATGTTCATGATCTCTTGTTCTTAACAAGAAATTATTATAAGAAAGCATTCCAACAATTTTTTCTCTTGCTTCATATCTATCAAGACCGTGTAGTTCTTGAGGAACTTCACCACAAGCCTTCATATGACCTTGGGTATCAATTACCCAAACAGGTTTTAGGCCATGGCGTTTTCCAACTTCAAAATCGTTCGGATCGTGAGCCGGAGTAATTTTAACAGCACCTGTTCCAAAGTTTTTGTCAACATATTCATCTGCTATAATAGGAATTTCTCTACCTGATAGAGGTATGATTACTGTCTTGCCTACTAATTCAGAATATTTATGATCTGAAGGATGAACTGCAATTGCAACATCACCAAAAATAGTTTCAGGTCTGGTTGTTGCAACAATAATAGCACCTGATTCACCTTTCAAAGGATAAGAAATTTCCCACATATGCCCCTGTTCTGTAGCATATTCAGTTTCAACATCTGAAATAGCACTATTACAACGAGGGCACCAGTTTACTATATATTTTCCTTTGTATATCAAACCTTTTTCATACAACTTGATGAACACTTCTTTAACAGCTTCAGAACAACCTTTGTCAAAAGTAAATCTTTCTCTTGATCTGTCAAAAGATGCCCCTAGACGTTTACATTGGTCTAAAATAGCAGACTTATGCTCATTTGCCCATTTCCAAGTTTCTTCCAAAAACTTTTCACGGCCTAAATCATACCTTGAAAGACCTTGTCCTCTTAATTTTTTCTCAACAACATTTTGAGTTGCAATACCAGCATGATCGGTACCCGGCAACCACAATGTTTCATACCCAGACATTCTGTGGTAACGAATCAGAATATCTTGCAATGTTTCATCTAAAGCGTGCCCCATATGTAAAACCCCTGTAACATTTGGAGGCGGAATTACTATTGAATATGGAGGTTTATCGCTTTTTGCATCCGCCTTAAAATATTCGCCATCTTCCCAGAATTTGTATATATTCTCTTCTGTTTCTTTTGCATCATAAACTGTAGGTAAATCTTCAATTTTTATAGCTGTCATAAAAAATCCTTCTTACTTTATCGTATAGTTTTACAATAGCACAAAAAGAAAATTTTTCTATGATAGAATGATAATATGAAAAAATTTTTACTCATTGCAACTATCATTTTACTTTCTGCTCAAAATAGTTATGCAAAAGATATCAATGTGTACAAATACATTGATAAACCCTATATAGGAATCCCATATGAACAAGGAATTCAAGGGAAATCCCCATTTATACTTATTTTTGCCAATTCTAAAAATTTATTCAATATTATTAAAATGATTCCAATAGGTGAAATGATTTATGAAGAATTTAAAGGGAAATACAATTTCTGCATTCTTAATACAAAAATAAAAGAAAACAAAGAGCTTTTTGAAGCTTTTGGAATCAATGAAAAACTACCTGTTTTAATTGTTATTAACCCTCATACTCAAACTTTTTATCAAATAGACAAAAAATACTATAACAAAAAAGATTTAAAAATAATTTTAGAAGAAATGTATACTAGAATTTCAGACAAAAAATAACTCCCTTCATTATGAAAGGAGTTATTTTTTTTACAATTTTTTGTGCACTACGCTTTTGGAATAGAGTTAGCAATAATTTCCATTTCTTCCAAAGAAGCATATACAGCGTGGCATCCACAGTCAACATATAAAATTTGACCAGTTGTACCTGTAGAAAGATCAGAAGCCAAATATAAACCAGCTTTACCAACATCTTCCAATGATACATTTCTTCCCAAGGGAGCTTTTGCAACAGCTGCTTTAAGCATTTTGTCAAATCCGGAAATACCTTTTGCAGCAAGAGTCTTAACAGCACCAGCAGAAATACAGTTAACTCTTACACCCTTCTTACCTAAATCAGCAGCTAGATATCTCATAGAAGATTCTAACGCAGCTTTAGCAACACCCATTACATTGTAGTTTGCTACAACATATTCTGAACCTAAGTAAGTTAAAGCAAATATTGAACCACCTTCATTCATAATAGGTTCAGCATGTTTACATAAAGAAATTAAAGAGTAAGCACTTACACCAAGAGCTAAATCCCAACCAGCACGAGATGTATCAATAAATCTACCTTGTAAATCTTCTTTTGCAGCAAAAGCAACAGCATGTACTACAAAGTCTAATTTACCATAAACTCTTTCACATTCTTTAAATACAGCTGCAACTTCATCTTCTTTAGTAACATCACAGCTCATAATTATTTTTGCGCCCATCTCTTCAGCTAATGGTCTTACACGTTTTTCCATAGCTTCACCAGCATAAGTAAATGCAATATCAGCACCAGCTTCATACAATTGACGAGCAATAGCGTATGCTATCCCATGAGTATTTGATACTCCGAAAATAACACCTTTTTTACCTTCCATTAGTTTCATAATTATTTTTCTCCCTCTTTTAAGAACTAAAATACAAAACTAATTCTAGCAAAAATATAAATTTTTAGCAAACATTTTCATTTTATTAACAAATGTTACAAGTTCCAAACATGTTGAAATCAGCTAATTTGGAAAGTTTTTATTTATTTAAGAGAGATTAAACACACAGGAGAGCTATGAGCGTTAACAACGTTTACAATTCAAATAAAATTAACATGGTCAAACTCGCCATGGCTAAAAAAACAGAAAAAACGCTTTCTGACAACAAGCCTGAATATATGAAAATGACCGGTTCAATTTTCAATGCTCCGAATGCAAAATCTTCAACTCCTGCTTCTGCAAGTTCTCTTGCAGATCTTAATGCTTATAAAAGCTTAAATGAAATGAAAAATACAGAAGGAACATCATCAAGTAGTTCAAACCCTTTAGAAGATATTGAATCAATTGATAATGCAAAAGACGGCAAAGCTGCTGCTAATGCTGCTGAAGCTGAAGCTGATAATGTACGTTCTCTTACAACAGACACTCAAAACGATGCAAAAACCGTAAATAAATTTAGTTCCGACGCAGTAAAACTTAATGCTCAAGTTGTAAAAGATGAAAAAGAATTCCAATTAAAACTAAAAAAACAAGAAAAAGAAATAAAAGAAAACAACCTTCAACTGGAAAAACTTGTAAAAGAAACTGAACAAGCCCAAACAGAAATTGAAGATGCACAAAATGAATTAGAATCATTACTAGGTTCAAACTCATTTTCAATAGGCAATCAAAAAGACGGCAATAACCCTAACTCTGACAGAATTCAAGAGTTACAAAACATAATAGGAACCAAAATAGAAACAACCCAAGCTAACGGAAGGGTTATTTACCAATTACAAAGAAGTTCTACAAGAACAATTCGACAAATGGAAGTTACCAGCAATAACTTCATAAAAGCTCAAAATGTAAATCAAAACTTAATAGAAGATAACCAAACAAAAACAGACAAAGTTATAGAAACAGCTACAACAATAGAACAAGTTTCCGCACTTGTATCCCAAACTGGTCAAGCTGTAAATTATGCTGGTCAAGGACTTGTAGCTCTAGCTACAGCGACATTTGTTGCACAACCCGTAGCAAGTGCACTTATCGCTACAGGAAACGTTATGCAAAAAGTTGGTACAACAACTGAAATGGTCGGAAATTACGGACAAGCAGCTGCTAACGTAACAAAAACTGCCGCTTATGCAGCTGATGGGAACTTATTAGGAGCCCTACAAAGTGCTGCTGCTGCCGCTCAATCAGGAGTAGCTGCAGGTAAAAGTACTGCAGACCTTCAAAAGAATTTTAAATCAATTGATGCTGCAGCTCAACAGGCCACACAAAAAGCTGCTGCAAATGCCGCAGCAAAAGATACGGTAAAAAATATGAGCGCAGAAGAACTTGGTGGCATGAGCGAAAAACAAGCAAGAAAAGCAGTAAGTGCAGACTTACAAGAACAAATGGCTAAAGGAGAAATCAAAGGAGATTCTATTGAAGCTCTTAAAGAAAATTCTCTCAAACTTGATGAAAAAGGCAATTCATTAGCATCAAAATCATTTGAAAACAGCAAAACTGCTTTTCAAGAAACTGTTACCAAAGCTGGATACACTGTAAATGATGCAGGTGAAATTGTTGCTCAAAATGGAGAAAAAATCAGCAGAAAAGCTAGAAGAGCAATAGGTGGCTCATTTGATTCAAGTTTTGGTCCATATGCATCAACTGGAGTAAAATCATCAGGTTCATTCTGGGATAAAGCAAGTAAAATAGGCTCAAACATGCAAAGTCTTGCAGCACTATACGGACAATATGCAAATCAAAATAATTACTACAACAACAATACGGTCGTTCCGGAGTTTCAGTATGATGCAAGAACTCTTGATATAATAAGAAAAAATCAAAATAGAAGAAATGCTATAAGCGGAATGAGATATGCAGTATAAAAAAGAAGCTAATCAAAACAAAGACTAGCTTCTTTTTATTATTCAAATAATTTTTATATTATTTTAAAAATGAGATGTCATTATTTTTAGCTCTTGCAGTAGCTTCTTCTTTTAGCAATATATTCATATATAAAAGTTTATTTGCAGTTGCTTGATCCAAATTTATGAACTCTGCACCGGCTCTTCTACTACTTGCAGAAACTACTTTTACATCAGCATTTATCTTCAAATCACCATAAGAAATTTCAACTGGGAGAACATCTCCAACCTTAACACCATTATGGTGAGTTATTGCAATACCACCCCTTGAAATATCTAACAATGAATCAATTTGTGTATTTGCAGCCAATTGAACTGGGTTTCTATTATCTTGAGCATCAAATCTCATATATTGACGCTTATCAATAGAGCTTACATTATAGTCAACAACTCTTTGTTTGTACGTATATTTTCCCATTTCTTCTCTATCATCATCAGAATCAGAGTCGCTATCTGAATCTGAGTCGCTATCTGAGTCAGTGTCGGAGTCAGTATCTGTATCACTATCCGTATCAGAATCAGTATCACTGTCAGAATCAGAATCTGAGTCGCTATCTGAATCTGAATCCGTATCAGAGTCAGTATCTGTATCAGAGTCAGTGTCAGTGTCAGTATCAGCATCTGTATCTGTGTCGCTATCAGAATCTGAATCTGAGTCTGAGTCTGAGTCTGAATCAGTATCTGTATCGGTATCACTATCTGTGTCAGTATCTGTATCAGTGTCTGTGTCTGTATCGGTGTCTGTATCGGTATCACTATCTGTATCAGCGTCTGTATCTGTATCAGTGTCGGTATCAGCATCGGTATCTGTATCACTGTCTGAATCAGAGTCTGAATCTGAATCAGTGTCGGTATCAGTATCAGTATCTGTATCTGTATCAGTATCAGTGTCAGTGTCAGTGTCGGTATCTGTATCGGTGTCGGTATCAGCATCGGTATCACTGTCGGTATCTACGATAGTATCATCATCTTTTGGTACTACCAAGTTATCGTCATCTTCTTCGCCGCCTTGTTTATCTTCATCATTGCCGCCATTTA
>CALVHB010000026.1 GCA_944327275.1 Candidatus Gastranaerophilales bacterium | reverse complement strand
GCTACAGGAGCTGCTGCAGATACGCCGAATTTTTCTTCCATAGCTTTTACTAATTCAGCTGCTTCTAACAAAGTTAATTTTTCAATTGATTCTAAAATAGTTTCTACGTTACTCATTATTTTTCTCCTTTTAATTTTTCAAATTTGTACAATTCTAAGACTATGCAGTCTTTTGATCTCTAACAGCAGCCATAGTTCTTGTAAGTTGTGACATAACTGCATTGATAGAGTTTACAATTCCAGAAGCAGGTGAGATGATAGAACCAAGAATTTTTGCAATAAGTTCTTCTTTTGAAGGCATTTTTGATAATGCTTCTGCTTCTTTAGCTGATAACAATTTACCATCTAAAGCACCGCCAAGGATTGCACCTTTTTTACTTTCTTTAATAAATTTTGCAACTGCTTTTGCAGGACTTACTTGATCTTCAAAACCGAAAGCGATAGCTACAGGTCCAGTTAAAGAATCAGCAAGAACTTCAAATTCAGTACCCTTAAGAGCAATTTTAGCCAAAGTATTTTTGGTTACCATGTAGTCGCCGCCATCTTTTTGAATGCTGCGTCTTAATTTAGTAATTTCTTCTACTGTATAACCTTTATACTCAGTCAAAATAGCTACTTGGGCTTTTTCTGCTTTTGCTTTTATAGCATCTATTTTTTCAGATTTAAAAGCTTTTGTTGCCATGTTTAGCTCCTTTGTTTTACAAATAAAATTTATCGACCTTTTAAAACACAAAAGATTTTGCATCTTTTATATTTCGACCGCAAAATCTCACAGGTTAACAAATCCATTTAATATTTCGACTGTTCACCTCGGTTAGCTGGTGTATTAAGGGGAAGTAAAAATTTTATTCCCCGCTAACTGTCTGCGGTTATGGAACTATAATATACAAAAAATTCTCAAAAATCAAGAGAGAATTTAACTTTTCTTAACCAAAGCCCAAACTTCACATTCTTCACCAGAAATATTATACTTTCCATATAAAACAGGATTATACATCAATTCGTTACCAAGTTGATAACGCATTACAAAATTTCCAAGACAAACTACCTCATTTTTATGACGTATAGTTAAAAGTTTCTCTAAAACTGGGTATACGCTACTTTTGAAATTGGTCTTATTATCATATACATCAATAGCGATATATGCAAACAATGCCCATTTTCTTCTTTTAAAATTTTCTCTTATTCTGTTTGCTGAAAGTTCAATAAAATAAAGAATATTATCAACCTTTGAAAAGTCCTCAATCAACACCAACATTTTATCGTCAGTTTTTGCAAACTTACAACCAGATATATTTTTAATCGAAGAATAAAATATTTTGAAAGCTTCCTCTTCCTTTTCTTTTACTCCTGCCTCAGCATCTCCGCCCCAGCAAGAATCTACAAACATATTCTTTGCGGAAAACCGAACCAAAATAGCAACATTATTACATTTTTTTATATTTGATTCAACTTCTTTTTGCAATGCTTCATTAAATTCTTTTTCTCTTTCTACCTTACAATCATTGATTGCTAATACTACTGAATTTATAGCTTCATATACATAATACTTAAACTTTGCTATTCCAAAAACTAATGCAATTGCGATTATATCAAATAGCAATAATGAAGCATCAACATATACACCACCGATCTGAACTTCTCTATCATAGAATAATTTAACAAAATTTGACACAGCTAAAGCTATAGGCCTTGCAAACTCGAATAAATTAGGATCAATAAGAGTTAAAAACCAATATGAAGCAGTCAAAAAGACGAGAATCATCAATGTTATTTGCAACACAAACAATACATTTATAATGAATTGCAAAAACTTTGTTATCATCTCATAAATCTTTATCATAACCCCTCACAATTTATAGTGCTATATTGTCGATTAACCTTACATCACCTATTTTTAATGCAATAAACACAATAGTGTTATCATCAGCAACAGTTTTTTCTTCCAAATCATCTGCATCACGGAATTCAAGATATTCCAATGAATGTCTTTCAGTCAAATAAGAATAAGCTGTCTCTGTCAAAGCTTCAACATCAGTAATACCTTTATTATAACAAGCTTTAATATTAAACAATATCTTGCTCAAAGCCAGGGCATTAACCTTGTCTTCAGGAGACAAATATTTATTTCTTGAACTTAATGCAAGTCCTGAATCTTCTCTCACGATAGGGCAAGGAATAATTTCAACTGGAATATTCAAGTCTTTAACCATTTTTTTCAGAATTATAAGTTGCTGCCTATCTTTTTCTCCAAAAAACGCGAAATCAGGTTGAACAATATTAAATAGTTTATTTACTACAGTACATACTCCATCAAAATGACCAACTCTGGATTTACCACACAACTTATTTACATAAAAGAACGGAGGAATTACATATGTCAAAAAATCATTAGACATTATATTTACATCACCATACATCTCTTTTGGGTTTGGAGCAAAAACTAAATCAACACCAGCGTCAGTACACAATTTTTCATCTGCATCCAATGTTCTCGGATACTTATCCAAATCTTCACCAGGACAAAATTGAATAGGATTTACAAAAACAGAAACAACTGTTTTATCACATTTACTAACACTCTTATCTATTAAACTTTTGTGACCAGCATGCAAAGCTCCCATAGTAGGCACCAAACCAACTGTCAAACCTTGTTTTTTCCAATTTCTCACTTGCTCACGAACTTCATCAATAGTATGAACTAACATATTCCAACCCTCTTTTCCATAGAACATTCTATCATAAAAAAATTAATGATTATAACAACAGGAATTACACAATTCTAAAAAACTTCTTCTTTAGAAGGGAAATTTCCATTTTTCACATCGTCATTAAAACGTTTTGCACAATCTAATATTAAAGACTTCATATCGCCATATTTTCTTGCAAATTTTGGTTTAAAATCTGAATATTTACCAAATACATCATCAGAAACCAAAACTTGAGCATCACAATACTTTCCAGCCCCACAAGCAATAGTCGGAACCTTTAAGTTTTCTGTTATGTATTTAGCACTATCTTCCGGAACCATTTCTAAAACTATAGAAAATACTCCTGCTTTCTCAAGTTTTTTTGCTTGAGACAAAATTTCATCAGTAGCTTCCTGAGTTTTTCCTTGAATTCTATAACCTCCAAGCGTATTTAAAAACTGAGGGGTGAAACCTAAATGTCCCATAACTGGAATTCCTGATTCAACAAGCCTTTCAATGACACTTAGTATATACGAGCTGTAACCTTCAATTTTTACGGCAGTTGCTCCATAACGAATCATATTGCCACAATTTTCCACTGCACTTTTTATATCCGTATGGTAGCTTAAAAAAGGCATGTCCGTAACAACCATAGCTCTTTCAACGCCTCTTGCAACGGCCTTTGTAAAAATTTCCATTTCGTCAACGTCTATTGAATGAGTTGTCTCATATCCCAAAGCAACCATTGCAAGGCTATCTCCGATTAATACAATATCCACACCAGCCTCATCTATGTATTTAGCTGTTGAATAGTCATATGCAGTTAAAACGGAGAATTTCTCTCCGTTATCCTTGTAATTTTGAATTGTTTTCACAGTAACTTTTTTAATCATTACGCATTACAACCTTGCTTTTCAACTTCATCATTTGAATGCATCACAAGCCCCTTATTATGTTTATTTTCTTTTCTAAACCAATAATAAATAGCTCTTGCAACACGATTTGAACTGTGTCTTACATAACCTTCTTTATTATCTTCAATCAATTTTCTTGAAAATAGTTTCACACCCATTTTTTTCAAATTATCCAAATCTAATTTAACAGGATAAGATCCAGATAACTGGTATTTTTTTGCAAGATTTGAAGGCATATAGTCATTGACCAGAACCGTATCCACAATTCTTTTGCTGCCAGCATGTTTTATCAAAGCATTAACGTGATCAGAAACACTGAACCCGTCAGATTCTCCAGGTTGAGTCATGATGTTACAAACATAAATCTTTCTTGCATTTGATTTTGCAATTTCATGAGCAATTTCTGGAATTAGCAAATTTGGGATTACGCTTGTAAACAAACTACCGGGCCCAAGAATTATCAATTCAGCATCTCTGATTGCTTCTATTACATCAGGCAGTGCTCTGCAATTTTTCGGATCAGTATATAATCTTTTAATTTTACCGTGAGCTTCCGGAATATTTGATTCACCGTGAATAATTCTGCCATCTTCCATCTCTGCAACTAATTTCATATCATCCAAAGTAGATGGAAGAACTCTTCCTCTTATAGACAATACGTTTGAAGATTCCTTCACTGCACGAACCATATCACCGGTAATTGAACACAAAGCAGTCAAAAACAAGTTCCCAAAACTGTGACCTTCTAAACCTTCTCCGGTTTTAAATCTATATTGGAAAAGTTTTGTAACTAAATCCTCGTCACCTGCCAAAGCAGCAATACAATTTCTTATATCTCCAGGAGGCAATACCCCCATTTCTTCTCTAAGTCTGCCTGAACTTCCGCCATCATCACCAACTGTAACAACTGCTGTAACATTATTTGTTATATTTTTAATTCCTTTCAATAACATAGAAAGGCCTGTTCCACCACCTACAGCTACAATTTTAGGACCTCTGTTCAGTTTTCTTCTTCTATACAAATTTTCAAGCAAAGTTTGATTATCGCTTCCGTCAAGAATTGATAAATTTGTCTTTTGCCATCCTTTAAAGAATATACCTGCACCGAACATAACTATAGCAAATGCTATCCATTCAGTAGAGACAGTCATAGCAATTTTTCTAATAAATTCCATTGTATAAAAAATAGGCTTAATATCAAATAATATCAAAACACCTAATGTCATCATCACTGCACCTAAAAATATAAGTGCAAACCATCTTTTAACTTGTAACCCCGGGACTAACCACTTTGCTTCCACAGGAATCTTAACACTTTTTCTAAAATTGCCTACTATTTTATCACTCATTTTTTACTCCACCCATCCAGACAAACATGCATTCTTATAATTAACCGGCACAGGGGTAATTACATCATGCGCCTGCTTTATTAAATCCAAAGAATTTGACAATCTATTTGAGAAATGGATTGTATCTGCTTTAACAACTGTTTTACCCCCCTCGATATTTGAAACTTGAGAAGTAGCAAGCAAATGTTTTAACCTTTGAATTTCAATATCTGTATTCTCATTATCTTTTGCTACAGTGTTCACTGTACCATCTACATTATACATTTTTTCTAAACAAATTTCTTGTGCGACCGGAATATTTACAAATTCTCCTGTTTTTTCAGTAATTTCTCCTGATGCACCATAGTATACCAACCACTTTGAGCATTTTCTTATAGCTTTTGCAACTGCGCAAGAAAATGCAAAATCAGTTGCACAACGTTTATACATAGCTCCATGTGGTCTCACATGTTCTATTTCCATGTTAAAAGTCTTTGCAAATGACATCAAAGCTCCAACCTGATAAATTACCAAAGCTTCAATTTCTTCATCCGTCAAATCCATATCACGATATCCAAACCCTTGAATATCATCGAATCCTATATGTGCGCCCACCACTACATTCTTTTCTTTTGCTTTTAACAAAGCATTTTTTATAGTCAAAGGATCTCCTGCATGAAAACCGCAAGAAATATTGACTGAGCTGGCATAATCAAGCAAATCAAATTCCGAATTATTCTTGTATATCCCGAAACTTTGAGCCAAATCGATATTAAAATCAATGTTTTTTATCACTCTTTTTTGTGTATTATCTTGCATAACCATCTTTCTTAATAAAATAGTATCACATAACAAAGATAATTATACTCAATAAATAATGAATTACCAATATCTTTATATAATATTAATCAAAATAATAATTAATCCATCCTATACACATCAGAGATATCCAAAAACAAGTATTGTTTTGTAAAATATGCCAAGTTTGAGATATCTTCTTTGCTATAATTTGTCAAATTAAAACTATAGAGGAACCTATGACTTCCGACTTTATAATTCTTGTCAAAAAACAAATACAAAAGTCCATTTGTCAAAATATAATACTCTCCCCAAAAATAAAGATTATTCATCAATTCATCAATGTTAGCACCCTGAATTCTATCATCATTGTACTTTTTATTGTTCAAATCAACGGCTTCTTCTGAAAAATTTTCATATTTTATATACAATGAACGTTTGCATAATCTGCTATTGTCCCATTTCTTTGTAATGTATTCGGGTAAAATCGGAGCTCGTTTTTGAAAAACTCTAATTTCCCTCTTTTCTTTTGTGTTATAGCCAAGCACCTGAAAAAACGGAATGATTATTTTATCTCT
>CALVHB010000025.1 GCA_944327275.1 Candidatus Gastranaerophilales bacterium | reverse complement strand
AAATAATGCTAATAGTAGAAATTTCAAAAGAGTCGGATGGAATATTGATATGTCCTTAGAAGAAATGATAAGACCTGAAAATATCAAAAAAATCAGAGAGTTTTATAAAAATAAAAAAACTAAAATTACTGTTATAAATAAACTTTTTGATTTATTTGATTGAATTCCAAAGTTTAAAAAAGATTTTTTTATATGCACTATTTAATATTTTAGAATTTTTAATAACTATGCAATTTTCATCATTCATTCTTTCTCCTTGTTTAGTAAAATTCATAGAGCCTATAACAAGGATATCATCATCTATAATAATAGATTTCATATGCATTTTTCCATCCCAATTTTCAATTTTTACATCAATACCATTTTGTTTTATATAATCAACATTTACATATTTCCCTTTGACGCTTGTTTCATCAACTATTATTTTAACTTCAATTCCTCTTTTATGAGCTTTTATAACTGCGTTGATAATATCATTATGGGTTAAATAGAATGCAGGAATATAAATAGATTTTTGTGCTTGATTTATCAAAGGTATAATTTGAGTTGTTGAGATTTTATTTGTCGGAGAAAAATAAACTGAAACGTATTTTTCATCTACTAAAATATCTTCATTATTTCTAACGGGACTTTTCATATTATGAAACTTTCCATTATACATTTGCTCAAATTCTTTTTTATATAAATTAGCAACCTCTTTTGAGTTGATTAATACAGCAATATTAGCGTTGTACCCAGTTAAGCAACTGGATGAAATATTTGTCGAACCTGTAAAGACTTTTTGATTATCAAAAATAAAAAATTTATTATGCATTAAAGCTCCCTGAAAATCAAATTTATATTTATAATCTGGGATATTTATCGACTCAGCACTTTCATAATCCGTTGTAAAAGTTGGAATTTTATCCATTAATTTGTATGTATCAAAATAAATATTTTCCTTATTTTCTGTTAAATCAGTTACCCAACGAACTTTAACTCCTCTTTTTTGTGCATTAACTAATGCTGCAAAAATTTTGTCTTGTTCTGCAATTCCATATATTGCAAAGTCAATACTTTCTTTTGCATTATCAATATTGTACAAAAGAGCTTTACAAGCTGAACTTTTACAATTGTTTTCTGGGTGTTTTTGTTTTAACGGACTTAAAAAATATAATTCAATATTACCATCTTTGGCATCGGGTTTTACAAATTTTTTATATGGCTTGTACTTTTTTTCTTTTATTTCTTTCGAATAACAGCAACTAGCAGGTGCATACTTAACTAATGGCTTATTAATTAATTCCTGCTGACTAGACATCCAACCATACTTACAATCTAATTTATGGTATTTGCCGTTTTTCTTATTCAATACAACAAGATTCAGCTTATGGGATTTTTTTGTATTAACTTTTATTTTGTCTAATTTTTGATATGGTTTTAGCTCATCTGCAAGGTTAGATTTAGTATAAATTGTAGCAAGTCCTGCTTTCAGCACTTCTTTTTCATAGCTTTTGCATTTACCATGTCTATCACAATCATAGTAAAGCGACATCAGGTGCCTGTTATTCCTATCAAGCTTTTCTCCTGCTGTATATTCTGCTTTTACAGACTTATTCAGCAGCTCTTTTTTAGCAAACTCTTTCCCGTAATACCCAAGTCCTAATGCTTCATCTTGAGTAAGGTTATAGAGCTTCATTTGCCAATTTAGTCCGTCATTGAGTTTAGTTTCGAATGTATCAATACCATTGATGCGGACTTTTTCATCTTGTTCTGCTATTCCGTTATCGTTAAAGTCAACATATACAGTATCCCCATCAATAACCTTGATTACCTTATATTCAACTGATGCAGATACAGGTAAAGTTGACACTATTGTCAATATTAACGCAATTGTCAAAATCTCTTTCATTACGGTTATTATAGAACAAACATAGCTATTATAAGCTATGTCTGTTCTTATTTATTATTACACAATAAGCATAATTATTAACTTCAAACAAAATTGACTATTTTAAATTATTCTTAAAAAAAGTTGCAATCTTATCAAATGGAATCTTTTCCAAATTATCGTACAAATCAACATGATTTGCGCCATCTATAATTAAAAGTTCTTTATTGTCACCTTTTAATTTTTTATAAGCATCCTCACTAAAATACCTACTATGAGCTTTTTCTCCATGAATCATTAGAACAGGAGTTCTTATTTCATCACTGTAGGCAAGAATTGGTAAATTTATCAAAGACAATGTTGATGTCAAATTCCAATTCCCGTTTGAATTTATTGAATTCTTGTGGAATCCCCTTTTTGTTTTGTAATAGCCATAATAATCTTTTACAAATTGTGGTTCTTCTCCTGTTAATTTATCTGGAAGTCCGACTGCTTTTGCATAAGTTTTATTTTTATAATCTTCAGATCTTTGATTATTTAGACTTTGTTTTAATTCATAACGAGCATTTGCATCTATTGAATCATTATAACCTTTTGCACTAACTCTTGTCATATCATACATAGTTGATGTCACAGTGGCTTTAATTCTTGTATCAATTTGTGCAGCATTTAAAGCAAATCCCCCAAACCCACATATACCGAGAATTCCGATTTTGTCAGAATCAACATTCGCCTCGTTACTCAAAAAATCAACTGCTGCACTAAAATCTTCTGTATTTATATCAGGAGATGCAACATTTCTTGGAGTTCCAGAACTTTCTCCTGTATAAGAAGGATCAAATGCAAGAGTAATAAAGCCGTATTCTGAAAGAGTTTGAGCATATAATCCGGATGCCTGTTCTTTTACAGCTCCAAATGGTCCAGAAACCGCAATAGCTGGAAGTTTTTTAGACCCATTTAGATTTTTGGGAGTGTATAAATCTCCAACTAGAGTTATTCCAAAACGATTTGTAAACTGAACTTTCTTTACTTCCACCTTGTCACTTTTTGGAAAAACTTTGTCCCAACTACATTCTTTCGCTATACTCATATTTTCTACTCCTATAATTAATAAAAATAATAATACTAACGATATTAATAAGTTTTTAATCATCTTTTACTCCTTTATAAAAACTAATTAACTTCTTTTATAAACCTAGCAGGGTTTCCTGCTACTAACGTATTTTCTTTAACATCTTTAGTAACTACAGCACCTGCTCCAATAATAGCACCATTCCCAACTATAACTCCTGGAAGAATAGTAACATTCGCCCCTATCCACACATTATCACCAATTTTTACTGGTTTAGGCAAAATTGATGCTCGTAATTTTGGATTGGGATTGTGATTGAGAGTGGCAATTACTACGTTGTGACCTATCAAAACATTATTCCCGATAGTAATTCCACCTTGATCTTGAAAATGACAACAAGAGTTTATAAATACATTTTTACCAATAGAAATATTTTTTCCACAATCAGTATAAAAAGGCGGAAATAATCTAAATGTTCTATCTATAGGTTTATTTATCAAACGAAAAAATAACTCTTGAACTTTCTCAGGAGGATTATAACCATTGTTCAATTCATTGGACAACTTCATTGCTTCATCAGCCAAATAAGACATATATTTATGAACTTCTGAATTCGCTATAACTTCATTCCCATTATTTAAAATTTCCAAAAATTTATTCAAATCCATTAACAAAACCTCTTATTTGTAATCAGCATCAGTAACCGGATCAAGCCAAGTAGTAACATTATTAGGAATATTAGTTTCAATAGAAATATGGGAGAACGAACTATCAGGAGCTGCCCCATGCCAGTGAATAACATCTACTGGTATTTTTACAACATCACCAGCTTTTAAGACTTGAATTTCTTTACCTTCCTCTTGGTATCGTCCTTCTCCTGCTGTCACCAACAATATTTGTCCGCCTGAATGTTTATGCCAATTGGTTCTGGCACCTTTTTCAAAAGTCACATTTCCTATAGAAGAATTCCAAGTTTCATCTTTTGAAACCAACATACTTAAATACGTAGTGCCTGTAAAATATTTATTATAAGGATTGATAGCACCCTTTTCAAAAGGTTGGGTCAAATCTTCTGCGTTTTGTTCGGTCTCTTTCAAAAGTTTTAAAGCCTTTATTGTGCTCGAAAACCCTACATAAGGCATACATTGAATAAGTGCTGATGCAATTTTTTCCTTTGAGTTTCCAACTTTAAGATTCCCTTTAATATGACTTTCCAATGTATCATAATTACCATTTGAGAGTAAAATTGATAATACCAATAATTCTCTGGTTTTTATATCAAGCCCTTTTCTTGTATAAAAATCTCCAAAGCAAACTTCAGTTAAAAGCTTGCTTACATCTTCACCCATATTATCAGGTAACCCCCTTAAAGATTTTTCAATTTCATCTCCATAGACCGGATTTTGGATAGCAAAACCATCTTTATATCGGCTTTGTTCATTTGTTGTTTTTACAACTTCTAAAGGAAGTTCAATTCCTCTTTCTTTAAAGACTTCATTCATAATGTTTATTGCATTTAATGTTTTAGGAAAACCTATAAATGGAGCACATTGATAAATTACTTCTCTAACCTCAATAGGAGTTGCTCCAACATTTAAAAGGGCATTTATGTGTGCTTTTAATTGAGGAAGAGTTTGCTGCACAGCTAAAGATGTAACAGTAAGCATCTCTCTGGTTTTATTATCTAAATCACCAATCTCAAAAATTTCTCCAAAAATATATTTTTGTAATATTTCCATCATCTCAGGATCAGTACCAACATTTGGATTCCATTCTGTCCGAAAAAGTTCTTCATAATTTTTTTTACAGATATCCTCACGATTTTGATTATTCATAATCTTACCATTCCTTTCTGCACTAAATGCATACAAACTATTCGTTTGCAGAATTAACAAAGATACTAATAAAACAATTACTTTTTTGTTCATTTATCCACCAACTCTTATTGAAAAATTTTCTATAGACTCATTATTTAATATTTTTTTATAAATAGCAAATACTTATATAGTATAATTATATATGCTTGACAGGCATATATAATTAGATTAATATTTTTCTTATGGAAATACGTGTACTAAAATATTTTCTTAAAGTTGCACAAGAAGAAAGTATCTCAAAAGCTGCAGAAAGCTTGCATATAACACAGCCAACACTTTCAAGGCAACTTATGGAATTAGAAAAAGAACTGAATACAAAGTTGTTGATAAGAGGTAAAAGGAATAAAAAAATCACCTTAACCGATGATGGAAAACTTTTAAAATCAAGAGCTCAGGAAATTGTTGAACTTGCCAATAAAACAGAATCTGAATTTTTATTTGATGACAAAAACATTTCCGGAGATATTTTCATCGGAGGAGGAGAAACTGATGCGATGAGAGTTATTGCAAAAGCTATAATCCCTCTTACAAAAAAGTACCCAAACATTAAATACCATTTTTACAGTGGTAATGGCGAAGATGTAAAAGAAAAACTAAACAAAGGTTTACTAGATTTTGGAATATTTATAGAACCGACAGATAAAAAAGAATATGAATTTATACAATTAAAACAAAAAGATACTTGGGGAATCCTAATGAGAAAAGATTCTCCTCTGGCCATAAAAAATTATATAGAACCTGACGATTTAGTCCATATTCCTATTTTATCCTCTAGGCAGTTTCTAGTAAAAAACCTAGTATCTGGTTGGTTAGGTTATGATTTTGATAAGTTAAATATTATAGGCACATATAATCTTTTATACAATGCATCAATTATGGTTGAAGAAGGAATTGGATATGCGTTATGTATAGACAGATTAATTAATCTGTCAGGAGACAGCAAACTTTGTTTCAAGCCTTTAAAACCCAGTCTCGATGCAGGAATTCTGGTAGCTTGGAAGAAAAACCAACCACTTTCTAAAAGTGCAAAACTATTTTTGCAAAAACTGCAAAAAGAAATAACTAATGAAAACTAAAGTAAACGCTCGTAAGTAAAAAATTAAAAAATAATTAAAAAAAAATAGGATTAATAAATATTATTGAATAATATAAATGGTAATATACCTCTTGTTAAGCTTTAATCCTTAGAAGATTTTCGGCACTTGCAAGGAGTAACTGAAGTTTTTATACACAGTGAAGCAGCAGCTTTGCTGTGTTTTTGTATTGCGTAATTTTTTAGAAAGGTGAAAAATGGGAAAAGAATATCATATTTTATCTCTATCTGGCGGTAAAGATTCAACTGCACTAGCTTTTTTTATGAAAGAGAATATGCCTGAAATTTTTGACAAACTAGAACTGGTATTTTATGACACGGGGTGTGATTTACCTGAAACTTATGATTATTTAAACAAAATCGAAATATTTTTAAATAAAAAAATTATAAGAATAAAACCTGAAAAAAGTTTTGATGAAATATTCTATACTAATCCAATTATTCCATCTCCATTCAAAAGATGGTGTACGGTTTTGTTAAAGGTTAAGCCATCTATTAACTTTATTAATAGTGTAATTAATAAAAATAAACATAAAAAAATATTTTTGTATATAGGTATAAGAGCAGATGAAATTAACCGAAAAGGAGTTTTATTAAACTCCGAATTAGAAAAAAAATATATAATTCCTCAATATCCATTTAAAGATTACCTTATTTACAAATCAGATGTTAAAAATATATTAGATAAAGCTGGAATCGGGATTCCTGAATACTATAAATGGAGAGATAGAAACGGTTGCTATTTTTGTTTTTATCAAAAACCGATTGATTGGATTAATTTATACAAAAAATTTCCAAATTTATATAAAAAAGCTATGGAATATGAAAACCTATCTTATAAAGGGAAAAAATATCGTTTTGGCTGGAACTCAAAATACAAATTAAGTGAATTAATAAAACCCAAAATTATGGATAAAATAATTAAAAACGATATTATTAATCGTAATAATATAGAAAAGAGCCCACAAATTAAACTATATGAATTATTTACATAGGGGATCATCAATATCAATCAAGCCATTATGATTATTATCTATACCATCTTCGCAAGAATGAGGAGAATCCTTCCCTTCTGCACTTGGATTAAAATATTTCCATTTTAAAGGAATACTTTTCCAAGACAACAAAAATTCTTTTTTCAAATATTTAGCTTCACTTGGAACATTTTTATATATAGACAAATTTTCATCATTGTATCTAAATGCAGAATTTGTCCAATTCGCAGAACCTGAAATTATAGTATTATCATCTATTACTGCTGTTTTTGCGTGCATTTTACCTGCCCAATTTTCAACTTTCACAGGAATATGTTCATTTCGTAACAACTGATGCATAGTATATTCTTGTGCAGCATGATTTGCTTCTACAATCAATTTCACATCTACACCACGATGTTTTGCCGAAATTAATTCGTTCACTATTTCTTTATTCGTTATTAAAAACATTGAAACGTATATATATTTTTTTGCTTGTTTTATTTCTGGAATTATTCCATCTTCAACAATCTTTGAATTAGGAGAAAAGAATAATTTAACTTCACTATTACAAACATTAATAAAATTTTTAGTAAAAATTTTATCTTTATTCTCATGAAACTTATTGCTCAAATACATCTGCTCAAATTCATTTTTATAGTACTTTGCCAATTCTTTTGAATTAATAACTGTAGCTATATTTTCGTTAAAACCTCCCGTACCTGTTGTAGAAATGTTTAATGTCCCAGTCCAAACATAGACATTGTCAACAACACAAAATTTATTGTGCATAATATGCCCATAAAAAAATTTATATTGATTAGGACTTTCTTTTCTTATTTTTTCAAGTTTTTGAACATCAGCTAAATAATCTGTTTTTACCACCCCATCACCAAGTACTTTTATAGCGTAATCAGTCCCAGAATAATCATTTTTACCATTAACATTTATATCAACAACCCCTCTCACTTTTACGCCTCTTTTCTGCGCGTTTATTAACGCACTTAAAATATCTTCTTGGTAAGAAAAGCCATAAAAAGCAAAGTCAATACTTTCTTGGGCATCATTAATCAATTTTATTAATTCCTGACCTGCTTGAGTACGTGTTTTATAACTTGGAACATTATAATCCCTAGCTCTTACGTAATAAAATTTTATACCTTCAACAGAATTTTTATTATTTTCATTTGCTAAGACTAAAGTGGTAGATATAAATAACACTAATATTATTAATAAAAAAAACTTTTTCATTACGGTAATTATAAAATAAAAAAAAGTTTTGATACTGTATTTGAGATCCTGAGAAATTATAACTTATTTTAACAAAAAGAATTTTCTACCATAAAATATCCTTGATAAAAAAAATAATTTATAGTAAATTACAAAATCAAAAAGGAGTTATTATGAAAAAGATTTTATTTGGCATTGCGTTTTTACTTATTCTAACTGGTATCAACGCAGTAAACGCAAAAGATAACAAAGAAAATGTTATTTATACCGTAGAAGATGGAACAAAATTGGAATGTACTGCAAAAAGAATTAATGGTTCTATAGATGATTACATTGATACAACCGATTATTACTATTTCAAAAACGGTAAAGTTTATAGTCCAAATTTGGTGAAATTATATGGAAAAATTAATGAAGATCCAAGAAAAGTTTTAAAATTAAAAATAACAGATGATGAAATTAAATTTAAAGATAGGTATTACGAAACTTGGACAATGAACTACAAATGGGTTACTATCGACAGAAAAACAGGAGAATATAAATTTTCTGCAAAAAGAGACTTTGGTACATGGTATAGACTTGCAAATGCACTCGGACAGTGCAAAATTGTTGAATAATATATTTTTTAATAAAAAAGATTAATAAATTATTAATGTATTTACAATATTCTCAATTATAGTGAATAATATAAGTGGTAGTATACCTCTTGTTAAGCTTTAATCCTTAGATGATTTTCGGCACTTGCAAGGAGTAACTGAAGTTTTTATACACAGTGAAGCAGCAGCTTTGCTGTGTTTTTGTGTTGTGTAATTTTTTAGAAAGGGGAAAAAATGGAACATTTAAACAAATTTCTTAGTTGCGTAAAAAAAGAATCTACAATCTTTAAAAATCCCGAAATTAACTTTATTATCGGGCTCACAAACACCCAGATAAAAGATTTAAAAAAATTTGCAGTTAGTAATGGGTTAATTAAAGAAGAAAAAAAGGAATATTTTCTAACCACAAAAGGGACAGAATATCTAAAAACAAATCCCATAAAATCTTGGTGTAACGAAGAATTTCCTGAAAGACCTGAAATTAATCTGGAATACCTTAAACTTGGAAAAATGCCACCAACGCTGACAAAAGCTATAAGATGTCTGGCTAGACATTTACTTGAAGGTGATGAATTAAAAAAATATTCAATTGAAGAATCCCTAATGAAAGAATTACTTTCAGAAAACTCCACCTGTACAAAACTGAAAAATGAAATAGAAAAAATAATTCTACAAGGTGAAAAAATTAAACTTGAAAACCTTTTCAACAAATTTATTTCACTTGGATTAACTAAATCAATAATTGGAATATTGTTACTTGACATTCTCGCAAGGAATAAAAACATACTTGCAATATACGAAAAACTTCAATTTCAGCTAAAACTTAATCAACTAATGTTTGACAGAATGTTATTCTGCCCTCAGAACTTTGAAATACAAAAAACAATTATGGACAATTATCCCATTCTTAAAGATATTTCCACAGTACTATCAAAACAAAGCTCTAATAATATATTAGATATTACAAAAACGCTGATTTACTTTATAAGAGATCTTGAAAAATATACTTTGAATACAGAAAGACTATCAAAAAAAACAATCCGATTTAGAAATGTAATAATGAACGCAAAAGATCCCATAAGTTTATTTTACAGAGATATACCCAAAGTTTTAACAGGTAAAACTCTTGCAGAATGTGATTATGAACTTGTAGAAGAATACAAAAATTCAGCTAATGAATTAAAAAATGCAACAAAAAATATGATAAAAGAAATTCATAAATTTTTCTTTGAAAGTTTCAACACAAAATCGAGAAAAGAATTATCCGAAAGATTCGAAAATTCTAAAGAATACATCGGAGGAAAAGAATTAAAAATATTATTGAATAACGTGGTTGAAAAAGATGCAGATGACACCTTATGGATAAACAGAATAGCAACTTTTATCAACAAATCAAGAGTCCCAAAAGATTGGTCCGATGAAGATGTAGCTGATTTCAAAGTAAAAGTTAAAGACTTATCAATAAAATTCTACACAATAGAAGCAACAGCCGGGAAAACGGAAGTAGGATTGAGTAAGGATTTTGAAAAAGTCTTAAAAAAACTAATTGAGCTTTCAAGACCGGAACAAAACGTTATTCTTTATAAAATTGCAAATAATTAAAAATCAACCATTAACCCGATTTATTAAATTTTCCATAAATATATACTTAACCTGATGAAAAAGTTAAGAGGATTGGAAAATGAAATGGATTATTCTTTTATTGGTTATTGCTGCAGGAGTTTGGACTTACCTTAATGTTGATTTTTCTCAAGTAGGAGAAAAAGCCGAAGAAACTGTAAAACAAGAAAAAACAATTAAAGTATTTTTCGATGCAGACCAACAAAATAAAGACGAAACTCAAAAAACAATTAAAGAAAACTTCTAAAAAAAAGGACCGATTTAAAAAATCGGTCTTTTTTTATCCTTCCATCCTAAATTTTAATTAATTCCCTAATTCTTCCTATGATTTTCCTTACGACTATGCAATAAAATTAGTTCCATACCTGCTTGCACCGTGGAAAAATGACTGTTTCATTATATCCACTAAAGTTTTCTTTATAACGTGTTTTTTATTTAAATCAATTGAATTAACTGCATCAGAAGTCTGTTTATATGTATCAGTAACTGTATTGGAAAATAAAAGCATAGTTGCCATAGCCTTTTTAAACCTCTCTTTTTATTTATTTCTCTCTTGTATTTATATAAAAAATTTATATAAAAAAATATTGACTTTTTATATTCAATTTATATAAATCTTGTTACAAAACTTAAAACTTACTAAAGTTTTTAACATATTATCCCGATAAATTAGGTAAATAAAGAAAGGAGAAAAAATGGCAGATCCTATAAATATTTCAGGTTCTTCAGTAAACATAGATATCGCAAAGTGGAAAAAACTAACCGCAAGAGAAATTATAAGAGAAGAAAGCAGGGGACAAGAAATACCAGAAGAAATTCTTACTTGGGCCCAAGAGATGGCTGCATTTGCCAAAATTCCAGATAACATTACATATGAAGAAGTAGATGGGGATGTTGGAATTGATGCATTGAGTAAACTTGGACTTGATACTGAAGAAAATCTTGCGACAAGACCTGAAGCTCAAAACGCAGAAGAGCCTACTGTAACAGAAGATCCGGATGCTGTACGTGATCCAGCTAGAACAGAAGAAACAGAACAAAATATATTTATGAATCCAACTCCTGGATATGCAGGATTACAAGAACCAAATAATGATGACGAAGTAAATGAAAATGAAGAAATAACTCTTGCTGACGAAAACTTAACAACTGATCCTGAAGAAATTCGAAAAAGAAGAATCAGAAGAGGTTTAGAATAAACTTTTGACAGCAGAATTTAAATCATCAGCTTTGTAAATATAATTACCTGAAACCAATGAATTTGCACCGTAAGAAGTGCAAATTCTTGCTGTATCAGCATTTATACCACCGTCAACTTGAATTATTAAATCTTCACTACCTCTAGATTTTAAAGGAATAATTTTTTCTGCACAATCTTCCATAAATTTTTGACCGCCAAAACCAGGTTCTACGGTCATAATTAAAACCATATCCAATTCGTTCAAATAAGGATACAAAACTTCTACAGACGTTTTTGGTTTTATAGACATACCAACTTTTATATTAAATGACTTAATGTATTCTATAAGCTCGCTTATACTCTCAGGTTCAACAGCCTCATAATGAAAAGTAATAATATCAGCACCAGCCTTGACAAAAGGCTCTATGTAATCTTTTGGATTTTCAATCATTAAGTGAACATCGAGAAACAAATCCGTAATTTTTCTAATAGAAGCAACAACTGGCACTCCTATTGTAATATTTGGAACAAAATGCCCATCCATTACATCAATATGAAGCCATTGCGCACCAGCATCTTTAACTCTTTTAATATCACGTTCCAAATTTGCAAAATCTGCAGACAGTATAGACGGTGAAACAATATTTTTCATTTTACTACTCCAAATATTTTACAAGCTTCATAAGCTGCATGTTGCTCAGCCTCTTTTTTTGTTTTACCAACACCGGAAGCCACAAATTTCCCTTGATAAGAAACCTCTATTTCAAAGGTCTTTTTATGAGCTGGTCCATCTTCTTTCACTAGAGTGTACACAGGAGTTTCTTTTGTTAAAGACTGTGTATACTCCTGTAACAAAGCTTTTGCATTAAATTTTTCAAAATTTTTATCAACCTCATGCATGAAAGGAGTAAGAACTTTTCTTAAAAATGGGATAACATCTTGTAACTTTCCATCCAAATAATACGCTCCTAAAACAGCTTCAAAAGTACAAGCACAAACTGACTCTATGTTTGCAACTCCTTGCTTTGCTTCATGATGTCCCACAATAATCAGGTCGCATAATTTTATATCATGAGCAATCTTAGATAATGTACTATCAGAAACAACGATTGACCTAATCTTTGACAAATCCCCTTCGGTATAATCAGGGAAAAGATTATATAAAATATCTGAAGTCACAAGTTTTAAAACTGCATCCCCCAAGAACTCCAAGCGTTCATAATTTTCGACATAAGGTAATTCTTTTTCCTTTGTATAAGAAGGATGAGTTAAAGCTTTTTTAAAGAAACTCGGATTATCAATTTTTATTCCGAATATTTCTTCCAATCTATCCATTTAAAATAATCCTTTAATATTGTTAATCAAGTCACTTGAAAAAACAAAATACTTACAGAAGTAATACATGATAGGGATAGTAAAAATAAAACTATCTGATCTATCTAAAAATCCACCATGACCAGGCAAAGAATTTCCGGAATCTTTAACGCCTGCATCTCTTTTTATAAGAGATTCACACAAATCACCAATCTGAGCAAATACAGTACAAATTAAACCTGCTAACACGGCAATATACCATTCAACTCCGATAAAATATCCTACGATTAATGCTCCGACAACCGCACTTAAAGCACCACCAACAGAGCCTTCTATAGTTTTATTTGGGCTAACAACCGGAGCTAATTTATGTTTTCCAAATCTTGTTCCGGCATAATAGCAGCCAACATCAGTAAGTAATATTGATGTAAACATCATTACTACAAATCCTAATCCGTCATGATACTGAGCAGAACTCATATCTCTAAGTAACAATAAGTGCAATGGGAAATAACCGCAATACACAAAACCCAAAATAGTTGTTGCTACATTTGCAATATAAGGCTGACGGCCTCTGAATAATACCCACATAAATGATGCGAAAGTACACAAAGTCAGAGCAAGAGCAACGTACTCTACTCTGTCAAAAAATGTTATTAAAGCTAAAATTGCCTCGGATGCTAAAATAATTTTAAGGCTTGGATAAAAACCTTTATGCTCCAAAATTTTGACATACTCTTTTGATGCAAAATAGATAACAAATCCTAAAAGTACCAAAAGAGCAACACCACCAAGTATAATACAACTCATGGCTATTGTGCCCATCACAAAACCAGTCAACATTCTTGTCGCGTTTTTATTCAAGCCTTTAATTTCCATTATACGGTCATAACCTCTTTTTCTTTGTCTGATACTGATTTATCAATAATACCTGTATATTTATCAGTTAATTTTTGAATTTTATCTTGGTTATCTTTTACCATATCTTCCGGCATATTTTCAGTTTTTTCGATCTTTTTAAGGTCATCAGTCATATCTCTACGAATATTTCTGATTGCTACTTTTGCGTCTTCACCCAATTTTTTAACTTCTTTAGCAGTTTCGCGTCTTCTTTCTTCAGTAAGAGGAGGGAAAGGTAATCTTATGCAAATACCATCACTGTTTGGGGTAATTCCAATTTCTGCCTTAATGATAGCTTTTTCAATTTCTTTCAAAATTGATTTATCATAAGGAGTAATTACAAGAGTAGTTCCATCTTGAACGCTAACCTGAGACATTTGTCTTAGCGGAGTAGGTGCTCCATAATAATCAACTAATACTTTGTCTAAAATCATAGGATTAGCTCTTCCTGAACGGATTGAACCAAATTCTCTATGAAGCTGATTAATGGCTTTTTCCATTTTTTCTTCGCCAAATAAGAATAATTCATCTAAAGCTTCTGACATTTTAACCTCTTTCTATATTACTAATAATCAATTACATCTAATTAACTTATATATGTTCCAATATCTTTGCCATTCAAGATATCAGTAATACCGTTTTCAGCATCAAAATCAAACACCAAAATCGGGATATTATTTTGTTTACAAAGTGCACAAGCTGATGTATCCATAACTTTCAACCCATTTATTATGATATCATCATAAGTTATATTTTCTAACTTTTTAGCATTCGGATTAGTTTTTGGGTCATCTGTATATACACCGTCAACACCATTTTTAGCCATTAACATAGCTTCAGCATTAATTTCGGAAGCTCTTAGAGCTGCAGCAGTATCGGTTGTAAAAAACGGGTTCCCGGTACCTGCAGCAAAAATCACAACACGACCTTTTTCAAGGTGTCTTATTGCACGATGTCTTATGTAAGGCTCTGCAATCTGATTCATTCCAATTGCACTTTGGACTCTGCAAGGAATTTTCATCTGATTTAAAGCACTTTGAAGCGCAATAGCATTCATAACAGTAGCAAGCATACCGACATAGTCACCAGATGCCTGATCCATACCTAGTTTTGCACTATTTTTCATCCCTCTGAAAATATTTCCGCCACCGACAACAACAGCAATTTCCGCTCCTAAGTCTCTAGCTTTTTTAATTTCTTCAGCAATCTTTTTAACAGGTTTTTGGTCTATACCAAACTGTTGATCTCCGAGTAATGCCTCTCCGCTTATTTTTAATAGTATTCTTTTATATTTCATGTCCATAGGATACCTCTTTTTCCTTATGTTAGCGCAAAACAAGTATATTGTAAAGAGATAAGATGAGCTTCATAAAAAGATAATGTGAAGAAATGTTAAAACAAAATAAATCCCAAAACCGTTACCAGATAAGGACTTTAAAATTTGTATATATTTTTTATTTAAAAAATAGCACTTTTTTAAATCAAAATGTTTTTATTTAAATATAAGCGAACAGTTCTAGATAAAGAAAAGGAGAATATATGGCACGAGTTCTAATTTCTATGCCCGAAGAATTTTTACACAGAATTGATCAGGTAGCAGACGGAGAAAATCGTTCGCGCAGTGAGCTAATCAGAGAAGCGCTGAGGACTTACATTTACAAACAAAAAGTTCGTGAATCGACCACATCATCAAGAAACGCAGAACTTTTGGAATCACTATTAGAGTAAAGACCGCAAAGCGGTCTTTTTTTTAGATGTGTAAAAATATTTTTACAAAATAGCAAAAAAAAGAATTGATGTTTTTTTATAAATAGTGTATCATTAGTTTTAATGAAGGGTGTGTGCGTATGAAAGAAGAAAAATATATTCAGCCTAAAAAATCTGAGTTACGTCAACTTGGAATTAACGATATTTCTCAGGAGCTTCCTAACCTAAAAGATATTAAAGAATCAAAAGCAATAGTCATAGGAAAATGGATTATGAGCTGGATTGATAAAAACAATATTAGTCCGAATACGCTTATGCCTTCAAAACCTGAGCTTGCATACTTATTAGGTGTAAGTATCGGTACTATTCAAAATGCACTCAGATACATTGAAGATATGGGATATGTAGAATCCAAGCAATGTATTGGAACAATTATAAAAGACAGAAATGCAAAAGGGAATAATATAAGAAAACTCACATCAAAAAGAGAAATTGCGATAAATGCAATAAAAAAATACATTATTGAAAAAGACTTTAAAATAAATGATTCTCTTCCATCATCAAGATCAATTGCGGAAGAAATAGGATGTTCCAATAACACTACAAGATTAGCTCTTGAATTCTTATCAACACAAAACATTTTGGAACATAAATTTAAGAATTCTAACGAAATTGGATGGATTGTGAAAACTCTTGAATTCAAACTGGATGAAAATATTGACAAAAACCTGTCTTTGGTAAAAAAAGTTGAAGATGATTTAAAAAAATACATTACAGAAAATCTTCAAATAGGAAGCAAAATGCCTCCACACGAAACTCTCTCAAAAGATTTGTCAGTAAGCATAAAAACAATACACGATGCATTAAAATTACTTATTGATGAAGGTATACTACTTGCACGACGTGGCAGATACGGCACAACCGTTGTTAAAATGCCTAATAACAAAAATATACAAATTCAAAAGGAAACGTCAATTTTTGCACCGGCTCCTGACACTGCTTTTTATTATTACGAAATAACTCAAAATCATATAAAGAAAATGATAGCTGAAAATCATGAAATTGGAGCCAAGCTTCCTTCAATTTTGGATCTTTCAAAACAGCTTGACCTAAGTCCTAACACCGTAAGGAAAGCTTTTCACAATTTGGCAAAAGAAGGTTACTTAGCATTTTCTCGAGGCAGATACGGCGGAACTTTTGTAATAGACATTCCGGAAACAGAAGAGCAAGCATTCAAATGGCTAGCTGTTAACCCTAAATATGCGGAAGTTTACAAAAACTAGGGACAAAGACTTTCCCAATCAGTATCATCATCAGCTTCTCCGGGTTCAGCAATATGCTCTCCACTTTCTAACATTACCTGAAGAGTCCATTTAAGCTGCTGTTTGTACCGTTCCCTTGCCTTTTCCTGAGTTTTTGCGCAGAACAAAAAACTTGGAATTTCTTTTATTTCAACAAAATAATAGGGATTTCCATCAAAATCCAAATCCTGTCCTTCAATTAATGTCCAATCCAAATTAAGATAATATTCTAAATTTTTTTCTTCTGCCATTTAACTATCCAAAGAATTTTCACTCAAAGGCTGGGTAATCATAATACCCTCTCCGCCAATAACTTCAGCTTTATTACCGTTTATGTACAAATAAACAGGTTTGTTTGTATTTCTTTTAGCTGTCTTGATAAGTTGATTAAGTCTTTTATAAAGGCTATCAGTTCCTCCACCATATTCAAAATCAGAAGAAAGGTCAATTATCACCTTATCAGCTGACTCATTTATTGCAATTATTCTTGTACTTGCAGGAATTTCAGAATATACACCTTTAGCTTTTTCATCTTGTTTTGGCCCTGAAATAAGTGCTTGAATTGCAAATTTTATCTTTGAACCGTCAACATTTTTATCATACTCTCTATTAACAGCCTTATACACTTCTTCTTTATTAGAGTTTTGTCCGATAAAAAATACATTTACGTAGACCTTTTCAACCGGTTTTACTTGTTCAACAGGAGTTTCTGCCTTTTTAACCTCTTCTTCAGGAACAGGTAAAAGCGGTCCGGAAACATTTTCATCATTATGATACAACATTCTTAAACCCAAAACACAGCATACTGCGACCATTAATACTGCAGTTACAATAAGAAAAACTCTTTCATCTTTACGCATAATATTATTCCTTATCTTTTAAAACGGTTATTTTGCCATCAATCAAAATCTTATCACCTTGAACATTTACATTATTAATGTTAAACCTTGCCTCTTTATTTTCCAGTATTTTGGCAGAAAAATCAAGAGGGTTAATATAATTCAATATTCTTGAAAACTTATTAATATCAAATTCATGATGATTACCCACCATATTTGTATTTGCAAGAATTATTTCTCCGTTATAAACACATAAATCTGCACTAATAACCACTTCCTGAGGCTTTCTTACAAACGGAATAGAATATTTCATTATATAAAACATCTTACCATCTTTAAGTTTTACAGATGTTGATAATATCTGAAATAAATTTAGCCCGCCACCTATTGAATTTATATCATTTACAAGTCTTTTATAATCAGAAGAATTCATTGTACTATTCAAATCATCTTCTGTAATCACGACATTTACAGCAATAGGAATGTCTTCTTTTACAATTATATCTCCATTTTTCTGTTGTACGACGTAATTAAAATCACATAAAGTACGTGCACTAAAATATGAAATATAAATTCCATCCGCTACTACATTTTTTCCGGAGATTTTCAAAGATTTAAATCTTCCCGCCTTCAAATCTCTGGTACTGAAAGAATCTAAATCTACATTTATTTTACCTTCTTCAATATCTTTTTTAACAGCTTTTTTTACGAGACTCTCACCAACTCGTTCTGCTATAAAATTTTGTCCTGTAACTTTGCTAAAAAATCTTGAAAATCCTGAAGTTAAATCATAAGGTTCAACACAAGAACTACAGTCACAAGCAGCATAACTAATATGTCCTGCCAATAAAAGTAAAAATACTAAAACAATCTTTTTCATTATAAAAACACTTTCTTTATCATTATCTTATTATCATCTGCAACTCCAATAGCACAGATTTCATTTTCATTATAAATCAAAATAACTTTATCACCAGTTTTTATATTTTTATTTTGCAAATAATTTCCATTTTTTACTCGATTAAACTCATCGTCAGTAATTTTAATTTTTTCGAACTGCAGAACATTTAAAGGATTTATCAAATTTTTCCCAACGTCAATTTCTTCATTTAATTCTACAGTACTATCCACTGTAAAATCTCCTGCAACAGTCCTGACAAGCTTTATCAAATAACCGCCACAACCTAAAATTTTCCCTAAATCGTTTGCAATGGACCTAATATAAGTTCCTTTAGAACATCTAACAACTATTTCAGCCACTTGCAGTTTTTCATCAAAATGAGACAAAACTATTTTACTAATATTAACTTTTCTTTGAGCGATTTCAACATTTTTGCCTTCCCTCGCATACTCATACAATTTTTTTCCATTAAGTTTTATAGCAGAATATATTGGAGGAGTTTGAAGAATATCCCCCTCAAAATTTTTCAAGGCAGAAACAACATCTTCCTCGCAAACTTTTTTGTCAGATGTAAAAACCTTTTCTCCCTCTAAATCATAAGTAGAAGTAGCCGCACCAAACTGGACTGTTGCAATATACTCTTTATCATCATTTAAATACTCAATCAGCCTTGTTGCCTTGCCAATACACACCGGCAAAACCCCTTCCGCAAAAGGATCCAATGTCCCTGTATGTCCAATCTGTCTTATTTTTGTAATTTTTCTAAGTTTAGCAACAACGTCATGAGATGTCATTCCCTTTGGCTTGTAGACATTCAAGAAACCAAACATTAAAACTACAATTCTCCTCTAGAAATCTTATCAATTATCTCACTAACTTTAGAACCTTTTTCTAAAGAATCAGTATAGACAAATTTTAACTCAGGAGTAAGTCTCAATCTTATACGTTTACCAACTTCATAACGGATTTTTGGAGTACTTTTTTCAATTATATCCTTAGTTTTCTCAACCTGCTCAGGTGAACCTAAAACGCTATATATAACTTTTGCAAAAGAATTATCATGAGACACTTCAACATCCAAAACGGAAACAACACCGGCAAGGCCTCTAATTTCTTTACGTAAAATATCAGAGATATCTCGCATTAATTCTTTTCTTACACGTTCATTTCTTAGACTCATAATCATCTCCTGCTAAAATACTACAGATTTACGCGTTCAACTTCTTCGGTTGTAGAAACTTCGATAATATCACCAACTTCAATATCATTCCATTTAGCGAACGAAATACCGCATTCAAAACCTTGAGCAACTTCTTTTACATCATCTTTAAAACGTTTCAACTGATCAATAGCGCCACGGAATATTTCTTTTCCATCACGAACAAGAACAGCATCCTTACTTCTTACAATCTTACCTTCAGTAACATAGCAGCCCGCAATTCTCGTAGTTTTACCGATAGTAAATACTTGACGAACTTCTGCTTTACCAAGTTCAACATGTTTAATTTCAGGCTCAAGTAAAGACAACATTGTCTTTTCAATATCTTCCAAGATTTGATAAATAATATCATATTTCTTGATAGTTACACCTTCTTTTTCCGCAGCAGCAAGCGCATTAGAATCTTCTTTAACTGTAAATCCTAGAATCAAAGCATTTGATGCAGATGCCAACATAACATCAGCTTCTGAAATATCACCTACACCAACGTGAATAATCTTAGTCTTAATTTCATCAGATTCTAACTGTGCAATCGCTTGAGATACTGCTTCTGCAGATCCATTAGTGTTTGCTTTAATAATCAAATTCAATTGAGGAATATCATCCTCTCCTGCAACAGCTTCACGTCTAACGTGAGCAGGAAGCATTGCATCAAGACGCTTATCACGTTCTTTTTCTTTTCTTTCTTGAACAATTGTCTTCATTTCTTTTTCGTTCTTAACAACTTCAAAGTAATCCCCAGCTTGAGGAACTTCTGTAAGCCCCAGAATCTCAACAGGAGTTGAAGGCTCAGCTTTTTGAATTCTTTCTCCTGAGTCAGATAACAATGCTCTTACACGACCGCAAGCAGTTCCAACAACTATACAATTTCCTACACGCAATGTACCATTCTGAACAAGCAATGTAGCCACAGGACCTTTACCTTTATCTAAGTTAGCTTCAATTACTACACCAGACGCTTCAGCTTTAGGGTTAGCTTTTAAATCCTGAATATCAGCTACAAGCAATATATATTCAAGCAATTCATCAATACCGGTACCTTGCAATGCTGATACTTTTACAGTGATTGTATCACCGCCCCATTCTTCTGGAACAAGTCCATGTTCTGTAAGCTGTTGCAAAATCTTATCAGGGTTTGCACTTGGTTTATCTATTTTGTTAACCGCAACAATAATAGGTACCTCTGCAGCTTTAGCGTGGTTAATAGCTTCAATAGTTTGAGGCATAATACCATCATCAGCAGCAACAACAAGAATTGCTATATCAGTCGCTTTTGCGCCTCTCGCACGCATTTCTGTAAAAGCTTCGTGACCTGGAGTATCAACAAAAACAATTTTCTTTTCTTTGTTATTATCTAAATATACTGTATAAGCACCGATTGACTGAGTAATACCGCCAACTTCAGTTGAGACAATTTTGTGTTTAGAAGCTCTAATGCTATCTAACAAGGTTGTTTTACCGTGGTCTACGTGCCCCATAATACTAACGACAGGAGCTCTTTTCTTAAGCAATTTTTTATCAACTTCTGTAAGTTTCTTAACTTTTTCTTCTTTTTCGAGTTCCTCTTCCATATAAGCTTCTAAATCTTCATCAAGAACCTCTAATTCATATTCTGCACAGATTTTCTTTATAACATCAACATCAATTAGTTGGTTTACTGTTGCCATTATACCGTTAAGCATTAAGAACTTAACAATTTCAGCAGGAGTCCTTTGAATTTTATCAGACAATTCACTAATCGTCATAGCTCTATTAACTACTATTTGAGTTACTTGAGCTGTTTCTTCCTCTTTATGAGAACGTTTTTTATGTTTTTGAGCCGCAGCTTTTTCTAGAGAAATTCTTTCTTGCTCTTCTTTTTTAGAGTTAAAATCTTTACCCTTTTTATGAGCATCATTTGAAGATCTTTTGCGACCTGTACCTTTATTTTCATAAATATCTTGAGAAATTATAGTTCTTTGAATAGGTTTTCTTTCTCCAGACGGTTTTTCAAAAGGCTTTTTAGGATTTGGAGCCCCGTCTTTTTTAGGAGGGAAAGGACGTTTTTCACCTCTTTGAGGTCTATCAGGTCTTTGAGAAGTTTTCTTTTCAACCTTTTCTCCACTAGTATTTTGAGGAGCACGTCTTACAATTTCCAATCTTGATTGAGGTCTTCTTACAACTTCAACTCTTGGAACGACAGGTTTTGAAGCAGGAACTTTTTCAACTTCTTTCTTCGGTTCTGCTTCTTTCTTTGGTTCAGGTTTTGTCTCGACTTCAGGTTCCGGAGCTTTTGCCTTTTTTACTACGAAAGCCTTAGGTTTTTTAGCTTCCTTAACGCCACCAGAAGCTATAAATTCCTTTAATCTTTTCACCTGATCCATTGTAAGCGTACTAGAATGAGTTTTGCCAGTAATCGAAAGTTGAGCCAGCTTTTCAATAACTTCCTTGCTGGTAAGTCCTAATTCTTTAGCTAATTCATTTATTCTTATTGTCTCAAAACTCATTTATCAATTTTCCTTTCAAATCTTCAGGTACAGAAGCTTTCAGAGCTTTTTTTATTTTATCTTTTTTAAAAGCTGCCTCTATACAAGAATTATTATAACAGAGATATACAGATCTGCCAAATATTTTATTACTATGGTTAACAACGACTTGTCCGTGCAGGTTTTCTTTAGTAATTTTTATAAGTTCTTTCCTATCTTTCAGCTTACCGCAACCTACACATTTTCGTTCAACCACTAATTTACCTCTGCAAGTTTTTCTAACTTCAATTTTTGATCGTGTTCAATTAGTAAATTTATAAGTTCATCTAAATCACCATCAATTACAGTATTAACATTCAAATTTTGATTAATTCTGTGATCTGTTAATCTGCCTTGCGGGAAGTTATATGTTCTTATTCTTTCACTTCTATCACCAGTACCTACTTGAGAACGTCGCAAATCTGTTATTTCCTGCATTTGCTTTTGAACTTCCATATCATAAAGCTTAGCCTTCAAAATTTGCAATGCACGCTCTTTATTTTGAAGCTGAGAACGTTCTTCTGTACAGAAAATCATAATTCCTGTTGGTTTGTGGAATACCCTTGCTGCAGTCTCAACTTTGTTAACGTTTTGACCACCTGCACCACCTGAACGAGCTGTTGTAATTTCAACATCATTCATATTCAATTCAACTTCAACGTCGTCCACCTCAGGCATTACCGCAACTGTAGCTGTAGAGGTATGAACTCTACCTTGAGACTCTGTTGCCGGAACTCTTTGTACTCTATGAACTCCTGATTCATACTTAAGCTTAGAATATATGCTATCACCTTTCATTGAAATTATTATTTCAGAAACTCCGCCGGCTTCACATTCAGTCTTACTCAAAACTTGTGTTTGCCAACCTTGTTTATCAGCATAACGCATATACATTCTTGCAAGATCTCCTGCAAAAATATTTGCCTCATCACCACCTGCGCCGCCTCTGATTTCAAGCATAATATCTTTATCGTCCATAGGGTCTCTAGGCAAAAGAAGAACTTTCATTTTTTCTTCATACTCAGGGAGTTTGCTTTCATTACTTTCAATCTCAGCTTTAAGAAAAGAACGCATCTCTTCATCGTGCTCAGCTTTTAAAAGTTCTTTTGCTTCATCTATCGCATCAACTGCTTTTTTCCACTCATAATAAAGGTTTACAGTTTCTTCCATAGACTTTCTTTGTTTAGAAAGGTCCCTAAACTTTTTATAATCCTGAATAACAGCAGGATCAGAAAGTGTAACACCTAATTCATTATATTTTTTCTCAATCTGGAGAATTTTATCTAACATATCTTTCATACCCCGATTATAACAGGAACAAAAATTTTTTCAAATAATAGAATTCTTATATACTGTTTATACAAAGATTGAACGATTGCAACTAAGAAGTTTTCGGGTATAATTGTTTGCGAGAAAAAGGAGAAATTAATGTTAGAATATTTTTTAGGATCATACATTGTTACAATAGCAGGACTTATTGGAGCTTATCTTTGGGGTGAGCACGTACACAATGGAACCGGACTAACCTGTGTATTCATTGCAATAGTTCTTGGGGTTTTAGAAGTAAGTTTATCTTTTGACAACGCAGTTGTAAATGCGATGAAACTTGAAAAAATGAGTCATAAATGGAGACACCGCTTTTTAACTTGGGGTATTCTTATCGCGGTATTTGGAATGCGTTTCTTATTCCCGATATTAGTGGTTTCAATATTTGCTAAATTAAAAATGCTTGAAGTTGCAAATATCGCCCTACACGATGTTGATAAATATGCTTATTATTTACATCAAACACACGCTCCAATTGTTACATTCGGAGGTATGTTCCTAATAATGTTATTCCTAAACTACTTCTTTGATCACAAAAAAGAGGTTCACTGGATAAAACCAATAGAAAGATGGCTTGCTCATTTTGATCACATAAAAGGTATTGAGGTAATCATATCTCTTCTAATGCTTGTCGCAACTCAAAACTTCGTTCCTGCAGAACAAAAAGTACACGTTTTACTCGCAGGGATATCAGGTATTATAACTTATCTTACAATTGACGGATTTACACACTATCTCGAAAAGCACGAAGAAATGAGACTTGCAAGCTGTGCTGTACAAGGTGCAGGATGCACAGGGCTTGTAAGTTTTCTATATCTTGAACTAATCGATGCTTCTTTTTCATTGGACGGAGTACTTGGAGCTTTTGCTTTGAGTAAGGATATTATCATAATATCAATAGGTCTGGCTATAGGTGCAATGTTTGTAAGATCATTGACCATTATGCTTGTAGAAAAGAAAACATTAAAACAATTTTTATATTTAGAACATGGTGCTCATTGGGCTATCGGAGCTTTAGCCTGCCTTATGTTAATTTCTACTGTTAAAGAAATACCGGAGGTAGTTACTGGCGGAATAGGACTCGGATTTATCGTAACGGCTTTCATTTCTTCGGTTATGCACAACAAGAAAATGGAAAGATTATTAGCAGAACAGGAATCAAAAAATGCTTAAACTACCGCTAATATCTTTTATAGTTACATCATACAACTATGAAAAATACATTGAAATAACACTTCAAAGTATAAAAAATCAAACTTACAAAAACTTTGAAATAATCGTCGTTGATGATTGCTCAAAAGATAATTCTTGCCAGATTGTAGAACAATTTATATCAGACAATCAAGATTTAAGAATTACACTAATTAAACAAGAAAAAAATTTAGGTCAACTTGCCGCAATGCTTGAAGGGCTTAAAATCGCTCAAGGACAACTTGTCAGCTTTATTGATAGTGATGACATTTTACTACCTGATTATGCCGCAAATCATATAAAAGTACATTTAGAAACATCCGTTGCGTTTACATCATGCCAAATAGTTGAAATAGGAGAAGAAAATGAAGTGCACACAACTCATTCAATATCATCTCCTCACTGTGAAAATCTGGATACAATTATTAACAGCGAGCAGGTAAACTACAAGCTCCTCAACAACAAACGCTTTGGAGGATGGTACTGGTCTCCTAACAGTTCCGCAATGTTTAGAAAAGCTTCAATAATAAATATTTTAGACTACAAAAATACAGACAAATGGAAAATTTGTCCTGACAAATTTTTATTTAACTATGCAAATTTAATTGGAGGTTCCGCAATAATATATAAACCTCTAATCGGATACAGAAGACATAGTAATAACGCAGGGAACTGCTCGCTTGTAACAGGGGATAAAAGACTTCACAGTGACTACATAACTAAAATTAATATACAAAATAATTTAAAAATCCGTCCCGAAACAATAAAATTTCTGTGGCAAGAAAAAGAAAAGCTTGGAAAAAGAAATACCGTCAGACTAATTCTAACGGTAATTCTTTCTTATATCATTTAAATTCTATGCCTTAAAACTTCCAGCTGTTTAAGTATTCTTCTTGTTCTGCAGTTAATGTATCAATTTCAATTCCCATTGATTTCAACTTCAATTCAGCAATTTTTACATCAACTTCATGAGGCAATGTGTATAATTTATTTTCCAATTTTCCTTTGTTTTTAACAAGGAATTCTATACCTAAAGCTTGGTTTGCAAAGCTCATATCCATAACACTAGCCGGATGTCCTTCTGCTGCAACAAGGTTTACCAATCTACCCTCTGCAAAAACGTAGATAGACTTGCCGTTATCTAATTTATATTCTTCCAAAGATGGTCTTATTTGCTTAATTTCAACCGTATGTTCTTTAAGTCCTGCGACATTAACTTCCCAGTCAAAGTGACCTGCATTAGCAACAAACGCTCCATCTTTCATAGATAATAAGTGTTTTACATCGACAACATGCTTATCACCTGTAACTGTCAAGAAAATATCACCTTCTAACGCAGCTTTTTCGATAGGCATAACTCTATAACCTTCCATAGCTGCTTCTAAAGCTTTAAGAGGATCAACTTCACATACAATTACATTTGCACCTAAAGCTTTTGCTCTCAACGCACAGCCTCTGCCACACCAGCCATATCCTGAAACAACGACAGTCTTGCCGGCAATCAAAATATTAGCACCTCTTATAATGCCATCCATAGAACTTTGTCCTGTTCCATAACGGTTATCATATAAATGCTTTGTCAAACTTGTATTAACTCCAACTGCAGGGAATTTCAAAACTCCTTGAGATTCTAGAGCCTGCAATCTTATAATTCCTGTAGTTGTTTCTTCAGTAGAACCGATAATTTTAGAAGCCATTTCAGGGAATTCATCATGAATAGTTGACACTAAATCACAACCATCATCTATGATAATATCAGGATTGTGTTTCAAAGCTTCTTTAATATGTGATTTATACATTTCAACAGATTCACCTGCTACCGCAAATGTAGGAATACCATAATGTTTTACCAATGCAGCAGCTACATCATCCTGAGTTGACAAAGGGTTAGAAGCTACCAAAACAGCATCAGCTCCGCCTGACTTCATTACTACACAAAGAGCGGCAGTTTCTTTTGTTACATGCACACAAGCAGATAATTTAAGACCTTTGAACGGTTGCTCTTTTATAAATCTTTCTTGAATCTGTTTTAATACAGGCATATCTTTAAACGCCCATTCTATCTGATTTTTACCTTGATCAGCAAGGCTAATATCTTTAATATCGTATTTCATATCTGTCATCAACATATTATTTTTCCTTTCGGAAATAATTATATCAAGGAAATATCCATGTAGAAGATTTATGTAAAAATTTCTTAATAAAATTATACACCATGACAAAAAAAAATCTTTAGTTGAGTTATAAATTTAGTAGTAAGGAGTGATCACGTGAAAATTATCCAAAATATTAACCAACCAAGAGCTATTAGAAATATAAACTTTGAAGGATACAAACCCGTTAAATCAAAATATGGGGATAAAGAATACGAATTTAACTATGTATTTGATAGTGACAAATATGACTGCTATGTAGAAATATTTACACTTGGAAAAGATTCAAACGGCAATTACTATACAACAGGAATTTGTCAACGTGACGACTTTTACAAAACAGATCCTAATGACAACGAACCCGGATTAAAACTCGAAAGCGGAAAAGCTACCAGAGTCGATTTAGCGACCGAATTTGGAATTGCTCCTGATGAGCCATTTGCTTATCACTACAAATTTTATCCAAAAGGTCAACGAGACAATGCTTCTTGGAGAGTTGAAGCCGGAAACATAATAAATGAAACAGCTAACGGCCATGCCTGGGATATATATAACGTTGTTCCGGAAAGAAGTTCAACCGTTTCTAAAGGCGGTGCAATGAAACTAATATTCCCAGACATTAACAATGTAAGTTGGGTATATGACGATAAAAATAAGATTGTAAAAAACAAAGATATAAATAAATTAAGACAGGTTTCTAAAAACTTTGTAAATAAAATGGGCGGATCAATCGCTGGTATTGAAAAAGATATAGAAGATGGAAAATTAGACAATTTTACAAGAATAATTACAACTCCACTATTTGCGGATGACAGCCTAAGCTCTCACGGATACTGGAATAAAAACTGTATGCAAATGGCTCAAAGTCTTGGGAATATAAATAATTATGCCTCTTTACAAAGAAAAATGTTTGCAAAAGGTATAAATTTGGTCGCAGATGGAGCTTACGTAAATGAAGGACTTGAAGGTATACACTTCCAAAATGTTCTAAAATACGGTGCAGACTCTCCATATGTTGATTGGTTTAAATTCTCAGATTTAAGTGCGGGACCTCTGAACCTTGGTGTTTTTGGAAAGAAAGACAGATACATAACTCACAGACTTATAAATTCAAAATATAATTTTGATGAAAAACCTAACGGAATCGTAAAAATAAGCCGCAACAAAAAATACAACTCTAAAGCTCCTACTTATATTCAAATTTATGACAGTAGGATAAAACATGCCGAAAATATGACAAGTGAAGAACTTATTAAGGCATACAATAAATTAAACAGAGATCATATAAGAATTAATAACCACAACGATACTGTAATACCATACAGTTTTAGAATAAATATTGAAACCTACAAGAAAAATGTAGAAAAACTAAACGAACTCAATGAAAAATTAAATGTTAACTACAGAACAGAATATTTAAGCGGTCCTGCAACAAGGATGCTGACCCAATTTGAATACTTCGGCCTTGGTGGAAAACATGAAGGCGGATTTGAAACTTGGGACGCAAACCCTGATATTGCAAAACTAAATTTTGTATTCTCTCATTCTGATAACCAAAAATTAAAAAATATTGCTGACCCTACCAAACGTAGTGAAGCTGCAAAACATTTAAGACAAAATAATATGCAAGTTCAAGATTATGCAGTAACATCTGCAAAATATTGGACAAGAAAAACTAACGATATATTAAACACATATGTAGCTCAAAATCTGCGTAATATTGATACAAATAGTCCAAAAGAAGTTTATGAAAAAATAAAGAGTCTTGAAAATGGAAAAGTTTTCCCTAAAGACATGGATGTTACAGAAGAAATAGTAAGAAATGTTATGAATGACTCATATTTCTTAAAAGGAAATCAGTCTGAGGAATCTTATAATGATATCGTTTTGCGTGGAATTATGGACTTCCCTCTAGATTCAGTAGAATTTGGGGATGATATAGCTGCAACATTTGCGTCACCTTACATGACTAAAAGAGCTATAAAAGAAGACCAAATTGGAGTTCCACGTTTTGATATGTATAAAGCTGGCAACAAACATGTTCTTCCAAAATTTAAAACTGCATATGATGCAACAGATAAATTATACACTCAAGACCTTACAAAATTTACGCAAGAAGTTCTTGATATTCTTGATGTAAGACTTAAAAAAGAAAATATGGAAAGCCTTAAAGATAAAAATGACCAACCTACAGATTTTGCAAAATATGTACTGCCAAGAATAACTCAAGATATAGCTAAATATGCAATCGTTAAGTCATTAACACCTGATACTAAATTCTTCTTTGATAAAGAAACAGGAGAAATTTCTTACGATTACAAAACCCTAAAAGATACTACTTTACTTGGATTGGGAATTGTGTCTGCAAGTCCTGAAAATGATGCTCTAAACTTAATCAAAAAAATTAGAAGCGGATTGAAAAGAATTGGCAGAGGAGATAAAGAATATCTTGCAAGTGCACTTTATAGATCTATTGAAGGCACAAATACCAACAGTTTTAAGCTTGCAGAAATGATTGTTGACAGAACTCAAGCCGGTCTGGATTGGAGAATAGATGCAACAAAAGATATCGGAGATATGACATCGTTGAGAAACGGAAAGACCGATTTTGAAGATACTTGGAATGATGTAATTAAATTCTGGTCAAAATTTACTGATGCAGTAAAAGAATACCACCCGGATGTATATATCGCAGCAGAGGTAACTGACGAAGGTGAAATATATGACCAAGGATATGGTTCAAAATCAGGTTCAAGATATTCAAACAGAACTGAAGCTGTAAGAAAATTGTTAAATGAAACAGGTTTCACTACTACAGCTAACTACAGCTATTTTTCATCAGATATTACAAAAATATTCGGAAAACTATTTGACTTTGACGGAGAAAATAGTCCGGAAAAAGGTATTGATCAAGGAGAAACAATTCTTGAAAAATTAGTTGGAGCAGATAATTTCCTAAATTCCGGTTCATTAGAATCCTTACTATACACATACACATTTGCAGGCAACCACGATAAAGCAAGAGCTCTAGACGGTTACGCAATGGATATGGATATGGTATACACAGATTTAACCGATAAAAATAATGAACAATACAGAGAACGAGCTTTCAGAATACTTGAAGGTGTCGGCTATGGAACAAAAACTGATGAGCAAAAACTTAAGAACTATGACTTCGATAGAGTAAGCAACTTAGCAATCGCTAAAAGCGAATCTATTGCAAGCGGCCTAGGAAATGCCTGCAACCAAGTAGGCTTTAGCAAAGAAAAAAAAGATTATGTTTATGAAAAAATGATTCAAGCCTTAGCTAATTTGTCAAACGGAATACATAAGGGAAGACTTTTCGAAGCTGATGGTTTCGGATCAAAAGATTATAATACGGCTTTAGAAGTTGTTTTAAATGAAATGGAGTACCTAGAAGAAGACAAAAATAAAGTACTTTCCGGCAAGGAAAGAAGAAAATTAAAAAATAAAGCAATGGAAAACATTATCGATCCGGCAATGTCTAAGTTGCTGGGCCAAACAAAATTTCTTGTCGCATTACTAGGTAACCCTACTTTATACGCAGGTGATGAATATGGTTCAACAGGTTTTGAAACCAAAACCAAAAATATATATCAACAAAACCGTAACATAATTCATGAAGAATGGGTTGATCCGAAAAATCCTGAATATAAGGAATTTGTTAAACGATTCAAAGATCATATTGATTATCAATACAGCTTACGAACAAGAAAAGAATTACAACCGTTAAATGACGGAACACCATTTGCTCTTAAAGAACAAAATGCTAAAATTATAGATGGTGGAAATATTAAAATATCCGCTCTTTTAAGACAAAGTCCTAACGGAGCTATGACAATTTCCTTGTTCAACACAGCCGGTCTAAATCATAAATACAACGAATACTATTCTCCAAAAGAAATAGAACTCACAAGCATTGATTTGAGCGAAGACAGAAACGGAAAAGTCGGTATCGCAGGCGGTCTAAAACCGGGGACAAAATTCGTAAACGCTAACGATAAAAATGATGTGTATTATGTAAATGGTCATAATCAAATAACAGGTCCTGACCATAAACCAATTAAAGTAAATGATACAACAATGATTTTATATCATGAACCAAGCTTTACAGGAAGAAAAACATTGTACAACCCTCAATATCATTTTGTATCTGCCCCTTACTCTCAAACAAATGAAAAGAAAGCTGAAATCGGGAAAAAACTTGTAATTACAAGTAAATAATAAATAAACAAATAAAAAACAGGACTCTTGAAAAAAGATCCTGTTTTTTATTTATAAAACATATTATACAGCAAATCTAAAATGCACCAAATCTCCGTCTTGAACAACGTAATCTTTTCCTTCAAGACGAGTTACACCTTTATCTTTACAAGCGGCATAAGATCCATATTTAACAAAATCATCATATGGTGTAATTTCGGCTCTTATAAAACCTTTTTCAAAATCCGTGTGAATTACACCTGCAGCTTGTGGAGCTTTTGCTCCTGCAGGAATTGTCCAAGCGTGAACTTCTTTTTCACCTGCAGTAATAAAAGTTCTCAAATTAAGTAAACGATAAACAGATTTAATCATCCTATTTATACCGCTATCTTCAATGCCAAGTTCTTGTAAATATTCTTTCGCTTCATCTTCACCAAGTTCAGCAAGTTCCTCTTCTATTTTTGCAGAAATCAAAACAACTTCCGCACTATGCTTTGATGCATATTCTTGAACTTGTTTTGTATAATCATTTCCATCTTTCAAATCATACTCTGAAACATTTGCAGCATATATAACAGGTTTAGTTGACATCAAATTCAATTGTTTTACGACAGGGATTTCTTCCTCATCAAAATGCTCATTTACATTTATAAAGGTTCCTTCTGATAGCAACTCTGTAAGTTTATTCAAAACTTTATCCTCTAAAACAGCAGCTTTATCTCCACCTTTTGCCTGCTTAGAAATTCTTGCCTGACGTCTTTCAACAGAGGCTAAATCTGCTAAAGCTAGTTCTGTATTTATAACTTCAATATCATCAAGAGGATTTACTTTTCCCGCAACGTGAATTGTATTAGGATCATCAAAGCATCTTACAACCTGAATAATTGCATCAACTTCTCTTATATTATGCAAAAACTGGTTTCCTAAACCTTCTCCTTTACTAGCACCCTTTACAAGTCCGGCAATATCCACAAATTCAATAGCAGTTGGTATAATTTCCTCCGTCTTACATAACTTTGCTAGTATATCCAGACGTTCATCAGGAACGTTTACCACTCCAACGTTTGGTTCAATTGTACAGAACGGATAATTTGCACTTTGAGCATTTTTAGCACTTGTCAAAGCATTAAATAAAGTAGACTTTCCAACATTCGGCAACCCGACAATTCCAGTTCTTAGCATATTTATGTTCCTTATATTATATTTTATACCTCTAAATATAATACAACAAATAGAAAAAATATTAAATTTACCAAGGATAATCCTTTTTCATCTCCCAATTATCCATCATTATTTTGGCAGCACAAACCTTTCCGCCACCACTATCCTGTTTATTACAACTACCAACTCTTCCTCTGTTAACTTGTTCATATCTCCAATCATGCCCATAAGGTAACAATCGGCCATCAGAATTCACTATAAAGAAAAATAAATCTTTCCCAGCTTTATTTGGGGGATTATACGATCCATTGATATCAATAAAAACGTCACGAGTCGGGTTTGGATTTATACCTATACAAGTTCCATCAGACAACTCTATTGCTGCAGTATCAGACTTGAATGGAGTTGATATCCCAACACCTGTAGCCCAAAAATACTTATACCAAGACGTTCTGCACATTACCCTATATCCATTATTAGAAATTGCAGAATAAACTTTTGCCCCTTGGAAATTTGGGACAAAATATTTTTTTAAAATTTTCTCTGAATTATCCCACTCATCCAAACTTTCCACAACCTGTTCTTTTTCTAAAATTTGTGCTACTGAAGAATATACCTTTTTCAACTTTGCAACTGCAACTTTTTTTTGATAATTCGCAACTATAGATGGTAATGTAAGTGCTACAACAACACCAATTATTCCTAAAGTAATCAAGACTTCTGCAATAGTAAATCCTTTAATAAATGAGCTTTTAAATATTTGTCTGGCATTATTGTAATGTTTACCATTTTCTACACCAATATTTAAAGGACTCATAAACAGCTTAAAGTCGCCCCCCCCCCGAAAAAATTAGTTAACAAACTCATACGTACTCCTTTCTATACATCTTATTTTATCATATATTATTTTACATTTAATACAATTATAGAATTTCTTGATTATCAGGTCCTATAACCTGTATTCCGAATTTCGTTCTGAACAAGTGTTTAACCGTATCCCCTTGAATTTCATACATCATTTTATTGAACAAGTCATAAGCTTCGCGTTTATATTCAATTAAAGGATCTTTCTGTCCATATGCACGCAAACCAATTCCTTCTCTCAACATATCAATATTGTGCAAGTGATCAATCCACTTATTATCCACAACTCTAAGTAATATATCTTTTTCTAAATTTCTAATCACATTATTTTCACTGAAAGGTTCTTGCAAAATTGCTTCAGGATCATATTGAGATATAACTTGGTTATAGAAGTTAATAACTTCTTCCTCATGCTGTCTATAAGCATCAATCGCAAGAGTCTTTAGTTTATCATAAATCGGTTCAAATCTAAGATTTTGAATATCAGACACCTGAATACCAGACAATTGAGGAATTATTGAATGAAGCTCTTTTACCATTGTCTGCAAATCCTCATAGACATACTCTTCAGGGTGAAGATCCGGAGCAATATAGCTTCTTAAAAGTCTGTCAATTTCTTTTTCAATCATATAATAGATATCTTCAGATAAATTTTTACCTGCAAGCACTTTCCTACGTTGAGCATAAAACTTTTCACGTTGAATATTCATAACATCGTCATACTCAAGAACACTTTTTCTTATATCAAAGTGGTAAGTTTCAACTTTCTTCTGTGCTGATTGAATTTGCTTAGTAATCAAAGTATTTTCAATTGCCATATTTTCTTCAACATTAAGCATATTCATCAAGGCAACCATCTTATCTCCACCGAAAATTCTCATTAAATTATCTTCCATAGATAAGAAAAATCTTGTAGACCCAGGGTCTCCCTGACGAGCAGCACGACCACGCAATTGGTTGTCAATACGTCTTGATTCATGACGTTCAGTACCAATTACATGCAAACCTCCTGCTTCTACAACTTTTGCATGCTCTGCTTCAGTAATAGCTCTTGCTTCTTTTAAAGCATTTTCCTTTTCAATTTCATAATCAGGATGTTCCGGAGTAATTCCCTTTTGTTCAAGCATATCTTTTGCAAGGAACTCAGCATTACCACCAAGTAAAATATCAGTACCTCTACCTGCCATATTTGTTGCAATTGTAACTGCACCGACACGACCTGCCTGAGCGATAATATAAGCTTCTTTTTCATGATGTTTTGCATTTAAAACATGGTGAGGAATACCTTTTTGTTTCAATAATGCTGAAACATACTCTGATTTTTCAATACTTATTGTACCAACCAAAACAGGACGGCCAATTTTATGCATCTGAATTATGTCTTCGACTACAGCATTAAATTTTGCCCTTTCAGTTTTATATATAACATCAGGATAATTAATTCTAATATCAGGTTTATTTGTCGGAATCGTTGTAACTTCAAGATTATAAATTTTTCCGAATTCTGCTTCTTCTGTCATTGCAGTACCTGTCATACCAGATAATTTCGGATACAATCTAAAAAGATTTTGGAAAGTTATACTTGCAAGAGTTTGAGTCTCATCTTGAATTTTTACTCCTTCTTTTGCTTCAATAGCTTGGTGAAGACCATCAGACCAACGTCTTCCTTCCATAAGACGTCCGGTAAATTCATCTACAATCATAACTTCACCATTTTTTACAACATAATCGGTATCCTTAACAAATAATTCTTTTGCCTTTAATGCTTGTAATAGATGATGAGCATATTGAGTATTTATATCAAATAAATCTTTTACTCCAATAATTTCTTGAGCTCTATCAATACCATCTTCTGTCAAGATAATATTTTTATTCTTTTCATCGACTTCATAATCTTTAACTTTTTCTAACTGCGGAGCAACTTTAGCCATTAGTTGATAAGTTTCAGCAGACTTTTCAAGACGCCCGCTTATGATTAAAGGAGTTCTAGCTTCATCAATTAAAATACTGTCAACTTCGTCGATAATCGCATAATTATAAGGACGTTGAACAAGCATCTCAACACTTGATGCCATATTATCTCTAAGATAATCAAATCCAAATTCGTTATTTGTTCCATAAGTTATGTCACAATCATAAGCCGCTTTTTTTGCTTCAAAATCTTCAGCAGTTCTTCCTCCTGAAAGAATAACTCCGACAGATAAGCCCAAAAACTTATATATCCTGCCCATCCACTCACTATCACGTTTTGCAAGATAATCGTTCACAGTAATTACATGAACACCCTTGCCAGTTAAAGCGTTCAAATATGCAGGCAATGTTGCAACAAGAGTCTTACCCTCACCAGTTCTCATCTCTGCAATATGCCCATTATGCAAGAAATATCCACCTATAAGTTGAACATCAAAATGACGCATATTCAATACGCGTTTTCCTGCTTCTCTGACAGTAGCAAAGGCTTCCGGTAAAATTTTATCTAAAGCTTCCTTTTCTAATTTTCTGTCTGTTTTAAAGTCCGAAGATGTTGGTCTTTTAGCCAAAATTTCTTTAAACTCATCAGTTTTTGCTCTCAATTCTTCATCAGACAATTGCTCAAACTGAGGTTCTAACGCATTGATATGGTCTATAATTCCCATTATATTTTTAATTTTCTTTTCATTGGGATCACCCAACATCTTTAGTAAAAAGCTTATCATTATAAAATTTTCCTCTCCATCTGGTATTAACTTAATTATAATACTAACATGGACAAGGAAAATTTGCTTAATCTTAAGGAAAAATTTATTATTATGTACTAAACATCGTAAATACTTTTTCTACATTTTTGTTTATCAAGTTCTTGACTGTATCATATTCTGTAGTCAAAGCTGATAATTCAGTATCAATATTTTTCATTTTCAATTCAAGTGTTTGTTCTTTATAATCCAATTTAGCTTTTGTTGTTTCATATTCAGCTTCTGCTTGTGCAATTGCATCCTCATCAGCAACTTCTGCAACATATCCGTTCAAAGTATATGCGCCTTGGTAAAAATATCCGTCAGTATTCAATGAAGATATAAACAATTGTCCATTCTTTATTGCCTGAGAAAGATACTCTGGATCAGTTACTTTTTCTCGTTTTATTGCATCAGAAGTTGCACCATTCATACATAATTGGTTATACAACTGGTTATAAAAATCAGCAGTCAACACATCGGATTCTGTAATAGCATCTTTTTCCTCTATGAGGAATGTATAATTCAAATCATCGGTTGCAAATACACTATCAGAAACTTTATCTGAAACCATAAACTGAGTATTTGAAAAACCATCTATTGCTATTGCAAAGTTTGTTAAATAAGATTTCAACAAGTTAGTCAAACTGATAGACGCGTGCTGTTTATCACTTATAACAATACCATTGTAATTTTGGGACTCATTTGCCGCATTTGTAATAGCTTCATATGTATTACCGCCAGTTGTAACAGCCTTTGCATCAGGCCCTGTTATATTCAATAAAGTAAAACTAATAGCTTGGGATAATGCATCCGCAGCTTCACTGTCAACATTAAGTCCTACACCGTTAGGCACGCTGCTTCCGGACTCATACCCAAGAAGTTTTGCCATTTCATACAAAGCTTTTTCAGAAGTAGGAGCTAAATCCTGAGTTCCAACAACTGTCATAGCATATTTTCCACTCAAAATGTCACCCAAAGATAAGTTTTGCAACTGATCTTTAGTTAATGCTTGACCATTATTAGTAATTATAAACTTACCTTTATCTTTTTCAGGATCCGGAGATGTTGTAAAACAGAAAGTACTGCTGATTTCATCATCAGTCACTTCTCCGTTACCATCTTTATCTCCAAGTAAACTAATCAAATCCAATTGATATTTTAAATCACCTGCTTCATGCCCTTCTTCAGTTTTATCATATTTACTCTTTAATTCAGAAATAAACGCTGTAGAAGTAAGTGCATTAGCAATAGTCTTATCTAAGATATCTCCACCAACTCCTGATTTAGTATAACTATTTTCTAATTTAGTTATAGAATCGATAGTTGATTGACTAACTTGTCCTCTTTCACCTAGTGCATTCAAAAATGCGTTACGAGAACCATCACCCTTTGCATCAGCAGCACCTTCAGTAAATAAAGAAGCCCCTTGAATAGGATCACCGTTTTTATCAATAATTCCAGCTGTAACAGCTGCTTGAAACATTTTTTCTGAAAGTACAAGTTTCCCTTGCGTATCAGTAATCAAATAAGGATTGTAATCATTCAATGCAGAAGGATTCATCATAATATCATATGACAAATCATATACTTCATCTGCATCAGTATCCCATACAAGTTTTGTTGCGTTTAAAGAATTTTGGTACTTTTGAGATGCTGCCTGAAGATCACGTGTAACAGAAAGTTTTTCTTGCGCAATTTGCATAGACTGAAATTCGCAATTCATCTTTCTTGATGTTATGGCTAAAAATCTTGCTTGTGAAGCTGCCAATCCCATTTTAGTTACATTTTCCTTTCAGTTTTACTTAGTAACAACATGTCCGTTATTCGTATATACGTCATTTTTACTTTGAAACTTTAAAAACTGATTGGGCAAATTAACATTTGTTTACATTATTTTAAATCAATTAATAAATCATACATTTTATCAATTTTATCTTTCACTTCGGAAAATTGATCCTTCAAATCAACAAAACTATGTATCGTCACAAATTTTTCCTCAATTTCTTCAACAATTTCTCTGTGTTTTTTCTCCAACTGTTCAGGCGTAACAAAAATTTTTTGCTGAACAAAAAACATTAAAACAACAATAATTATTGGAGAATACTCTATTATTTTATCCATACTATCCTTTCTTTAGAGTGTAATAGGCCAATAAAAATCGACAAGGTAAGAAGCTGCATCCATTGGGTGAGATAAAAATTTTAGTTCCTTTGACTGTTTAATCTGTTGATATGTCGGAATATCTATTTTCGAAGTTCCTTCCTTATATTTTAAATTGTAGATATTATAAAGAAGTTTTTCGCATTTTTTATCGACAAAAAGACAAACTTCCCCATCAGCAGATCTTACTTTTGAATTAAAAGCCATAATTCGATTTTTAATAGGAGGATTAAACGCCTTAATTTGGATTTCAACATCATATCCATATTGCAAAAGTTTTTTCTTTATTATCACGTAATTAGTATATTCACTTGTACAACTCCTGTTATCTCCTGATGCATCACCATTTACAATAACTTTACCCTTATGATTCGGATAACGCCTGTAAAATTCATCACAAGCCTTAGCGGTTGTAGTGTTCTCCATCGCAATTTCATCAAAATAAAAAACTTTATCATCAGTTTTATGAGCAAATACCCAACACATCGGATCAACGTTGAAATCACAAGATATATGCAAATCCATATCCGGCTGATATGAAATATCTCTTATGTTATCATTCCCAAAATCTTTTATCACAAGCCCATTGTTATACTCTCCATTTTGAGCTAACACAAATATATTGTAATATTGCTCATCATATAATTTTTTTAATTCATCACAAAAACCTTCAGGCAGATAAATATTCTGAGTTGTAGGGGCTGTAATTAACCTGTAATTAGGTGCAGGATTTTCTATAAAAGTTTTGTAAACCCATCCTCTTTGCATCTCAGGGTTAGTATGTCCAAAAATTCTGTAAGTAAAGTTTTTCCATACCTTTTTTACTCTTTGGCGCATACGACCTAAAAGCATCTTAAAAGTATCATAAGGGATATCAGACATTTCTTCAATTTCCACAAACCCAAGATTCAAAGATTTTAACTTATTCGGTTCATCAAAATGTCTAAAAAGAATCTCTGATCCATTTTTAAAAGTCAATTTTTGCAAAGAGGAAGACCACTCGTAATCTTTTCCTTCAATAAACCCAAAATTTTCTAAATGTTCAAAATATGTCTGCAAGGTTGTATCCCTAACAAGAGTGTAGGTCTGAGCACCTACCAAACCTCGCACCCCCGGGAATTTTAAAGCGAGTAATATCCCTAAAAGCGAACCTGCAAAAGTCTTCCCAGACCCATAACCTCCCTGATACACCGCAACATCCAATGTGTAATCATGCGGGATTTCCAAAAATTCCCGCTGAGCTTTTAATAATTTATATAACATAATCTCCTATAACAGACTAACCCTTAATAGTTTATAGTGCCGCATTAGCGGCACTATGATTCGTCATCATTTAATAAAAAATTATTTGCATTTTCTATTCCATATTGTTCAAGAGCAAATTTAAAGCATTCTAACCAGTCTATTTTTTCTTCAACTTCAGGTACCTGAGCAAAGGATTGAACAACCGCAAATAATTCTTTTAATTTTGTTTTACGCTCAAATGTCGCTTTTCGATCACCATATCGATAAACATAATTTGCGCTTCTTATTTCATCAGTTATTTCAAGAAAACTTGTTTTTCCTCTATCATTGACTCCGATAATTTCAGACCCCAGTTTAAAATACGATATTATTTCAGCAGTCTTTTCGACCATTGGCACTATAATTTTTCTGTTTATTGAATCCAAAATCATATTGAGTCTTGCTTCTTGTCCGCTTACCGAATAATTCAGTTCTGTAGCAGTACGCTCTGCAGACTGGAGATTCCCTGCCATATTTTTGAAAATACCTGTTGCACTTTCAATTGTTGATTTAAAATAATTCAAGAAATCCCAACCCACCATAGCTTTATCAAAAGATAAAGGCGTCGGAGCAGTAGGCATAAGAGCAGCATCATACTCTATAATTTTACCCGGTCTTACATCTTGCTGACCTTTAAAGCAACCTTTCGGTGCAAGATAAGGAGGATTCATCATCAATGCAAGAGCATCAATTTGTTTATTTAAAATAGTTGATGCAATATTGTTCAAAATTAAAGCAACACGCAAAGGAGAAATTCCTCTTCCTGTCTGAGGGGATTCTATAATATTTGCATGAATAAACGGATTTATAACAAACGGATTACTTTCAAATCTAATAATCTCTTTTCTTGCAGCTACAACTATCAACCAATTTTTCAATAATTTTCCGTTTGAAAGTTCAATATCACCCCAATATTCAAGTATTTCTACTTTTTTACCTTCTACAGCTCCATCATTATCATCATTATTCGGATATTTTTTACCAGCCACCACTCCTTTCAATACTTCCAATTTTCTTTCATCCAACAAATTATTTGCCTTGTCAGAAAACAATTCATCAATAGTTGAATATGTTCTGTAAATCTTTGCACATTTGTCCCAATTTTCCTTGTTATATTTATCGAATACAAAGTCCTCTGCCTTGATGTGTTTTACTTTTGCGTTATCATAAATAACTTTTTCATCAATAGTAAATCCTCTTTTTTCGGGATTCAAAATTTGTTCTTCAAAAGTTTGAGGACGCCTTACTGATTTTATTTTAGTCTCCCAACCGACAAAAAGAGTGCTTTCACCGGTCTCAACTATCCCATCAATAACTTTTTCAATTTCATCTTCAATTTTCATATTCTCGAAAGTATTGACAAGCATTGCTTTCTGCTTATTAGCAAAAGATTGAGTATTTGGAGTTGTTCCGGTAACATCAAACATTGCATCCGGATGAGAATATAAATTTTGACTAATATGAGATTTTAAAGTTTGTGCCAACTCATAAATATCCGGCAGCTCTATTTTGTTGTCCCAACCGTCAATTTTAGGAATATCTGTGTTGTAAATAGCATCCCTTACAAATTTCATATCACTCAACTGAGTGGCTCTTTGATCATTAAACCTGTCGTATTTTTGGGTAATATTTCCAACTAAAAAAAGTTCTTCCGTAGAAGAAAGTTCCTGAGTTAAATCTTCTGTTTCTATTTTCATTACATCACCTTTCCTTGTTGAATACAGAATATATCTCTATATCCTGTAATTTTCCGCCTCTTAAAGTCTCACCTTTCAAAAGTGCTTCTTTTTTAAATCCCGCATTTTTTAAAAGGTTTTTGACTCTGCAATTTTCAGGATAAACTTGAGCCTTAATTTTCGTAAAACCATATTTTTGAAAACAATGATCTATGAAAAATTTGGCACATTTTTTTGTATAATCACCCCAAAATTTTCTGTCAAAACAGGTAGAAAGTTCTGCACTATGCAAGTTTTCACTATTTCCAATTATATTGTCTAAATATACGAATCCGCTAACACAATCACCTTCTGTTATCACAAAAAATAACGGTAAAGTTCTGCACACCAAATTGTAGAAATATTCATACACTGATTTCCCATCAGAGGCATAGTCATCATCTAAAAATTTTGAATGTTTTATATACAAAAATAATGCCTGCTCAAAATAAGCAGACTTTTCAAATGGATTTTTAAATTCCGTCATTAAAACACTGCTTTCTCAAACTTCACATAAGCATCATCAGTCGTAAAAGCATTTAGCCTGCCGTTCAATATTTGATTCCTAAGATGTCTTTGTACTCCGACTAAAGCTTCTGCCTGAATACCGTTTATAAAAGTTTCACATCCTGTTTTTCTGCTAAAATATCTAAAAATAGAATCTTTAGAAAATATTTTATCTTTTGGTATGTCTTTTATATCCAGATATTCTTTTTTAGACGGCTTTTCTTTTGACTTTTTCAAATCATTCATAAACTCTTTTTCGATTTTCATTTTTATAAGATCTTCTAAAGATGCATTATTTAAAAGCATAGCTTCAGCATCGTTGTTTTTCATAAAATTCTCCTTATAAGTAAACTAAATTTTACTATCGTCAAGATTGGAAATAGTAACAATTTTTGCCTGTTTATACTCATCTTCCTCATCTTGAACAGCTGTAAATCCCAAATACTTACATAAACTTTCAAGAGCTTTTAATCCTGCAGATGTATCTCTCAACTTCTTTTTACCAGTAATAGAACCGTCTTTATCCAAAATATCTTCCTCTTCCAAGGAAAATTCCGCAATCTTTAACAATTTTTGAATTACATATCCTTTATTAACTCTTAAAGACGAAATCTGATTTTTTATCTGAGTTTTGATTTCATGGATAATTGCATCTTTTGCTAAAAGTTCACTTGCTGTCTCTTTTAAATTTTTAGATTTATATCCTGCTTTTTTAGCTGAAAGTTCACCATTGAGGGATTTAATATATTCTAAAACAAATTTTTTTTGTTGCTGGGTTAAATGATTCATAATATTTTTTTATTTACTAATTATGTATTTTCGTTACAAATCTTCTTATTATTTGTATTTTCTTAAAAAAAATTGTATAATAGACATGCTATTTATATTTCGGCTAGTGTAAATCTTAACAGGAGGGGAAATGAATTTTAAACTTCCTGTTTTTTTTGTGCACTATTTTCTATGAAGTTTCACAGAAGGGGAATCATCTATACTTGGAGATACTCTCGCCCTTAAATTTGCCAATGCCTCCTTATACATACTGTACCAATAGCTAAATCTGACATTTTGCGGATTCCCTTTTAATCTCATACAAGCACCATAAACCAAAAGAGGTTCCACGTACGGATCAGGAATCAAAGATGCATCTAAAGCATCTTCCATCGAAAATTTTTCTTGATTTTCAGAGTCCTTAGCACAATTTTTTGTGTAATAAACAATTTCTACAGTCTTGTCTTTATCAAAAATCGGAAACAAAATCTTATCATTAAAAACACTATAAGTATTTTGAGTCTGAGAATCAACAAAAAACTTTTCAAAATCTTCATAGAAATCAAATTTTACTCCATCGACAATAACGGTCTCTATTCTTCCTTCTACATTGTTTTGAATTTCTCCTGTATTTTTAGGGAGAATTTCTGTTTTTCTTCTCAAAAGAAAATTCCATCTGTCACTCCCACAAATCTCTGTATTCAAAACATTTAATATATTTTTCAATTTTTTATGCTCATTCTTTGTCAATTCTGAAAAAGCACTAACTTGTTTATAATTAAGTTCAACAAGACATTTATTTATCAATTCTAAATAATTCATAAACTTCCTTTCACTAGAAATCTTTAAGAAAAAACAGTCTTATAAAAAGACTGTTTTTTCAAAAAAGATTTTTGAATATTGCTATTTAATAAGACCTTTTTTTAATTGATCCATAATCATACGTTCGTATTTAGCAAATTCCGCACCACTCATTTTGCCGATTTGTTCACGAGTGAAAACCAAATTTTTATTCCCGTCAGACACAGCATTTTGAGCATTAGCTCTCAATCTCTGTTTAGCGGCTTCATTTTCATTATTCAATGTTTTTTCGTGTTCTTTTTCTCTCAAATACCTGGCTATAGCAGAATTTTCAATTTTTTCTACCAATGCAGATATTTTAGAGATCTCATCCTGATCAACATTAACATTTGCATTTTTCAAGTAATCAAAAACATCAAGTCTTCCTTCTCTGTTAAAGAATTCCGGCATTTGGGATAAAACGGACATTTCGGAATTTTGAACAGGCATTACAGCAGCTTGTGTAGATACAGGAACCTGACCATTTTGCTGACTTAATGTATACTTTTCAAACGCCTTTTTAGTAACATAATTCATTAAATTTTGTCCTTGTTCTTCGGTCATAACTCCTGTTTTTACAAGATTTTCAATCACTTTTAAATCTCTAACAGCCATTTGTTTGTAAGTTTCAATATCATTACCTACAGGCTGTTGACCAAATGCCGCAGATTGATTTTCGGCATAGGATGAAACATTTTGATTATTTACTGGATTCATAATACCTCACTTTTCATGTATTCAACCGCGAATTCTACAGCATCATCAATAAATGAGGACAATAACATAGATATTAGCGGTTTCAAAAAACCTATTACAGGAATATTACTCACAATGTATTCAATAGCCATCTCCTTTTTTTGTTGCCCTTTTTGACTACCTAAAGCTTCTTCGGCTTTTATCACTGCAGTTTTGGCTAATTCCTTAATAGTTGATTTCAAACTGTCAAACATAAATTTACCTCAATATATTTAATACAATGCACCTTCGATAAAAAATATCGAAGATGCATACAGGGATAAATAAAAAAGTCCTATGCAGCTGCAGGAGCTGTAACAACCATTTTAGCAAGAGCTTTAGGTTGAACGACTTTTGCACCGTATAAGTATAAGCCTCTAACCAAGTCAGAAAAGCTATCTTTATCTCTAAGACTTTCAATTTTTGCTAATTGAGATGCAAATGTAATAGCTTCATTAGTACCTGCAAGAACATAATATTTACCTGCAACATCTGTTAAATTTGAACTAACTAGTACATCCATGCCTGCAATTCTGCCAATTGCACCTTCTCTCAAAGTTTCATCAGCAACATTGTGAGCACCTATAAACTCAGAGCTTTGTAACAAATAAGATTCAATAGTTGGGTTAATAACTACCCAAGGTCTGACACCGCTTGTTACTGCGCTAGAATTTTTCAAACACAAAGCTAATTCAACAAATTTTGAATAAACAGTAGATTTATCAAGAGTAACAGCAGCTTCTTCAGAACCAACAATATTTTTAGAATCAACATCCTTATGTAAAGACAAAATGAAAGAATCTTGAACTTCTTCAATAGCTTTTTTAGCATTTTTCAAATGAGCTTCCATAATATCAGTATTAGCCTGAGCTTGAGCAACATCATTAATTTTAAAAGCAAAGAATTTTTGTTGATCAATTAATAAATCCTGCGCAGTAGGTGTCAACTCGTTGTATTCAATATTAGAATCACTCAATGTTGAAATAGTAACTTCAGCAGGTGTAATAATTTTAACCTTATCGCCTTGATTCTTAATTTCACCTTCCCAATTTCTGTTAACACACTGAAGCATTACGCATTCTTTTGAAAGCATATAGCTTAATTTTTGGCTCCAAATTTCCGGAATAAATGCAGAATAAGCATTTGTCATAATTTCTTTTCCTTTCTTTTTCCTAAGTAATATTAATATGAGTGGTGTGGATTTTCCTAATCGTCTTCATACACTTCTCTAAATTGCAGACCAATAATTGCACAAGATTGAGCTAATTCCTCCCCTGTTACACATATTTGTACAGAATAATTAGATTCAGATATTTCAGCCTTTTCCATAGTATCTTTGTTTATAGACCATATAGGTACATTTTCATTATCTAAAGGCCACTTACAAGGCAATTTTTCAGATGTGTTTTCATCAGCCCAAACCAAATGATCTTGATGAACAGAGTATATTCTCTCAACATCATCTATAAACTCGCTATCATAATCTTTGTAAACAGAAAAATTAAAATCGTTATCATTTTCAGTATCAAGTAAAAAATAAAATTCATCAATTAACTTTCTACGATGAGGGTTTGATATAGCAAGAAAAGGCGATTTCCACATAAATTTTATTGGACTGCCATTAAAAGATGTCCCCATACCTTCCCTGTAAATATTTCCGGATTTATCAGCAGTGTATATCTCCCCGTCATATATACAAGCGCAGACTATATCCTGAGGAATCACCCTCTTATACCAAGATTTATTAACATAATCATTAATCCATACAGTATGAAAATATTCATCATCTGCATAAGGAAAGAAATACCACATTTGAGATTTCGCCTCATAATGCAAGCAAAAAGTGTTTTGCAAATAACCAAACAATGAAAATTCCTGCTTTATTTTTAACGAAATTTCACTTCCTAATTGTATTTGATTTAATTCTCCAACTTGTTCAAGAGCAAAAATCCCATTGCTCAAAAAATATTGTTTATTTTCAACATTGACAATAGAATTCGGAGCGACAGCGCCCTTGTTTGCAAAAAGAGTAATTGCAAAATCATCAGGACTTACACCCGTCAATAAATACACACTGTCATTTTTATAAATTGCCAAATAATCTTTATATGGCATAAGCGCAGTAATTGAACCTGTATCAGTATGAAACTCATTTATATATCCTGCATCATTTTCAGATGAGAAATCATCATAAGTACCTAACGCAGAATAATAAATAGTTGCATCTTTAGCCACCCATACTCTGCCCTTATATACCGCAAGTACACCCCCTACAAGTGTATTTTGGGATAAATCTTTCAAATTACAATCTACAACATCATAAGTCTCATTATTTTTTATATAAAATAATCCATCTGCTTCTGTAATAATCAATATCCCGTTTAAAAAATTTAAAAATACAGGCTTTACCCCTGTTAAAGTTTTTTCAACCAAATTTAAACTTGCATTTCTATTATCATAGATATAAATCTTACCAGATACAGTTGTAATGACTAATTTTTTTATATCATACGCATCCATCTCCGCCATTCCGGTAATTTCTTCTCCAATTTCTTTAAACAAGATATTACCCTTTTGCTTTATGATGCCTCTATTTTGAAAGATTTCAACATTCTCAGAATCCGCCCAATAAATTTTTTTTGTATCAATCCCAAGTTCTGTTTTTGTAAGAGCCTGATTAATACCACCGGATAAATTATAATAAGCTACTTCCATACATTACACTCCCTTTGCTTTGTACCACTTAACTTTAGAACGTATAAAACTTCCAACTTCTTCTTTCTCAACCCAAGAATAAGGCGGCAGATAAATAATATCGATTTTACCTGCCGATGTCGTTTTAGGATTTTTCAATCCGAATTCATAATGAGTCATAACAGACTGTGGAGAGATAATTAAATTATATTTTTCTACAAGTTTGGCACACAACTCCATCGCACTTTCAAACTGTTTCTTTTCAATCGGAAAATTCCCAACATTATTTTTATTTTTAAATCCCGCCATCGCACACAGTGCAACTCCAATACTACCGGTATTCCCACCACCTGTATGTGCAGCATATTTCCCAACTCTACAAAATTCATTATCTTCAGGAGAAAACTTTCCTTTATGAACATTTCCACTCTTGTCAACAAGAAAATGATAATGTTCTTTTTCATAATCTGTTGGATAATACCCTCCTGCGGTCCAGTGTATTATTATTCGCTTCATAAAATTCCTCTAACCAATCTTTGTTAATAAATTTATATATCATGACTGCATGTGTTCTATTCTGAGCATTTAACTTCAAAACGGCCTTATCAACATGATTTCTCACTGTCCCATATGCTATATCTAATTCAACGGCTATTTGCTTATCAGAATATCCTAGTGCAACCAAGGATAATACTTGTTCTTCCTTTGGAGATAGTGCCATCTTTCCTAATTCCTCTAATTAAAGTTTCATATTTAGCGTACTAAAAAATATCAAAACTTAATTCATAATATTTCCGTTCAAAAAAAAGGGCGGGTAATCCGCCCGAGAGTAAGATAATTTTAAGGATTTGTTTTTAAATCTTTGTTTTCTGCCAAACCAATTTTCATAGTACTTAAGTTGGAATAGCATCTTTTCTTTACTCCAAACTCGTTATAATTCAAGTAAAATTTTCCGGTATTTACTTTGTTATAATTAATTGAACGGATTTCATATTGAATTGAATTTTTCAATTTTTCAAAAAATAACTTAGCTTTTCTATTAACCTTCCTGACAACTGATATATTATCATTAACATCAACCCTTGTAAGTTGTACGACCGTATGACCGCAAATAGGACATCTTGATAAACAGTCCAATTCACATATAACAAAATTTTCCCGCGGCACAAGACGAAAAGTTTTAGTCTTATGCAGAGCACCGCAGCAGTGTATATAACCCATACTACTATCCCCTAACCCAAGTGGTAAACGGTTTTACTATCTTTGAGTGTGAACCTTAACCACATTTTCAGTATAACTTATCTGAATTATTTTAAAAGTCCACACTTATATACACATGTAACAACATCCATGTTTTCATGGATAAAAAAAATTATTTTACCTGAAGTTCACAACACATCTGACAAGCTCCAAAAACTTTTGCAGCTTTCAAATTTTTCCTAAAACATCTGTAATGCGGTAAATTAAACACTTCTTTTATGCTCATTTCCTTGACATTCCCAATCCGTTGAGATAGACAAGGATATACATCTCCACAAGGAGTAATCATCATATTTGAAAAAGGATACATACAAGGTTTATAAATCTGATTAACCGGTCTGTCTTCCGGAGTATTAAAAAATTCTTCAATTTTTTCAATAGGATTTTTTGCATACTCAAACTTAGGAGAAAATCTTATTTTTACCTTCGAGTTTTTACTCAAAGACTCCAATTCTCTGTACACTTCCTTAAAATGTTCCATATCAAAATATTTTTTTATCGGGTAATTCCCATTAAATTCAGGAACAAAACTATCAAACAAAACGGAATTTTGTTTTAAATTATTATTTCTCAAAAAAGAAATTGACAAGAAGTTAAAACCTTTTTCATCACACATCTTATAAAGTTTTACCAAATCATCCAAATTATTTTCAAGGACAATAGTCTTTATATCGACCATCGGACGTTTTTTTCTGGAATTCATATTATCAAAATTATCCATAATTTTATCCCATATTCCGTCTTTATTCCTGTTAATATCATGGTTTTTACCATACCCATCTAAAGATACCGATAAAAGCATCATTTTACTTTTTATAAATGCATCTATTATTTCATCATTTATCAAAATCCCGTTTGATACGACATTGAGCTTCCCGAATGTTTTCTTTGAAGTTTTCATCAATATATCAATAAAATCTTTTCTGATTAAAGGTTCTCCACCTACAAGAGTTACAAAAGAATAAAACGGAATTTGGTCTATAATTCTATACCAATCCTCAGTTGAAAGTTCATCTTTTTTTCTATCGTCACCGACATAACAATATGGACAATTCAAATTACAGCGATAAGTTAACTCGAAAAAATACCTCAAAGGCATCGGAGCAATCCCACTTTTACTGTTATATGCAGGTAATGCATATAAATTTCTGCCAATATCAAACAAATTAGATAAATTTACCATACTAACCGCCAATTAAAATCAAACTAACCCATATAACAAGAATACCTGAAATTATTCCAACCAAAGATTGGTGCCAATCTCCATATTCCTTAGCCAAAGGCAACAATGTATCAAAAGATATATAAATCATAATACCTGCCACAGCAGCCATCAAAACCCCAATAAGAGCCTGAGGCAAGAACAAGCCAAAAATAAGCATCCCAACCAAGGCTCCAATAGGTTCTGTTATTCCCGACAAAGCTGCATATAACATAGCATAACGTTTTTTTCCAGTAACGTGATACATAGGCAAAGCAACTGCAATTCCTTCAGGAATATTATGTATAGCAATCGCAATCCCAACAGACAAACCTAAAGTTATGTTCTGAGTTGTAGTCATAAAAGTAGCAAGCCCCTCAGGGAAATTATGAACACAAATAGCTATTGCTGTAAAAATACCTGCACGTTTTATTTTATAATTATGATGAGCAGTGCTGTCAGGATGTAAAACATCATCTGTATCAATGTGATCCGGTAAAAAATAGTCAATTAAAATTGCAACAACCAGACCAATTATAAAACCAAAATACAAAAGCCACTCATGAACATTAGGAAAATTAACTGTCAAAAGCTTATCCGCTTCGGGCAACATATCAATGAAAGAAATAAAAATCATAACTCCGGCTGAAAATCCTAACCCAACAGATAAAGCTTTCAAATTATCTTTTTTGACAATAAAAGCAATTCCACCGCCAATAGCAGTAGACAAACCTGCAAACAGAGTAATTAACATGGCCGGGATAAAATTTTGTGGTAAATTCATATAAATTAATTCCTTTCGCACTAATTGTACCACAAAAGAAAAAAGATTAAATATCGACACCCCTCATCATATCTACAAGCGTACTAATCGTAGTATCCATACTCACAATGTCCGATGTTCTCTGTTGCAAAAATGCATTAATTTTCGGCATCATTTCAATAGCAATATCCAACTTAGGGTTAGTCCCAGGCTGATACATACCAACATCAATCAAATCTTTATTTTCTCTGTATAAAGCCATAATCGCACGCATTTTCCCTGCAGCTTCCCTATGTTCTGGCGTAACAATAGAAGACATAAGCCTTGAAATACTTCCCAAAACATCAATTGCGGGATAATGATTCATTTCAGCAACTTTTCTTGAAAGGAAAATGTGCCCGTCAACGATACCACGAACAATATCTACAATAGGATCTGAAATATCATCACCTTCCATCAAAACAGTATACAAAGCTGTTACAGAGCCCTTAGGACTATTACCGGCACGTTCTAAAACTTTTTGCAACCAAGAGAAAATAGAAGGCGGATATCCTTTCATAGTAGGCGGCTCGCCGATAGACAAACCAACTTCACGCCCGGCCATCGCGCAACGAGTAACAGTATCAGTCATTAAGAAAACTTTTTTTCCTTGATCCCTAAAATACTCACATACAGCAGTAGCAGTCAACAAGGCTTTTTGACGAATCAATGGAGGCTGATCACCTGTAGAACAAACAAGCACTGATTTAGCCATACCTTGCTCTCCAAGGGCGTCCTCTACAAATTCTTTAACCTCACGACCACGTTCTCCGATTAGTGCTACAACGTTCACATCAGCATCGGAATTCCTTGCAATCATACCCAAAAGAGTACTTTTCCCAACTCCTGAGCCTGCAAACAACCCCAAGCGCTGACCACAACCCATAGTCATACAGCTGTCTATCGCTCTTACTCCTGTAGAAAAGACCTCAGTAATAATAGGTCTTTCAAAAGGTCCCGGAGGCGGTCCTTCAACAGGACGCCAAGTTGCACCTGTGGTATCAAGCGGACGTCCATCTATAGGCTCGCCCATAGGATTTATCAGTCTTCCCAACAAGAAATCTCCAACAGGTATAATAATAGGCTTTCCTGTAGTAGTAACAAGACTCCCCTGTCCTATACCTTCTCCATCATACAGCAATAGCAACTGTGCAACTTCACCCTTGAAAGCTACTACTTCAGCAGGTTTTTTACGACCATCATAAGTCTCAATGTAACACAAATCACCAATTTTCAACCCGGGAAGTTTTACTTCAACAGTCAAGCCCAAAAGTTTAGATACAGACCCCTTATACTGAAAAAGTTCTGTCTCATTCAACTTATTTTTAACCCTCACCTTGAGGTCATCAATTCTGCTTGTATCCAAACCATCCATAAGTATTATTATACTGATATTAAAGTATTTTTCAATTTGTTTACAAAAGACTTGATTAGCTTCTTTATTTGTGCTTTTATTAGATTGGAATGAGGCAATTCCTCTTAGCCTGATTCAAGGATTGTTAAAATACGGCGCGGCTGCAGTGTTTTGAACGGTCCGAACGAAAAATTTACAAAAAAAATTAAGAAGGAAAAAACAAATGCTAAAAATCAGATTAAAAAGATTAGGCGCTAAAAAAGCTCCAACATACAGAATTATCGTTATCAATTCAACAACAAAACGTGAAGGCAGACCTGTTCAAGAATTGGGTCACTACAATCCAAAAACTAAAGTTATGCAACTAGACAAAGCTTCTGCTTTGGAATGGATTAAAAAAGGTGCTCAACCTACAGAAACAGTTGCTTACCTAATCAAAAATTGTAATGATGACGGCACATTAAACTATGTTAAAAAAGAAACAGTAAAACTTTCTAAAAAGGCTCAAGCTAAAGCTCAAGCTGAAGCTGAAGCAAAAGCCGCTGCTGAAGCAGAAGCAGCTCAAGCTGCAGAAGAAGCTCCAGCAGAAGCATAAGTTTAGAATTATTTCATATGAAAAAGAGGACGATTTTACTATCGTCCTCTTTTTTTTATTAAAGAATTTTTATGGGTTTTCAATACCAGGTCCTTCAACCTCTTTAAGCGTATTGAAACCTTTTGCGGTATAAATCTTCGCAGTATCTTCCTCATCTAGCATTATAGTATTATTATCATTATTTTCCTTGAATTCTTTGTAATTCTTTGCAGTGGTAATCATTTCAACTTCATCATCATTGTGGTCTTTACTAACATCAATAGTTGAATTTTTTACTTGGTTACAACGGATATAGTCATCATCTCGTGATCCTGTAACTTTTGCACCATCAAGATAATTTATACGAGTACTTGTATCATGCCCTGAAAATATACTTCCCTCTTCTTCAGAATAAATTGATGCCTTTGGGTTTGTTTGTTCTGGGTACTCAACTCTAACACCTGTTTTAAATATTACATCGTAAGTATTTTTGTTATTCTTCTTATCTACATTTACCTGAGCGGATTTCACTTCGTTCCAATTCATTTTTACTCCGCCAAAAACTTTTTTGTGTACTGGTTCTGTCATAATTCAATCTCCTTTAATATCTTGTAGTAACGCTTGTGTTGCAATTGCACATCTTACATTTATATAAAAAACATTTTAATCTCAAAAATTGCATAATATTAGAGATTAAATATCATATATTTTATATATACCACGTATATCAAAGCTTTTAACACTTTACATTTCTTAATAATATTATATTTATACTTGATATTAGGTGGATAGATATTCAAATTTTTATCATTTTAATCTCATTTTGATATATAAAGTTATCTTTTAGAATAAACTTGAGGTTAAATATCATGAACATAAAGAAGCAACTCGGCGCAAAAATAAAAAGATTAAGACTTAAAGAAGGCTTTACTCAAGAACAGTTTGCAGAAAAGATTAACATTGCAACAAGAACTTTGAGTGGAATTGAAACAGGTGAAAATTTCCTAACAGCAGATACTCTTGAAAAAATTCTTGACGTCCTAAACGTTACAAGTGCAGAGTTGTTTGCAATAGAACATATTAAATCTCAAGAGGATTTAGTAAATGAAATTATTACTGATGTTCAAAATCTCAAAGACAAACAGAAAATCGAAACAATCTATAAGATTATAAAAGCAACAATAAACGAATAACCTTTTTGGCATTTTAATTTATTTGAATACTAATGTTTAGACTAATCGTTATATTTACTAATTTCAGTAAAGTAGTTTTCTAACGCCAAGTATCCTTTATAAATTTCATTTGAAATATTTGCATAACTTGTAGCAACTATAAACTTCAATTCTTTAGTTCTAATTTCCAAAATAGCATCTGAATCTTTTTTTAATGTCTCATCAGAAGACATAGACCATTTTTGTAATAAAGATAATTCTTCATACATTTGTTTTACAGTAGTATATTCCAAAATATTGAAATCATATTTTGCAAGAAGATTTTTTTCAGAATTAGTTATGCGACTCATCACTGCTTGGAATTTAAAAACACGTTTTATGATAACATAATTGTCAGCAAGCTTTCTATGAGAATACGGTATCGTATTCTTAGCTAACAGAGCTGCATAAGAGCGAGACGTAAAAACTTCTTCATCTCTGGAAAAAGCACTTCTGGATGTCAAATCAAAATTGGATTTCTTTTCTATTAAATCTTCCGGCATTACTACCCCCTATTAGCTAAATGATACAAAAAGAGAAGTCCAATGTCATGCAATAAAGTCAATTTTTTTACATGATTTAACATTAAAAAAGGATTGGCTTTTACCAATCCTTTTTATATATTTGTTTGAATCATTACTTATTAATCAGCAAACTGTTGCATAATTTCAAATGGTTTTTCTGCAACTTTAAGAGTTTCTTCATCAATAATCCCTCTTTTTAATTCTGAGAAAGTTGCCTTTTTAGAGTTAAATTTTTTCTTCAAAAATTCATATGAAACCTTCGGATCACATTTATCACCACAAGTGAATAAATCAACTGCAGCATATCCTAATTCCGGCCAAGTATGAATAGCCAAGTGACTTTCAGAAATGATTACAACTCCTGAAACTCCGTATGGGTTAAACATATGGAAACATTTTTGAACGATAGTAGCACCACATTCAAGGGCGGCATCCACCATGTACTTTTCTACTTTATCAATACTATTCAGTGTGTTTGGATCACACTCAAAAAATTCTGCTAAAACGTGTTGTCCTAAGTGGATTTCTTTTTTGCCGTTTTCTTGAAACGCTGTAAAAGGTGATGTTACTGCCAATTCATGTGCCTCCTTTTGCATAAATGTATACTTACTACAAACTACTACATCAATACTAAAATGTATTATGCAATCAACATAGTACTACAAAAAATAAAAAATTTGTATTTTTTACACTTAAATTTATTTTTTTTACATTTCTTCAAAATTTTACACCCCCGAATGCACTGTTAGTAATAATCCTACTGAATAAATTTTATTAAGAATTATTAATCCAAGATATAAATATCTCTGATTTTTTGTTGTAGAATACAAATATGGATAATAAAATTTTAGTAATTGATGACGACAGTGCAATAAACGAGTTAATCAAAGTAAATCTTGAGCTTTGCGGATACAAAGTAATACAAGCTTTTGACGGGATAAAAGGCTTTGCTTTATGCAAACAAGAACTACCGTCTCTTGTAATACTTGATGTTATGATGCCTGAAGTTGATGGGTTTACTGTAGCACAAAGAATTCGAAAAAATGATTCAACAAAAGATATTCCAATAATAATGCTAACTGCACTTTCTCAAATAAATGACAAAGTAAACGGGTTTAACATAGGCGTTGATGATTATCTGGTCAAACCTTTTGAGATGGAAGAACTTCAAGTAAGAGTAAGGGCTTTATTAAAACGCACCAGACAAATCCCTGAAAGTGCATCTACAAGAGACTTATTAACCCTTGGAGAAGTTACTCTGTTGCCTGAATTATACAGTATTAAAATAGGCGATAAACAAGCTAAACTAACACCTATAGAATTTGAAATTCTAAACCTGTTGTTCCAAAATCATGGCAATATGGTATCCTCTGCACAATTATTGAAAGACGTATGGGGCTATTCTCCGGATGATGATATAGAAACTATAAGAGTTCATATTAGACACTTAAGAAGCAAAATAGAAAAAATCTCAAACGGTAAAAAATACATCGAAACAATATATGGCGGTGGATACAAGTTTTCTGTTTAACTTAAAATAACTTAAAAATTTAGCAAAAAATTTTTTACTCCAATTTTTCTGCATACAGAAGAAAGATAATATTGGTATGCAAAAGATAAATATTTACAACACTAGCATAAACCCTAATTTTACAGGAATAAAACTTGAGACATCAAAAAATTTTGTAAAAAATATTGAAACTAAGATAGATTTATACGAAATTACCAAAAAAGATGACGATTTTCTTGAAAAGTTACGCAATAGAATAAAAATGAAAGAACTCATGCCAGACTCTAACATAACAGAGGATGAATTTGAAAGATGGCAAGAAATTTTCAATTTAGCGATAAGAAGAGCTAACACATCGAACAGAACAAGCATACTTGCAGTAAAAGATGATAAACCCTGTGGGATATTAACGTACCAAAGCAATGGGAAAACATTTAATATCGAAAGTGTTTGCACCTGGCCAGTAAACAAAGGTGAAAAAGTTACACTTGCAGGCAAAAGCTTATTCAAAACTTTATTTTCTAAATTTTTATCAAATGATTCGGAAATAATCAAACTAAATGCAATACTTAATGGTCCGTTTTCAGCTGTATCAAAGTACATGCAGCTTGGTTTTAAACAAACAGGAGGCGAAGATTACCTTGTTGCAATGAGAATCAATAAAGAAGGGGTAAAACAAGCTCTGGAAAAATTAAATAAAATAATTTTCACAGAAAAGAACAAAAGTTCAAAAGAAGTTGACCTGCTAAAAAAATGCAACTTGCAATAACTAGACTACTTTTCTTGTTCGTAACCAAATTGCTTTAACATATTTTGTTTTTTTCGCCAATCTTTTTCGACTTTAACTTCCAGACCTAAAAACACTTTCTTTTCAACTATTTTTTCTAATTCCATACGGGCTTCCATACCTATTTTCTTAAGCAAATTCCCGCCTTTACCAATCAGAATTCCTTTCTGACTTTTTGTTTCACAAAATATAGTTGCATAAATCCTGTCAATATCCTCACTTTCAGTATAATTTTCAATTTTTACCGCCACAGAATGAGGTATTTCATCAGACGTATTAAGAAGGATTTTTTCTCTTACAATTTCTTCCGTAACATCACGCATAGATTCTTCAGTGACAATATCCTCAGGATATAAAAGATCTCCTTCAGGAAGATTTTTAAAAATATTTTTCATTAAAGTATCAATATTACGCCCTGTTTTAGCGGAAATTCGCACAACAGGATAATTCTTTTCAAACAAAGTCTTATAAGATAAAAGATTTTCTTCTACCTTACCAAGATTTTTTAACTTATCAACTTTATTCATAACAATTAGAATAGGAATATCCGTTTGCAGAAGATTTTTCGCGATCCACTTATCGCCTTTTCCCGCAGGCTCAGATCCATCAACAAGGAAAATTATTAAATCAGCATCCGGCACAGCAAGTTTTGATTCATCTAACAAAAATTCTCCAAGTTTGTTCAAAGGTTTGTGAACTCCGGGAGTATCTACAAAAACTATTTGTCCTTCTTCACTTGTGTAAATTCCCTTGATTCTTTTTCTTGTAGTTTGGGCCTTATCCGTAGCAATAACTATCTTTTGACCCAAAATACAATTCAAAAGAGTTGATTTCCCGACATTTGGACGACCTATTATAACTGTAAAACCACTTTTCATAAAAATAATTGTAACATAAAAAGTGTATTTTTTTTACAAACTAGCAATTTTTTTAATCTCAAAGTATTATATATAATATAGGGAAAAATTTAACGGTAGAAAATGGTAGTAAAAAAATCTAAATTAATAGGTGTTGCTCTATTGCTTGCCTTATCTGCAGCGACTTTGTCAAGTTCGGTTGCAAATGAAGGTAATAATTTAGTGCAACTGGATTTGAAACGTTCTTCAAACGATTCTGTTAACGTAACACTTTTTACTTCTAACACCTACAATGATAACGTACTTGTAAGAAAAAAATCCGACAATAAATACGTAATCCTTATCCCTAAAGTTCAAAGTAATGGTTTTAGCAGCTCTAGTTTGAACGGGGTTAAAGATCTTGTTTCTAACATAGATGTTAAAACAGTTAACGATACAAGTGGCGGATACACTAAAGTAACTTTGATTACTACAAAACCGCTTGATATTAAAACAAATACTCAAAAAAGCATCTTGGATGCTAATGAACAAAAAGAATACAAAACATTAATTGCACAGGCAAATGCCGTGAAAAACAATGTAGCAAAACCTGTACAAGCTAAAAAACAAGCTCCAAAAACAGAAATTACTGTAAATAAATCAAATACAACAGTAAAAAATACTCAAGAGCAAAAGACAAACTCATCTGTACAAAAACAAATTAATAAACCAAAAATAGAATTAAAAGAAATCTCTCCTGAAATTGTTGAAAGACAAAACAGAAGAGAACATTTAGCAGAACTTATTAATGAAGCTAAACAAGATCAGCTTGAAAAACATGTTCCAAGCATTCCTCTGCAAGAAGTAAAACAACCAGTTGAGAATAATCAACCGGTCGATATGAAATATTTACCAAAAGAAAATAATATTAATGTAAATAACAATACCCCGATATTGTCTACTGTTAAACAAAATGCTAAAAAGCTTTATAACAAAATCCCTAATAAAGCTAAAAAGCCACTGGCAGGTGTTTTAGGTGTTATTATGCTAATGAAAATACTAGGAATGTTGTTTAAAAACTCGAATAATCAAAGGACCAATTACGCAGAATCTAACGTTCCAGCGAATGGTTCTTCTAACAACAAATATAGTAATATCGTAAACAACAAATCTCTTTCTTGGCAAGAAAAATATCAAATGTACCTGGATGAAAGTGCAAAACCTGTTTCAAGAGGTAAAAACAAAGGTTCATACACATTCATCAAAAAACCTGCAGCTGTTGATGAACTTAATCAAAAACGTACTGAACTTGAAAAATTACTTGAAGAAATGCCTCTTCCTGACGAAATCACTCCTGAAATAGTAGAGGTACAAAGCGAAGAAGATTCAATCCAAAATACAATTAAATTCAAAGCTTTTGATAGAAAAAAATCTTTGAACACAACAAGCAGAGATAGAATCAAGAGCCGTTTCAAAAAATATGAAAAAGAAATTCCACTTCATGAACAAAAGAATGTAGACTTGGGAAGTTCTCCATTACACTCAAATCCTAGAAGTTTGAAAAATGCAAACTTGAATATTGAAGATGTCGATAAATCAAGAATTAAGTTCAAACACTCTGAATATATTATGTCTTCTGTTGATGAGTACTTCTCAATATTGGATAAAGAAGAACAACAAAACAAAATCACCAATGAACCCGTAAAAATTGAACAACCGATACAAAAACCGGAAATTCAAACAAATCCTATTGAAATGACTCATAAAAATACAAAACAAGATTATTTAAATAATTTGATAATCAAATCAGGATTTAACATTGACGAAAACAAAGGTTTCTATATGGTAAACCTTGACGGTAAATCATCTTTGATTGGAAAAGTTAATGATGACATATTTGTACTAAAAAAATTCAACAAAAATATAAGCAAACCTATTCAAGTAAGAAAAGATAAAAACAACGTATATATGGTAAAAACAGAAGGTTTCAAATCTCTCGTAGAAGTTGACAACAACAAAATGGGTGTTTTGATTGAACTATAATACAGATTAAAAGAGAGCATTAAAAAGTGAAATTTACAAATAGCATAAAATTACTACCAATTCTGATATTTTGTATTTTTTTATTTTGTGGATGTTCTAAAAATGAGAATAGAACGACAATCCAATTTGCAAGTTGGGGGTCTAAATCTGAGGTTGATATTCTTAGACCAATAATTAACGAATTTGAACAGTCAAACCCAGATATAAAAGTTGACTTTATGCACATTCCGCAAAATTACTTTCAAAAAATACATCTTCTCTTTGCTTCAAATACCTCTCCTGATGTTATATTCATAAACAATTTATACCTGCCGATATATGCCAACGCAAATTTACTCGAACCGCTCAATGACAACGGAGCATTTTTCAAACAGTCAACAGAAGCTCTTAGTTTTAACGGCAAACTATACGCTATTCCTCGAGATGTCTCAAATCTTGTAATATACTACAACAAGGACATATTTGATAAAAAGCACATCCCATACCCTTCAAAAAATTGGACAATGAAAGATTTTCTGGAAACAGCAATCAAGTTGACAGATAAGGACACTTTTGGAATCAGTTTTGAGGAAGATCCTCTATTTTATCTTCCATACCTTATGAGCAACGGCGGCGGAATACTGCCTTCCGAAATAAACAAGAAAGAAAGTATAGATGCAATTAAATTTTATGCTGACTTACGAAAAAAATATCACGTTGCCCCGAAAACTAATGAGAGTGCAAGCGCTACGATGGGACAAATGTTTCTTCAAGGACGTTTGGGAATGTATCTTTCAGGTAGATGGATGACCCCTAAAATCAGAGAAGAAGCTGGTTTTGACTGGGATATAGCACCGTTTCCAAAGGGTACTAATGGCAGTATTGTTCAACTTGACGCCTCCGGATGGGCTATTTCAAAAGCTTCAAAACATAAAAAAGAGGCTAATATGTTGATAAACTATCTATCATCAAAAAACAGCAGTGAAAAATTTACCCAAAGCGGACTTATAGTACCGGCAAGAATAGATGTAGCAAATTCCAAAATATTTCTTGACAACAAAAAGCCTGAACATGCAGAAATATTTTTAGACATCATATCAACATCCAAACCAACGCCTGTAACAGTGAATTATAACGAAATACTCAATGACGTAAAAAAGGAAACGGAAAAAATTTTTAATTAATTTTAAGCATTATTTGTGATAAAATCAGCTTATGAAAGATTATGATTTTTACATAGTTCCAACTCCAATAGGCAACCTTAAAGACATAACTCTAAGGGCGATAGAAGTCTTAAATTCCGTTGATGTCATAGCTTGTGAAGACATAAGAGTAACTCAAAAACTCTTAAATCATTATGATATAAAAACAAGATGCATCTCATATCATAAGTTTAATGAAAAAGAACGCATAGATTTATTTTTAAAAATATTATCAAACGGAGAAAAAATAGCATTAGTATCAGATGCTGGAACTCCTTTGTTTTGCGATCCAGGAGCTGTAATCGTAAAAGAATTAAAAAGACAAAACTATAAAGTAACTTCACTTCCAGGAGCAAACGCTGTTGTAACATTTCTTTCACAAATTCCAAGAGATAGAGAAGAATTCATATTTGTAGGATTCTTACCGAAAACAAAAAGTCAAATTGAAAATATTATAAAAAATCACAAAAAAAATGATTTAGTTTTCTATGATTCACCAAATAGAATTTTAAACACACTTGAAATTGTAAAAACTTCAAGACCGAACACAAAAGTAGGTATAGGAAGAGAACTTTCAAAAATATATGAAGAAGTCGTAATTGATTCCACAGAAAACGTAATTGAATATTTTAAAAATAACCCAATTAAAGGTGAAATTGTAGGAATTATATTTAAAGAAAAACAAACTGAAAACGATATAGATATCGAAGATAAAATTGATATCCTAAAATCAAAAGGATTTAAAGCTAAAGATATATCAATAATTCTATCCGAATTATACGAACTAAACAAAAATGATGTCTACAAAAAATGCATAAATTAAATTGTAATATCACATAAAAATTTAAAAAATTACTTCACATAACTTAGTTTAACATATTTCACTTTTTTTAATTTATGGTATAATGTTTTCAGGATAGTATAACGAAGTTTTTAAGGTAGAGATTTTTTGAATTTATTGAACAAAATACATATATCTTTAATAACCCTGCTGTTGGTTATGATGTCCCCATTACAGGGTGTAGCTCAAGATGATTTTTGGGATAGCAATGCTAATCCTGAAATGCACAATCTTCAACCGCCTGCTGCCACTCAATTTGGGAATGAAACTCCAACTACATCAGCATCAGTAAGCACTACCGAAAATACTGCCGGAACAAAGACAATTAAAAATATTGAAATCCTTGGAAACAACGTTATAGATACATCTCTTATTCTTGAACAGATGAAAATGCAAAAAGGCGATAAATACACAAGAGACGCTGTTCGAAGAGATTTAAAAGCGATATATCAACTTGGTTATTTCTCAGAAAAAATGAAAGCTATCCCTATTAATAACCATGATGGAACTGTTACCTTAAAAATTATTCTGGAAGAAAATGCTCCAATAACGGATTTCACAATTGAGGGGAACACCGTTATTTCTACAGATGAAATACTAACTTACCTTTTACCGATGAAAGGCAAGCCTCAAAATATTGCTCAAATTAACGAAGCAATTGCAAAAATTCAAGATTGCTACAGTTCAAAAGGATACATTCTTGCTCGAATCGAATCAGTTTCAGACGATCCTGATGGAACAGTAAATATCAGTATTAAAGAAGGAACTATCAATAAAATCCTAATTTCCGGAAACGAAAAAACAAAAGATTACGTTATCGAAAGAAACATCTTGACCGAACCCGGAATGATTTATAATGAAAATTTGTTAAAAGAAGATCTTGTAAGATTATACGCAACACAAGCTTTCAAAGATGTTACAAGAGAAATTGAACCAACAGAAGATCCTGACAAATACGATATTACAATAAATATCGAAGAACAAAGAACTGCAAGTATTTCCGTTGGCGGAGGTATTGACTCAGTAACCGGTGTATTTGGATCAGTTGGTATTGCTGATAACAATTTCCTTGGTAGAAATGAAAGACTTGCATTGAATGGTATTGCCGGTACAGGTGTAATTTTAAACGATGCATCTATAAAACGTAGAATGAATTTACAAGCAGAATTAAGCTATTTTAAACCTTATTTCTACAATGCTGATACTTCTTTAATGAGTAAAATATTCTACAGAGACTTCGGTAGCTATCAGGTTCCTTTGGCAATTGAACGCAGAATAGGAGCAGAAGCAACTGTTGCGCATAGAATGAAAAGTAATAAACATGTAACATCAACATTCTCACTTGGTATAGAAAATATTGATGTTTCTGAAGGTGATTGGAATAAAATCAGCAGCTTGTATTCTAAATATAATATTCCAATTTCAGAACGTGCTAAACAGTTGGAAGGTGGTCTATTCCTTTCATTGAGTCCTGCACTATTGTACGACACTCGTGACAATGCAACTGTAACTAGAAAAGGTACAATGGCAAGTTTAAGGTTTGATGAAGAAATAGGCATAATAGACTTCAACAAAACACACGGAAAATTAACAGGTATGGTTAAACAATACATTCCTGTTGGTAAAAAATCTTCGTTATCATTCACTGCAAAAGGTGGCGGTAAACTTCACGGGGATAATATGCCTGAGGTAATGGCATACAGACTTGGTGGACCTTACACCATAAGAGGTTTCAAAATGAGTGGTGTAGGTACAGGTGATGCGTTCATCATGGGTAGTGCTGAATTTGCAACACCAATTCCATTCTTAGATAGAACAAGAATTAACTTCTTAAATAACTTAAGATTCACTGTCTGGGCTGATGCAGGTAAAATATTTAACCCATCAATTACAGACCAAATATATGACAGACCGCTTTATGCAGTATCTGCCGGTGTAGGTTTAAAATTGTACATTCCTGGTATGGGACCTTTATCTATCGATTATGGTATTCCTCTTACAAACCCTGGAGACAACGGCAACAGAAACGGTTACTTTACTTTTGGTGTAGGCGACATAATGTACTAATAATAAAATTCCTTAGGAGGTATTACATGAAAAAATTCAAATTAGCAGCACTTTTAATGACAGCAGGTTTGTTTTTAACTTTTGCAAATCAAGCTGATGCCGCAGGAGTTGGATATATCAATTACCAAAAAGTGCAAGACAATTTCCCTTTTGCACAACAAGCTATCAAAGAGATTGATGCAAAAGCTCTAGAAATGCAACAATATATGGTAGATAAAGAAAAACAATACAAATCTTTAGATACACCATTGAAAAAACAAAATTTTGAAGAACAAACTGCTCGCGAATTCAAATTAAAAGAAGATGCGTATATGAAGTTAAAATCTCAAAAAGAAGAACAAGTATACAATAAAATTCAAGCAGCTACAAAACAAGTTCTTGTAGAACAAAAACTTGATGCTGTAGTTGATTACAGAGTAATATTTGTAGGTGGTGTAGATATTTCTGATTTAGTAATCCAAAAACTAAAAAGCGGAAATTTCTAAGGAAGGCAGAAAATAATGAAATATTCGGAAAATAATGAACAGTATCATATTGGCTTAGTAGACGGTGACGTCGGCAGGTACATAATTTTGCCTGGTGATCCCAAGAGGTGCAAAAAAATTGCCGAATATTTTGATGATGCAAAACTGGTTGCAGACAGACGAGAATTCGTCACCTATACCGGATATTTGAACGGTGAAAAGGTCAGCGTAACATCTACCGGTATAGGAGGTCCGTCTGCATCAATTGCAATGGAAGAACTTGTAAATGTGGGAGCCGATACGTTTATTCGAGTTGGTACATGTGGCGGTATGGACATAAACGTAAAAGGCGGAGATATTGTTATTGCAACCGGAGCCATAAGAATGGAAGGAACTTCAAAGGAATATGCTCCTATTGAATTTCCTGCAGTTGCAAATCTTGAAATTACAAATTCTCTTGTTCAATCTGCAAAAAATCTTAACTATGAATATCATACAGGAGTCGTCCAATGTAAAGATTCTTTTTATGGGCAACATACCCCAGAAAAAATGCCTGTATGCTATGAACTTATGAATAAATGGGAAGCATGGAAAAAGCTTGGATGTTTAGCTTCTGAAATGGAATCTGCAGCATTATTTATTGTCGCAAGCCTTTTAAAGGTTAGAGTCGGTTCAGTATTTTTAACTGTTGCAAATCAGGAGAGAGAAAAACAAGGTCTTGAAAATCCTGTAGTTCATGATACCGATAAAGCAATAAAAACTGCAATAGAAGCACTAAAAATCTTAATTTCTCAAGATAAACAAAATTAAGGAGTACCCAATGTATAATAAAAAATTGCAATATGTCATAAAAACCTGTTCAAGTGACAACACCCAAGAGTTGCAGAATCTTCTTAATGAAATGTCTATGAACAATTGGGAGTTGTATAGTATGCAAGAAGTTGAAAATGACGATGGACAGGTACTTTGTCATTGCATTTTTATGAAAGAAGCAGAATATTCAGGAAATGAAATAAGCTCCGATGTTATGAACATATCAACGTTCAAAACGCAAATGGAAAAAATGCTTTCTTCAAAACAATCTCCATATGATTTGTGCTTAGAAATTCAGGAAAAAATAAGAGAACAAAAAAATAAAATTGCAAAAATTAAAACAGAATTAGAAGGAGAAGCTCCAGCTTCAGTAAGCAGAAAAAAATTAAACGATAAAATTTCTGCAGGACTGAAAGAACTTGAAGAACTAAAACAAAGACTTGCAAAGGCAACTTCTCCTAACTCAATGTATTCAATGCTTAAAGAAGAAAAACTTTCAATACATTTGAGTGAAGAAATATTAGGTTATATTAACCCTAATGAAGAAATTATGGAAGAAGAATTAATTTCTGAAACCGTAAAATTAAGACTTAAACTGGCAGAAAAACTCGGATTTATAATCCCTAAAATAGTTTTTCAAGACGACGAAAACCTAAATCCTTATGAATTCAGCATAAAAATTCGCGGACTTGAAGTTTTCCGTTCAACAGTTTATCCAAACTATCTTATGTTCTACTCTGAAAAGCTACATACTGAAAATAAAATAAAAAATTCAATTTCAGATGTAGACAAAATTAGCGGAGAAGATGTTGTATGGGTTGAAAAATCTTGCACAAAAGATTTTTGGGAAAAAGGTTTGTCTAGTGCAGAATACATTACAAAAGCTCTTGAATTCTGTGCAGTAAAATACGTTGACGATTTGCTTGACTATGAAGAATTAGATAAATATATTGATGTAGTAAGCAATTCTAATGAATTTCTCGTTTCAAATATAATCCCAGACTTTGTTACCCTGTCAGATTTAAGATTTATTCTTACAAGCTTAATCAGAGAACACGTTTCAATAAAGGATATTACCTATATATTTGAAAAAATCAATGATTTTGCAGCAGAAAGCTCTAAATCTGATTTAATAAAAAAGATTAGACTCTCATTAGCACGTCAAATATGTAGAAATCATCAAAATGAAGATGGTATAATTGAAGCGTTTGAAATTTCAGAAACTACCTTAGATAAATTCTGTCCGAACTTTGATGAAAGTGATGATGCTATAATTAGGATAGATGCTGATTTTGCAGAACAACTTGCAAAAAAAATTGAAAAGCAGGTAAAAAAATTGCATGTAAAAAATCCAAAATTATTAGTACCGCTAGAATTTAGACATCTTATATTTACTCTATTAAGCAACTATATGAATAACATTGCAGTACTATCAAGAGAAGAAATAGGATGTAATTCTCAAATTGACATAATTGCCGAAATTTAATTAAATTAGCAAAAAATTTTTTGTTGGAATTTTAAAATAGTATGCGCGTATTAGGGATAGACAATAAAATAGCATTTTCGAGACGTCCAAAAGCAGATGAAGAAAGAGATCTAAAGGCTACAATAGATTCTGCTTACAAAATCATGGGAACAACAGATAGAGTAGTAATAACTCACGGATCCTGCTTCCCTTCGTCTGACTATAATTCGTATATAGGTTCCCCATATGGAACAGCGGCAAAAGAATATATTAAATTCCTTCAATTATACGGCTTTAATGGCAATCAACTTGGACCAGGTGGCGAACTCGAAATGAGAGAAGGAAAATTAAAAACATCTCCATACAATTCTTCTGCATTTGCAAAAAACAGACTGTTCATTGATTTAGAAGAACTTACAACTCCAAAATACGGACAAATTTTATCTAAAGAAACTCTTGAAAATACAACATCATTGCCAAATATATCAGATAAAAACTACGATATGTCTGATTTTAATGAAGCTTTAAGATGTTATGACAAAGCTCTAAAAGAAAGTTATCAAACATTCAAAACAAATTTATCTAAAGGACAACCAGAAGCTATTTCCTTAAATAAAGAGTTTAGATTGTTTTTACAAAAACACGACGAAAGACTTACCGATGAAGGAATGTTTAGAGTCTTAGCAAAGCACTACAATACCGATAAATTTGAAAAATGGGGTAACGAATTAGATAAAAATCTTATCGTTGGAGTCAACAATGGTGATATAGACTCTATCGAAAGATATAATGAAATTCTCCATTACAATAATAATGAAATAGAACAATATAAATTTGAACAGTTTATCGCAACAAAACAAATAAAAGAAAACAAACAATGGAGAAATGAACATAATTTTAAATATATAAACGATTTGCTAATCGGCTGTTCAAAAATGGATGAATGGCGCTATAAGGAAGCATTCCTCGAAAACTATAGCGTCGGTTCTTATGAAAGTTCTGGACATCACCAAGTATGGGGAATCCCTGCAATTGATCCAAGGAAATTATTCAAAGGTCCTGATATGGAATTAAATATCGGTGGAAAATTCTTGAAAGAAAAAATAGACTTTGCCTTGGAATTTTGTGAAAATTTAAGAGTTGATCATGCTCTAGGGCTGGTTGACCCATTCCTTATCAAAAAAGATTCAATATTTATAGACGAAAACGGAATAGATTACAGCAAAATTGAAGGCTCCTTTGTTTCTAACACTGTAGAAAATGGAGAAAAACTAGACGACTATTATAACTATCCAAGAATACTTGAAAAAATTGTATTACCAGCTTTTAAAGAACATGGATTAGAAGTCGATACCCCATTATGGGAAAGTATTTGTTCAAATCCAATTGAATTTCAAAAGATTTATCACGAAAGACTAAATTTGCCGGAATTAACTCAACTTGAGTGGGCTAAAGCTGAAAATCAAGATCCTAGAAACTGGTTCCTAGTAGGTTCTCATGATTCAATACCTGCTGCAAAAATGATAGAAAGAGAATGGACGAAAAACAGTAATGCTTGGAATCCGCTATATCTTGCAGGATACCTAAATCAAGACCCCAAAAGAGCAGACGACAGAGATAAATTGTGTGATTTAATATCCGATAAAATAGGCAATACTAAAAAAGAAGGAAATGCTCTAAAAATTGCGGATAAAGAAAGAGTAAAAGCAAAATTTGCAGAACTACTTACAACAAAGAAATTTGAAATATCATTTGCAGACTTACTTGGAATAACAGACATGACATACAATATAGGCGGAGTGCACAAAGATGATAATTGGAAAGTTAGAATATCGCCTGATTACATTGAAAAATACTATAAAAATCTCTCAAGTGATTCTCCTACAGCCTTAAATATTCCAGAAATTCTGAAAATGGCTCTTCAAGCTAAAATGGATATGGCGATAGTTCATAGTTCGGATAAAAATAAAACTAGAGAAGAACTATACATAAAATATCAACCGATACTCGATAAATTACAAAAATATGCTGATATCCTTAAAGAGCCTGAAGAATAAATAAATTATTCGCCATCTCTATGAGTTCCAACCTCAATACCAGGAACACAAAGGAATAATGGAACTATTCTTTGAACGAATGAAGAAAATGGGGATTTTTTAGACATCAAAGATATAGCCATACCTAAATCATCGACGTGCGGAGCGAAATCAGATCCTTTTATTCCTCTTTCAACTTTTTTATGGAATAATTTTTCATTTATAAAATTAGATACTTTATTACCGGCCAAAATACCTGTTCCCAATGATACCAAGGTAATTAATGAAGCAGGTAATGCTTTTATTAAAGTATTAGCAATTTTTACAGCTTTACCACTACCTGATATTTTAGGTAATAAATTCAATATTTTATCTTCATTCTTGTTATACAACTTGGATGCAGCACCAACACATCCTATTGGAACTAAAACATTTCCTAATAATTGATTAACAGATTCTTTAAACTTAGATTTCAAATGCTTCTTATCATCAAGCAAAGCACCTCCTACAAGTCCTCCTAAAACAGAACCTGCAGCAATTTTTATAATATCAAACGGATTATCTAATTCTAAAAGCCTTTTATTAGGATTTTTCTTGCTATATAGACCAAAAATAGCCCAATCCTTAACAGGAGTCTTTTTTATAGAAGAAAGAGATAAAGAGAACCCTTGTTTTTTAGCTACATGAGCAAGTGCAGCTCCAACTCCCAAAGCAGAAGAAAGTACAACCCCCGCCTTTATTTTTTTATCATCTTTTTTTACATTCCCTTTAAATTGAGTAAGATATTCATTACTAATTGGAGTTACTTGCATTGTTCTAACCTTTCAGTTACATTGTAACAAAAACAGTAAATAAAAAACATTGATATTTTTCACAACAATTTTAACAAAACTTAATTGAAAACATTTCTCCAATTTGTTGTAACAAAATATTAAAAAATCGCATATAAAAAGCAAAAATGAATTTTCAGGGATATTAGATAAAATGTTATAGCGGTATAATTTATGAACGTAACACCTCAAAGAATATCACAATATAGTTATCCTAGACGATTTATAAGAGGCCTAGCCAGCCGTAGCCTTGCCCCACTAATTCTTTTAGAATGTTTTGTTACAGGCGGCAGAACATATCAGGCTTACCAAAGAGGAGGTTTTGAAGAAGCTCGCGAAAGATTCACCGAAGAAAGTATCGGTGCTGCCTTCTGGTTTGCCGGAGTTAATATGTTCAACAAAATGAACGATTTCATCGGGAAAAAAGTGTTAAAGCTTCATACTGCGAACTTTGATGCTCAAGAAGACGGTGTAAGAAAACCTCTTAGAAACTTCCTTCATGACGACAAAATTCTAAAACAAAAAGCCAAACTTGAAGGGAAAACAGGTAAATTAATCAAAAACCTTACCCAAAAACAAATCGCAATATTTAAAGCTCTAAAAATAGGATCAAGTATACTACTTGCAAACATTTTAGTTGGTTTTGTCGTCCCTAAAATAAATCAACATATCACCTCTATATATCATGAAAAACATTTTAATAATTCTGACAAATCTGATAATAATCAAGATAAAAGTCAACAAATAAATACTCAAAATGTTTCGATGGATAAGTTCTTAAAATCTGATAGCAACAAAAACATCTCTTTTGGAATGAACTACGGAACATTATTATCTGTTGCAAACAAATTTGAAAATGACCATACATACCAACTTCTATCAACAGACGCAGGTATTGCCGGTGGTCGTACAATCAGCGCAAGAAATAATCATGAAAGAACCGAAGTACTGTTTAGAGATTTAACATCAATATATTTCTATATGTTCAGTATGCCAAACATCAACAGATGGCTAAATCAAATTGAAGATGGAAGAAAAACTCGTCTTGATCCTGTTGCTGCAAAACAAGTTACAGACCATCTGGAAGAATTATTAAAAGAAAATGGCGGTCGCATGAGCGTTGAAGAATTTGCAAAAAAAGCAATGGGTGATAACAGCAATGTAGGCTACATTGATAAAGAACTGCTTCAAAAATTTAATGAACACAAAGTTATATCATTAGATGAATTCAAAGACTACCTAAAAAATACAAAACAATTCACTGAAAAAGAAGCAAAACACTTTGTAAATATTGCAGAACGCATGTCTAAGCTTCAACCTGAAGTTGAAGGTGTATCTGTATTGACAAAAAGCCAAATTAAAGATGTCTTTAGAGAAGGCGCAATAAACATGCCGGAATTCATACAGAACATCTACAGCGTTGCAACCCAAAATGCATCTACTGACAAATATAAATACGTTAACTACGAAGATTTGAAAGAATTAAAAGAAGATGTATTCCATTATGTCCAAAATATAATCGAAAAAGCAAAAAATAATAAAACTGAAATAACAAAAGACGTTCTGGAAAAAGCATGCAAAGAAAACTTTATTAAAAATACATGCAACTGGAGCATAGGTTTTGTAATATCAGCTCTATTCCTATCTACACTTATTCCAAAAATGCAATATTGGATTACAAAAATGACTACAGGACAAAACAGTTTCCCTGGAACTGCTGATTATTCGAACGAACCTCCAAGAGAAAAACTATTTGCAAGACACAAAAAAAATTAATATTTTTTTAATATAATCACCGTTAATTAGCAGGTTTTCATGCTTGTAAAAAATTTTTGACTGTGCGATAATTTAGCTATTGAAAGGCTAGCAATGTCAAATATCTTAGTTTATTTACTTGACGGAAAAATATACATTAATTTGACTAACAGATGTACAAATAATTGTATCTTTTGCCTAAGAAACGACAAAAGCGACGTCTGCGGTCAGACTCTTTGGTTGGATGATGAGAATTCAACATCTCAAGATGTAATAGAACAGTTTGAAAAAATATACAAACAAACCCCATCAGAAGAAGTAATATTTTGTGGCTACGGTGAACCTATGATGAAACTTGAAGTATTAAAACAAGTTGCTCAGTATATAAAAGATAATTATCCAGCTACAAAAATAAGAGTCAACACGAATGGTCATGCAAATTTTGTGTATAAAAGAAATGTTGTCCCTGAATTTAAAGGACTCATTGATGAATTTTCCGTAAGCTTAAACGGAGCTACAAGTGAAGAATATAATGAACTATCTCAACCAAAATTTGAAAATGCCTATGATGAAGTAAAAAACTTTATAAAATCTTGTGCTGACGAAAGCATCTCAGTAGTTGCAAGTGTAGTAGAAGGATATAAAGGTAAACATTTAAATTTACAAGCTTGTGAAAAAATTGCAACAGATCTTGGCGCAAAATTTAGAGTTAGAGAATGGATTAAAAACGGATATTAAAAGAGGGATATGATGAAAATTCAAAATATTCAAACCACAAATTTTCAAGGGAATGCCATTTTTGTAAATAACGATGTGAATTCTTATGGCAGTAAATTGATAAAAAAAGCTGTAAAGCAATTAAATGAAATGAAAGTTGTAAAAAGCAACGATTTTGACATTTTTGTTATAAACGATTTCGAGAAATCTCTCAAAGTAGTAGCTGCTGATAAAAAAGGAGATATCATAAGATATGCATCACAAAAAGTTACTACCGTAAAAACAACTAAGCACCCTGAAGCAGTAGTGGGAGCGACAAAACTTGTAAGTTCAAAACATAAAAATAAATTAGCAAAAAAAATAGTTGAAGAGGAAGAAATTCCAATTACCCCAAAAAGAGAAACTTTATTTCAAAAAATAAAAAAGGTATTTAATCGCAAATAAACATATGAAATTGAATTAGAAAGAAAGGAAAGAAAATGAATCTTCTAGACAAAAGCATGAAACCGAAATCAATTGCGGTTATCGGTGCATCAACAAAAGAACACACTACCGGTTCTGATATGATGAAAAGATT
>CALVHB010000024.1 GCA_944327275.1 Candidatus Gastranaerophilales bacterium | reverse complement strand
AGAAGTATAAGATTAGAACAAATGTGTAAGGCAGAAAGTGATGTGGCAGTGGCTGCGGCATCTGTTCTTGCCCGTGCAACTTTTGTTGAAAAAATGAATGCTATGGAACAACAATATGGATTAAAATTCCAAAAAGGTTGTTCAGGGTTGGTTAAAAATGTAGCATCCGAGTTTATATCAAAATATGGTAAGGAACGTCTAAAGGAAGTTTGTAAAGCTCATTTTAAAACATACAATGAAGTTTAATTACATATTTATTGTTTTGAAATTGAATAGCTTATTAAAAAATGTTATAATAGTAAATAAAATACGAAAAAGGGAGTAATTGAATATGCAGAATAGATTGAGCAAAAAAAGATTATTACAGGATGCTTTTTCGGGGAAGAAAAGCCTTTTAACTTGTAATAGAGTATTCTCAGCTTTTACCCTAGCAGAAATGATGGTAGTCATGCTAATAATGAGTATAATTTTAGCAGCGATGGCTCCGGTAATGACAACTCGTAATAAGCTGGATCAATCAAGTCCTTGGCAATGGGCAACCAATGGTTCAGATGCATATTTCGGATTAGGGTCAGCACAAGTTGCCATGATCGGCCAAACAGAAGCTACCGTAGCCGATCAAAGTGCTCGTTTAATCTTAAATAACAGTAATGATAAAAAAGTATCCTTTTTAAAAATGGTAATATAATTAATGGTTATCTACAATTAGGAAGTAGCAATGTAGTATTAGGGAAATTAAAAGATGGTACAACGCTTGGTTCCATGGCGGTTTATATAGGTAATAATGGTCAAGCCAGTGGTTCAAGTTCTACTGCAGTTGGAGCATCAAGTGAAGCGCTAGATGGCTCAACTGCATATGGTGCCAACAGCTATGCATCAGATACTTCCATAGCTCTCGGTAACATGAGTTCAGCAGTAGGAGACAATTCTATATCGATAGGTGTTCAGTCCACTGCAAATGGGGCTAATGTGATTGCAATTGGCCGAGAAACAACTACAAGCTCAGATAACTCAATAGTCATAGGTGCCCAAACAACTTTAGGCTCAGATGTTTCAGGGGCAATATCTTTGGGAAATCAAAATATAGTTAGTGGAAATGCAATTGCAATAGGTCCTGCAGGTATTCAGGCAAAGGCGAATAGTATTGCAATGGGTAGAGAATCTAATGCCGAAGGAGAACGTTCAGTTGCAATAGGACCATATTCATATTCAAATACGGATTCAGTTGCAATAGGATCTTTTTCTCCGGATGATGGCGGGGCATTGGGTGCATCATCAGTATCAATAGGAGATGCAAGCAGCGCAGAGGGGGTTTCTTCAGTTGCAATAGGGACACAAACTTTGTCTGAAGGAGAGTCTTCAATTGCTATTGGGAATAAAGCTGCATCTTCAAAATTTTATTCTGTTGCTATTGGACAAAATGCTGAAGCTTCTGGGGATCAATCAATTGCAATAGGTTCAATTGCATCAACATATAGTGCTAAAAGGACTATTGCTTCAGGACTGAACTCAATTGCAATAGGTTCTACTGCAAAAGCTATTTCTCAAAATACTATTGCGATAGGAGAGTATTCATGTAGCAATGTAACTGGGGCAAATAAAGTATGTATAGGAAAAAATTCTGGACCAAGTTCATATAGTTCTTGGGCTTCCGATAATTCGGAACGTATATTTATTGGAAGTCAGTCAAAATTTAATGGTGGTGCTGCTGTTCTAGAAGTTCATAATACTTCTGATACAGTGCCATATAATACTTGGAATTGGAAAGATTCTTCAGTTGTAGTAAATGGAAATTTGATAGTAAAGGGGGCTATTTTTACATCATTAGTAAGTGAAAATGATTTACGTCCTACAGGTGTTGGACCAGCTGCAGTGTTGGGTGCAAATACTGGGGATAAGGAAGTAAAAAGGGTTAACAGAGATGCTGCTAATTTAAGAAATTTTTATACAAAAGATGGTGCAGAATTTAGATTTCCAGATGGTGGGTCTGCTTCTGGTGATGATAACTGGCATATACCTTCAGACCGTCGTTTGAAATATGTTGGAAAAGAAAGTACTGCCGGTTTGGATAAAATTCGTCAACTAAAAGTATTTAACTATACTTTCAAAAAAGATAAGACAAAAACTCCTCATGTAGGTGTTATGGCTCAGGATTTACAAAAAATCTTCCCAGATGCTGTAAAAAAGGGAGTAGACGGATTTTTGACAATTCGTATGGAAGATATGTTCTATGCAGTTATTAATGCAATTAAGGAATTAGATAGAAAATATGCAGCTCAAGAAAAACGAATTAATGAGCTGGAGGCAAGAATTCAAAAACTTGAGGCAAAAGTTAAATAGATTTTATTCAGATGGTAAGCGGATGTTTTGTTTCCGTTTGTAAATTGGGAATAGAGCGTATCGCTTACTCTTTCATTCCACTCCCGTAAAATGGACGGGAGTTTTTTTTGTGTTAAAATTAATTTAAGAATGAGGGATGTATGAAAAATATTTTAGTTACAGGCGGTGCAGGTTTTATAGGTTCACATTTGTCAGAAAAGCTTTTGGCTGAAGGGAATCACGTTATATGTGTTGATAATTTTTTCACGGGCTCAAGAAAAAATATTGATCATTTGCTTGATAATAGAGAATTTGAACTTATTAGACATGATATTATTGAACCGATTTTGCTTCAAGTAGACCAGATTTACAACCTTGCATGTCCTGCGAGTCCAATCCATTACCAAATAAATGCTATTAAAACTATTAAAACGAATGTGATAGGTGTTACAAATATGCTTGATCTTGCGGATGAGACAAAAGCTAGAATTCTTCAGGCTTCAACAAGTGAAGTATATGGTGATCCTGATGTTCATCCGCAAAAAGAAAGTTATTGGGGTAATGTTAATCCTATCGGATTAAGAAGTTGCTATGATGAGGGGAAAAGAGTTGCGGAAGCTCTTATGATGGATTACCATAGACAGCATAATGTAGACATAAGGATTATTAGAATATTCAACACATATGGACCTCGTATGGCTGAAAATGACGGTCGTGTTGTTTCTAATTTTATATTACAAGCGTTGAAAAATCAGGATATAACAATAAATGGTGATGGCTCTCAAACTAGGTCTTTCTGCTATGTTGATGATTTAGTAAGGGGCATGATTGCACTTATGAATAAAGAAGATTTTATGGGGCCGGTTAATGTCGGTAATGATGGTGAATATACAATTAAGCAGTTAGCGGAAATGATCATAGAACTTACAGGTTCAAAATCGAAAATTGTTTATACTCCACTTCCATCAGATGATCCTTGTAAGCGTCGTCCTGATTTGACTTTGGCAAAAGAAGTTTTGGGATATGAACCTACTGTTCATATAAAAGATGGCTTATTGAAAACGATTGAATATTTTGAATCTATTCTTTAATTGATAAAATTATTTTTGCATATATTGAATGATTGCAATTACTCTTTTCATAATTTATAATGTCTGTGAGTTAAGAAAGGAGAGTTTATTATGTGGGAAAAGGATATTAACATTAACGAGATTAAAGAAATCCGCACAAGAACTACTGTTTATTTCGGAGTAGGTGCAATCAAAAAAATTGATGATATAGCACGTGTTTTGAAGGAAAAAGGAATAGACAAAGTAATCGTAATGTCAGGAAGAAATGCCTATAAAGCTACAGGAGCTTGGGATTATGTAGAAAAGGCATTGAAAGATAATAACATCGGTTATGTAAATTATGCTGAAGTTACTCCAAACCCTACAACACATCATGTTAATGATGCTGCAAAATTAGCAAAAGATTTTGGTGCAAAAGCTGTTATTGCGATTGGTGGAGGTTCTCCTACAGATGCAGGTAAGTCAGTTGCTATTTTGCTAGAGTATCCTGAAAAAACAGCAGAAGATATTTACGATTTTACATTCGCACCTGATAAGGCTGCACCGATTGTATCTATTAACCTAACACATGGTACCGGGACTGAAACAAACAGATTTGCAGTTGTAACTAATTTAGAAAAGAATTTTAAACCTGCAATTGCTTATGATTGTATATATCCTATGTTTGCAATTGATGATCCTCAATTAATGACTAAATTGTCTCCAAAACAAACAAGATATGTTTCAATTGATGCTGTAAACCACGTTGTTGAAGCAGCTACATCTGCTGTAGCTTCTCCTTATTCAATTTCTCTTGCAAAACAGGTAATTGAATTAGTTGCAAAATATTTACCAAAAGCAATTGCAAATCCTGATGATTTGGAAGCAAGATATTTCTTGGCTTATGCTGCAATGATGGGTGGTGTAAGTTTCGATAATGGTCTTTTACACTATACACATGCTCTTGAACATCCTTTGAGTGCGGTAAAACCGGAATTATCTCATGGTCTGGGGCTTGCAATTTTATTACCTGCTGTAGTTAAGACTATTTACAAAGATAGACCAAATGTTCTTGCAGATATTTTAGCTCCTATTGCTCCAGGATTAAAAGGTTCTCCAGATGAAGCAGAAAAAGCAGCAAAAATGGTTCAAGATTGGTTATTCTCTGTAGATGTTAAAGAAAAACTTGAAGATGAGGGATTCACAGAAGATGATGTTGAAAAATTAACAGATTTGGTTTACACAACCCCATCATTAAGTGGATTGATTGATATCGCTCCTTCTGGAAACGGAAGAGATGTTGTTAAGGCTATTTACAAGGATTCTGTAAAACCTTTGTAATCAGATAATATAATTTAAATGAAAAAGGGCACTTCTGGTGGTGCCCTTTTTTGTATTATAATACATTTTATGAAGAATGTAGAATTACTGGCTCCTGCTAAGGATAAAAATACTGCTTTTGTTGCTATAAATTCCGGATGTGATGCAATTTATATTGGAGCATCAGATTTTGGTGCGAGAAAAAAAGTTCCTAATTCTCTTGAAGATATTAAGGAAATTGTTGATTATGCACATAAATTTTATGTAAAAGTTCATGTGACAATTAATACTATTTTAACTGACGATGAGCTATTAAAAGCTGTTGAGTTGATAAAAAAACTGTATGATATCGGTGTGGATGCCATAATTGTTCAGGATATGGGGATATTTAATCTTGCTGTAGAAGGGAAATTGCCTCCAATAGTTATCCATGCAAGTACACAGTGTGATAACAGAACTTTAGAAAAGGTTAAATTCTTTGATAATATGGGAGTTTCACGCGTTATTCTCGCTCGTGAGTTGTCGTTAGAGCAAATTAGAGAGATTTGTAATAATACAAAGGCAGAAATTGAAACTTTTGTACATGGTGCTTTGTGTGTTTCATATAGTGGACAATGTTATTTAAGTTATTATATAGGCGGCCGTTCCGCTAATAGAGGTGAGTGTGCTCAGGCTTGTCGTAAAAAATATTCACTTGTGGATGATAAAGGTAATGTAATCGCTAAAGATAAATATCTTTTGAGTCTTAAAGATTTCAACGCTTCAAAACATTTACAAAACCTAATAAATGCAGGGGTTAAGTCCTTTAAAATTGAAGGAAGACTTAAAGATGAAAGTTATGTGAAAAATGTTGTTGCCTATTATAGAAAAGAAATTGATAAACTGGCTAATAAAACGTCTTCCGGAAAAGTTTTTTGTGATTTTGAACCCGACTTGAAAAAAAGTTTTAACAGAGGTTTTACGGATTATTTCTTAGAAGGAAGAAAAAATTGTTTCAACTTTGAAAGCTCGAAATCTCTTGGAGAAAAGCTCGGTAAAGTTACAAAGGTCGGAAAAGATTATTTTGAGATAGATGCAAAGTTAGCTAAACAAGATGGTCTGTATTTTAATGGGGTAGGCTGCCTTGTAAATCGAGTTGAAGGGAAAAAAGTTTTTCCAAACAAAATGGATGGTATAAAATTAGGTGTTGTTGCATATAGAAACTTTAATGCAGAATTTGAAAAACAATTAAAGAATTCTAAAATCAAGCGTAAAATAAAAATTGATTTTCAATATGAAAATGGTGTCTTGAAAGCTTTGGATGAAGATAAAAATTGTGTATCAAAAATTTTAACTTCTTTTGAAAAAGCAAAGAATCCTCAAAAAATGAATGAAAATTTTGTTTCGCAAATGAACAAAACCGGTGACAGTGATTTTTATGTTGAAAATGTAAATGTTATTGGGGAAGTTCCTTTTATGCCTATTTCTAAGATAAACGAAATTCGTCGGGAAATTCTATCAGATTTAATGAATGAACGTTTAAAAAATTATAAAAGAGAATTCCAAAAACCTTTACAATATGCTAAATTCCCGCAAGAAATACTTGATTATAGGGCTAATGTTCATAATAGTTGTGCAAAATGTTTCTATAAAAATAGTGGATCTGATGTTTGTGAAATGTCTGCGGAATCAGGCGCAAATCCAACTGAGCTTATGCGTACGAAACATTGTTTAAAGTATGCTTTTGATATGTGTAAATCTCCGAAAAAACTTTATCTTATTGATGAAAAAGGAAAAAAATATCCATTAAAGTTTGAATGCAAAAATTGTGAAATGGTTATTCTTTCTTGACTTATTAAAAAACTCCCTTAAATAAAAACTGTAGATATCATACGAAAGTATGACGCCAGATAGCAGGTTTTGGTATATAGTGAGAATACCAGAGGGTAGAATTTGTGTTAAACGGTGTATTTCAACGACCTTATTTTAATAAAGACGGCAGAAGTCTTGTCAAAAGGAGACAAGATGATGAAAATAACGCTTCATCATCAGCTCAAAAAGAAGAACAAGCCGGACAGAATTCAAAAAGTAAAGGCCTACAATATGTAGAACAGAAAAAGCCTTCATATACCCCTGCTTATCAGAAGACTCAAAGTGATTCTGAACAAGTAGACTGGCGTCAAATGCGCTCTCAAATTCAAAGCCAAGCTCAGGCAAGAGGTGCTAATTCTGTACAAACAGCGCAGGTTCAACCTGTAGCACAAAGTGTTTCTGCAAATAGAAGTTCCGTAATAAACATCGCACAAATTTTGAAGGATTTTAATAATACAGCACTTGCAATAGGTACTCCTGACAATTTAAAAGAGGAAGTTGACGGCTATCTTTCATTAATTGATGCTCAAGTTAGGAAAGATAATCCTAATGTTAGATTAATAAAATCAAATTTAAAGAATGCTTCTACAATTTTGGATGATTATATTTCAAAAACTTTGAACAAAGATTCAAAAGTTGTTGAGAATTGGGTTGATGCTTTATTTTTACAGCAAATTAATTTTAAATACGATGAAAATGATATCAATCCGCAGTTTTTAGTAAAATTCCCTGAAGGCAGTACACAACAAAAAGATAAAGCAGAAAACAAAAATGCCGTAAGTGATACAGTTCCAGAGCCTGTTCAGCAAGAAATAGAAACTGATTCAAAAGTAGTTTCATTAATCCCTCAAGATAAAGAGTTAAAATCATTATTTATCCAATCAAAAAAATTGGCTTATGCAAATGAACCTGAAAAAGCAATAAAAGCTTTTAGAAAAGCTATGGTTCGAGCAGATGAAATAGGTGATACTGAAACTAAGTCTAAGATTTTCTATGAAGTTGGCAGAATATATGATGACAATGATTTTTACGCTCAAGCTCTAAAAAGTTATAACAATTCAATAAATACTACAAAAGATAATAATATTAAAACAAAAGCACACTACTCTATGGCTCAGATTTACGATGATGTGAATCAAATAAAGCCAGCATTGGATCATTATTTTAATTCAGTTTCTTTTGCCGGAGAAGCTGAGAATCTTGCTGCTCAATCCACATCATTGACAAAAATGGGTAATATTTTTACTGATATGTATGACGATGAATCAATGAACTATTATTCAATAGCTGAAGATTTAATCTCTCAAACAGATAATTCCAAAGTAAAAGGTTTTGTATCATCAAGCATGGGTAATGCATACGAACGTTTTGGAGAACCTCAACAAGCATTGAAATCATATTCTAAAGCTGTTCAACATTACGCAGATGCAGAATCACCTTTAAAAGTTGCACAAAATTACTCAAAAGCAGCTGATATTATGGTTGAATATAGCAATATCAAAAAAGCGAAAGGTCTTTTGACAAAGGCGCAAAATTACGCAAGACAAACTGATGATATAAATTTGATGAATGACATAAATGAAAAATTATCTGCATTGAACTTACTGAGTTAAAATAAAAATTTTTAGATAAATTATGTAACATGCAAAAACCGCGAGATCAAAATTAACTCGCGGTTTTTACTAATAATTTAAGTAAATTATTAAACGCTTGCAGCTTGTTTGTTCATCAATTTCATAGTTTTTTCAATGATTTCATTCAAGCTTTCAGCTTTTAAAGAAGCTCCACCGATTAAAGCTCCATCGATATCTGATTTAGACATTTGTTCTTCAATTGTTGAAGGTTTTACTGAACCGCCATATAGAATTCTGATAGAATCAGCAGCAGATGCTCCTGCAACTTCTTTTACTACATTTCTAATCATAGCGATTACTCTGTTTGCTTCATCAGAATCGCAAGTTTTACCTGTTCCGATAGCCCAAATTGGTTCGTAAGCGATAACTGATTTTGCAACATCTTCTGATGAAATACCTTCTAATGCAGCTTTAATTTGAGATGCGATGTGTTTATCTGTAACGCCAGATTCTCTTTGTTCTAAAGTTTCGCCACAGCAGATGATAGGGATTAAGCCGCCAGCTAAAATAGCTTTTGCTTTTTTGTTAATCATTTCGTCAGTTTCTGAGAAGTATTGTCTTCTTTCTGAGTGACCGATGATTACATAATCACAGCCTGCATCTTTTAACATTTCAACTGAAATTTCTCCAGTGTAAGCACCTGATTTTTCCCAGTGGCAGTTTTGACCAGCGATAGAAATTTTATTTCCGCCGCATCCGCAGTCACATCTTACAGCTTCTACTGCTGCTATTGATGTAAATACCGGTGCAATTACAACTGTAGGTAATTCTTGAGCAGTATAATCTTTTACAAAATTTTTAACACCTTCAAAAACTTCTTTAGCTTCTGAACGGCATAAATTCATTTTCCAGTTTCCTGCAATAATAGGTTTTCTAGACATAATTTCTCTCCTTTTTATCCTATCTTGTTAGACATGAATATTATATGAGGAAAATATTTTATTGCAATTTTTCATGATAAAATGTATTTATGTTTACAGGGATTGTAGAAGAAACAGGGTACATAAAAAGTTTTGATGGCAGCAGACTCGTTGTAGAGTGTGCAAAAGTTTTGGAAAATACGCAAATTGGTGACAGTGTTGCAATTAACGGCTGCTGTCAGACAGTTGTTGCAATGAGTCCAAATTCATTCAGTGCAGATGTCAGTGCTGAAACTTTGAAAATTACAAAAGGTTTTAAAGCCGGTGAATGTGTAAATCTTGAAAGGGCACTACTCCCACAAGGTTTAATTGAAAATGCTTCCACTACCAGTAAAGAGGGCTACGTGCGTAGCACCCGACCAACAAGAATGGGTGGTCATATTGTTCAAGGACATATTGACGGAGTTGCGAAATATCTTGGAGATATGACGTTTGAAGTCTCTAAAGATTTGGACAAATATATTGTATATAAAGGCTCTGTAACAGTTGATGGTGTGAGTCTTACAGTTTCTAAAAATCAAAATAGCACTTTCAGTGTTGCAATTATTCCGCATACTCTGGAGAATACTAATTTGAAATTTTTGAAAATTGGAGACTTTGTAAATATTGAAACTGATATTTTGGGACGATATGTTGAAAAATTTTTATCAACGAAAAATAATAATATAACAGAAGATTTTTTGAAAGAAAATGGGTTTATGTAAAATGGAAAATTTTAAATTTGATAGCATAGAAGATGCGTTGGAAGATTTTAAAAATGGTAAAATGATTATCGTTGCTGACGATGAAGATAGAGAAAATGAAGGTGACTTAATCTGTTCAGGTCAAATGGTTACACCTGAAATAATAAAATTCATGGCAGAAAATGCAAAAGGGCTTATTTGTCTTGCTATATCTCCTGAGATTGCCGAAAAAATGGAACTTCATCAGATGGTTGAACAAAATAATGAAAGCATGCGCACAGCTTTCACTGTAAGTATTGATGCCCATGAAAAATACGGTGTTACAACAGGAATTTCTGCATTTGATCGTGCAAAAACAATAGAAGTATGTCTTGCACCCGATGCTCAGCCTTCTGATTTGAGACGTCCGGGACACTTGTTCCCTTGTGTTGCAAGAAAAGGTGGGGTTTTGACTCGTACAGGTCATACTGAAGCTGTTGTTGATTTGGCAAAACTTTGTGGACATATTCCGGCCGGTCCTATGTGTGAAATAATGGGTAAAGATGGTCATATGGCGAAAAGAGATGAGTTGTACGAGTTTGCTAAAAAACATGGTATAAAATTTATTTCGGTTGCTGAATTAATAGCATACCGTTTGAAGTCTGAAAAGATAGTAACTCGTGAAGCTGAAGCCCACTTACCTACTCAGTTTGGTGAATTTGAAATATATGGATATGTAAACAAGATTACAGGTCAGGAAAGTGTTGCTTTGGTAAAAGATGATGGTTCTGATAAAATTCCTCTTATCAGAGTGCATAGTGAATGTTTAACAGGCGATATTTTCCACAGTTTAAAATGTGACTGTAATTATCAATTGCATAGTGCCCTAGAGATGATTAATGAATATGGCAAAGGTGCATTGATATATATGAAAGGGCATGAGGGCCGTGGAATAGGAATCATAAACAAGATTAAAGCATACAAACTTCAAGAATGCGGGCAAGATACTGTTGAAGCAAATATTTCATTAGGGTTTAAGCCGGATTTAAGAGACTATGGCATGGGCGCTCAGATTATTCTTGATTTAGGATTCAATAATTTCAACCTAATTACTAATAATCCGAAAAAAATCGTCGGTTTGAATGGTTACGGTCTGACTATACATGATATAGTTAAAATAAAGCCGGAAATTAATTCATTCAATAGACGGTATATGAAAACTAAGAAAGATAAAATGCATCATTTAATATAGTAGTTGCATTAGGTTAAAAAAGGAATTAGGACATGAATAGCGAAAATTTAAACTTCGAAGCGAGATTGCTAACCCCTCAGGATTACAAAAGTTTTGCCTCTGTGTATAACGATTTTAGAACCAGAGCTGTTGAGGAGTATAAGTTTGAGCTTGAGCCTTTAAGCTTTGAAGATTTTACAGAATCTGTTGAAAAGAAATTGATTGAATGTCTTGTCTTGTTTGACAATACCGTTCCTGTTGCTTTTTTAGTTTATACTACTGCAATTTCAGAGGCTATAGAACTAAATATCATACATTCTTTCAAAATGGAAGATATGATTGAAAGAGCTATGTACCTTGTTAAAAAGTTTTTGGAATTGACGAAGGCTGAAAGAAAAGAAAAAATTGTATGCTATCCAATGCTTGGTTCTCAAAGAAATTTAATTGCCGATATTGCAAGATATGGTTTTAAATTTGTTGGGATTGCAGTTTTAAGGTTTATGATGGCTGGCACTAATTCAAGAGATATTATGGAAATGTCTCAGATGTCTGAACTTGATAGTGCTTATAAGTTGGTAAGTTGGAATAACACTTATATAGAAGATGCTATAGAAGTAGTACAAGAAGGTTTTGAAAATTCTGCAGATGCTCTTTTTGATCCCAGATTTAAAACTATTGAAGGAACAAGAGATATTGTCTCTAAGATAGTTGAGAATATTTATGCAGAATTTTTACCTGAAGCAACAACAGTTTTGTTGTATAACGAAGAACCTGTTGGTTTTTGTTTTATGAACTTAACAGGCGGTAGAATTGCAAATATTCCTATTGTTTCTATAAGAAAGGAATATCAAGGTAAAGGTTTATCTAAACATATGCTTAAAAACTCAATAAAAAAATTGATTGAGTGGGCTGATAGTGGGGAAAAACCTATAACTGAAGTTAATACAACTACTGAAACCAACAATTTCCAAGCTTTGAAGATGTATAGACATTTAGGATTTAAAGAAGATTATAATTATCCTCAAGCTTATTTGCCTATTAAGGATTAGTTAGGTTTAAAATTTCTTCTGGACAAAGATTGAAAAATCATTATAATTTATCCTATGGCAGATTTAAATTTAGGACATCTGATTTCAAAGTTTGTTAACTATCGTGCTGTGAATATTCAGAAACAGCCGAGTCCACAAGCTCCTGCACAAAATTCATTTGTACCACCTCCAAGTCATACCTCCCAGCAGATTTCAGGATCTATTCCATCCTACCAGATGGCAAGTATGGGTGGGGCAGATCAGTCTGCTTACGTGAAAGAGATGATGAATTTGCCTAAGAATTTGAATGAGCTTGTTTATATTCTGCAAAAAAATATATCTCTGGCTCAGTTTAATCAACGATTTGCAAATCAGGTTGCAATGCAAAGAAATGCTTTGTCTCAAACTCAGGCACAAATTTTAGCACAGCTTCAGGGACTTTCTTTGACGGAGGCTCAAAATATTTTGTTGATGGGTAATAAAGTCGCAATGGGACAATTACAATCTTCGCTAAAGAATCTTACTCTTTCATCTACAGGTTTAATTAATTTGTCTCAAATTGCTGCTATGATTCAAGCAAATGGTAAGGAAGCTATTGCAAAGTTGATAACTACTATGGCAAATTCTGCAAAACTTGGTATTTCTGATTTATCACAGCTTAAAGAAGTTGCAAAACTGATTAATGCAAGTGTTGCTGCAGCTTCTCAAAATGATTCCGCACAAACAATGAAATTGCTTATGCTACTTTATCTTCCTTGGCTTCCTTTGCAGGAAGGTGTAGGTTTTGACTTAGATATTGAATCCGGAGAACAAAAAGACGGATCTGACAGTATACTTGTAATCACTATTACCACAGTCAATTTTGCAAATGTTACTGCAACATTAATTTTGGAAAGCTCAAATTCTGTTCATGTAAATATAGAATGTATAAAAGAATTTCCGAAAGAAGAGTTAGAAAGAAGGATTGAAGGTGATGAAAAACATTATTCAATGTCTTCTGTTTTGTCATTTGAAACTTCTTCTAAGGGGGTTGCTGATGTAAAACAAGAAAAGCCTCAAGCTAAAATTAATATGTCAGATACTAATGAAATAAATCCATATATGCTTTTAATGGCTCATACAATAATCAGACATGTTATAGAAATAGATAAAAATGCGTCAAATGGTTCAATATCCCATGTAGATTAAAACGCTTTTTTAAAATTTTTGATGTGTTAGACTTTATGTAAAAAAGATAAGGAGGCATGTCATATGAGATTTTCGCATGTAATGATTAGAGTAAAAAATATAGATGAATCAATGAAGTTCTATACAGAACTCTTAGAACTGAATAGAACAGGTGAAGTAAGACTTGAAGATTGCACATTGTATTATCTAAGTGATGAGGATGGGCAGACTCAAATTGAACTTACATACAATGATGATACTCCTAAAGATGGCTATAAAAATGGAGATGCATTTGGACATCTCGCTTTTCAAGTGAAGTCAATGGATGATTTTACTTCTAAGATGAAAAATTTTGGTTATGAATACTTATATGAACCATTTTATATGCCTGAAGTAGATATGAAGGTTGCATTTTTGAAAGATCCGGACGGAAATGAAATTGAAATAATGTCAAAATAAATAGTTAAAAAGATGAATATTTGAAAATCAGGTTAATATTTAACCTGATTTTTTTATGCTGTTATAACCCAAATCTAAATACTATTTGCATTAAATCTCTTTTTATTCTATAATTGTAACACTTGTTACAATTTATAAGGAGTGTGAAAATGGCTCAACAATTTAATGCACAAAACATAAAAAAAAGAACATCAATATTAGTTTTTTTGAAGGGTTCTACAGCACCTTTGGTTTTGTATGTTGAAAATCCTGAAGAATTATATTCAGAATTACAACAATCAATCAAAAGTGCAGCAGCTGTTTTGATTGAAAAAGAAACATTGGGACCTTTGAAAAAAGTTTCTTTTGTTTCTAACCAAGTTGCAGCAGTAGCAATTCAAGAAGAACAATACGTTGGATAAATTTAAAAATGGAACATATAATATCTATAGAAGAACTCGAAAATTCTAAATCTAAAACACTTGAAATTCATTTTGAAGAAGAAATTGAAGGACTAAATTGTGTAGGTCCTATAATTTCTGATTTGGAAGTAAAATCTTTAGGTGATTTTGTAGAAGTTTCAGGAAATGTTAAGGGAATTTTAAAACTTGAATGTGATTTATGTCTAAAAGAGTTTGAATTTCCTATCGATTTTGATATAGATGAAATATTTGCAAAAAACGCACTAATGGATGAATACGGGCAGGAAACTGAACTTAAAGACGGACAGTTTGTAACAGATTTAGACGGCAGTGACGAGATAGATATTTATGACTTATTGTATCAATCTGTAATATTAAATTTACCAAATAAGAAAGTTTGTGGTATAAATTGTAATGGGGACAAGTTCCTAAAAGAGGAAAACTTGACAGACCCAAGACTGGATGTTTTCAAAAACATAAAAATTGATAAGGAACAGTAGTTCCAAATTGCCTTAGAGGCTTACGCCAAAGGGTAAGATAGAAATATAAGTAGTAGTAAAAATAAAAAAGGAAAAAGAAAAATGGCAGTACCTAAGAAAAGAACAGGACATTCCGCACAAGGACACAGAAGAAGTAACTGGAAAGCAACAAAGCCAGAAACTACAAAATGCCCTAATTGCGGAGAAACAGTGTTAACACACACAGTATGTACAGCTTGCGGAACATATAAAGGAAAACCTGTAAGCTTGAAAGACAGAGTTGAAGAAGTTGCAGTAAAAGAAGAAAAGAAACCTGCAAAAAAATCAACTAAAAAAGCAGAAAAAGTAGAAGAAGTAAAAGCAGAAGAAACAGTTGCAGAAGTAACTGAAGAAGCTCCTGCTGAAGAGACTTCTGAAAGCGAAGAAAAATAACTTTTATACTGGATGGCTAAAGATCTAATCTTTAACCATCCGGTTTTAAACCGTTAATTATTAAGACTTTGAGAGGGAAAGATGACAAGAATAGCAATTGACGCAATGGGCGGTGATCATGCACCTCATGAGATAGTTGCAGGTGCTGTATGGGCAGCTAAAGAATACGGAGTTGCCATTGAGTTGGTCGGAAAACAAGATAGAATCGAGCAAGAGCTTGATAAAATATCTCATGAAGGCTTTATGACCGATTACGGTAAAGGCGGAGCTGCGAAATATAGAGTAAAAATTGACACATCAAAACTTGATATAAAAATTACTCATGCTTCAGAAGTTATTGAGATGGGAGAAGCTCCTGGTCAAGCTATTCGTAAAAAGAAAAAGTCATCTATAGTTTTAGCAGTTGATGCAGTCGCTCAAGGAAGTTCTGATGCGGTTGTTGCAGCAGGTTCTACTGGAGCCGCTATGGCATCAAGCCTTTTTGGTCTTGGTAGAATTCCTGGAATTGACAGACCTGCTATCGCTGTTACTCTCCCTACTATTAAAAAACCTATTGTTGTAATCGATGGTGGTGCAAACAGTAATTGTACTCCTGAAATGCTTTACCAATTTGCGATTATGGGTGCAACTTTCTCAAAGAATGTTTTAGGTATTGAACATCCTCGTATTGGTGTTTTAAATATCGGTGAAGAAGCAGGTAAAGGTAATGAGCTTGCTCAAACTACTTATAAAATTCTTGAAGAACATCAGGAAAAATTAAACTTTGTAGGTAATATTGAAGGTAAAGAAATTTTCTTGAGCGTTTGTGATGTAGTTGTTTGTGACGGTTTTGTAGGCAACGTTGCCTTGAAGGTTACAGAAGGTACTTCTCAAATGTTGTTTAGAATGTTAAAACAAGAATTTAAAGCAGATTTACTTGGAAAAATTATTGGTTTGTTAGCAAAACCATTTATGAAGAGAATTTACACAAAAATCAACTACGAAGAATTTGGAGGAGCTTTGCTGTTGGGTGTAAAAGGTATTACAGTTATTTCCCACGGCAGAAGTAAAGCTTACGCAATTAAAAATGCTGTAAGAGTTGCTAAGCACGCAGTTGAAACTGGTGTAAATGAAAAAATAGCTAAGTTTTATGAGGAATAAATTATATGACAGATAAATTAATTCCGGTAAGAATTGCCGGTGTTGGATACAGTTTACCTGAAACAGTTATCACAAATGATGACTTGACAAAATTATACGAAACTTCTGATGAATGGATCTATACTCGTACAGGTATTAAAGAAAGACGAGTTGTTTCAGGAGAACAGAACGCTATCGATTTAGGTTTTGAAGCTGCTCAAAAGGCTTTGGAAAGAGCTAAAATTAATCCTGATGATATTGATTTAATTGTTGCAGCATCTTCAGCACCTCCTGATTTGTATCCTGCTATTGCTTGTCATATTCATCAAAGACTTGGAATTAAAGCTCAAATTCCTGCTTTTGATATTACAGCAGCATGTTCAGGTTTAATTTACGCTATGAGCATAGCAAAAGCTTATATTTCATCAGGAATGTACAAAAATGTTTTAATCGTGGCAACAGATAATAATTCTAGACTTGTAAACTGGGAAGATAGAAGTACTTCAATCCTTTTCGGTGATGGTGCAGGTGCTATGGTTATGACTCCGTCTGAGGATGGTGTTGATGATATTATTGCTATTGATATTAAAGCTGATGGCAACTACGGAAACTTGATAGAGCTTTCATTTGACGGTAAAAATTGCCCATTGGTTGAACAATATGAAGAAAAACCAAAAGGTATAAGAATGAATGGCCGCGGGGTATATACATTCGTTGCTAAAATTCTTCCTCATTATGTTGAAAATCTAATTACAGATGCAGGTCTGAAAGCTGAGGATATTGACTACCTAATTCCTCACCAAGCAAATATCAGAATAATTCAAGCAGTTCAAGAAAGATTAGGTTATTCTGATGATAAAGTAGTTACAAATATTAAGTACTATGGTAACACTTCTGCTGCTTCAATTCCTATTGCGCTTGCAGAAAGCGTAGAAAAAGGAAATGTTAAACTTGGAACCACTGCAGTGCTTTGTGGATTTGGTGCAGGTATGACTTGGGGCGGCGCAATTGTAAGATTACGTGAGGGGATTTGCTAATATGGAATTCGGTATTGGTAAAATAAACCTCGCCTCAACTAGAATTGCAAATGTGTCAGGATTTAGGGATGTAGTGAAATTGGAAAATACACCGTTCATTGCAAGTAATAGAAATGCAAAAAGGGCTGATGATATTGCCAAAAGACTTTTAAAGCTTGAATGTGAATTTTGCAAGGAAAAAGTTGGTTTACTGAATGGTGATGTTTTTATTAAAACTGCAGATAAAACAAAATAAGGAGTAGATAATGACAAAGAAAGTTGCGTTTCTTTTCCCTGGACAGGGTTCACAATCAGTAGGAATGGGAAAAGATTTGTATGACAATTATGACAGTGCAAAACAAGTTTTTGACACTGCTGATAATGTATTGGGTAAAAGTGTTTCAACATTGTGTTTTGAAGGTCCGGAAGATTCTTTGAAACAAACAGTTAACACTCAACCTTGCATTGTAACAATGTCTATTGCAGCTCTAGAAGCTTTGAAATCTCAGTGTGATGTAAAACCTGATTTTGTAGCAGGACATTCTTTGGGTGAATACTGCGCTATGTATTGTGCAGGTGTTATGTCTTTAGATACAACATTAAAAGCTATTCAAAAACGTGCTGACTTGATGGGTGCAACACATGGTGGAGCAATGTCTGCTGTGTTGAATTCAACTGAAGAAGCTTTGAAAGAATCTTTGGCAGAAGCATCAAAAGTTGGTTACGTTGACGTAGCTAACTATAATTCTCCTGCTCAGGTGGTAATCACAGGTGATGAGGTAGCTGTTGCTAAGGCTGGTGAACTTCTTTTGGCAAAAGGTGCAAGAAGAGTTGTTCCTTTACCGGTATCAGGTGCTTTCCATTCAAAATTTATGGAAAATGCCGGTCACGAATTTGAAAGTTTTGTAAGTTCTATTGAACTTAATAATGCATCAATACCTGTAGTTACAAACGTTGATGCTTCAGAAACAACAGAAAGTTCTGATTTTAGAGTAAAAATGCCAAAACAGATTTACTCATCAGTACACTGGACTCAAACAATTCAAAAGATGGCTTCTGAAGGTGTTGAAATTTTTGTTGAAATTGGTCCTGGTAAAGTGCTTGCAGGTTTGAACAAAAAAATTGCACCAGAGGCAAAAGTATTTAATATTTATGACAAGGCATCATTGGATGCTACAGTTGCTTCTTTAAAAGAAGAATTAATGTGTGAAGTGTAAGTTTTATAGGTTTTACCGGAAAGGGAAAAAACAAATGACAGAAAGAAAAATTGCTTTAGTAACAGGCGGTTCTCGCGGTATAGGTCTTGCTTGTGCGAAAGAACTTGCAAAAGCTGGATGTGACATCATTATTAACGATATCTGCGATGCTGAAAAAGCTCAACCTGCTATCGATGAAATTAAAGCTTGTGGTGCAAATGCATATTTCTACAGCTTTGATGTATCTGATTCAGTAGCAGTTCAAGAAAATGTAGATAAAATGATTGCAGAACACGGTAAAATTGATGTGTTGTTAAATAATGCCGGTATTACAAAAGACGGTCTATTTATTAGAATGGATATGGAACAATGGGAAAGAGTTATTAAAATTAACCTTACAAGTGCTTATTGCGTAACTCATGCTGTTGTTAAATATATGATGAAAGCTCGTCAAGGTTCAATTATCAACATGTCAAGTGTTGTAGGTCTTCATGGTAACCCTGGTCAAGCAAACTATTCAGCTTCAAAAGCAGGTCTTATCGGTTTGACAAAAACTCTTGCTAAGGAATTTGGTTCTAGAAACATCAGAGTAAACGCTGTATGTCCAGGATTTATTCAAACAGCAATGACTGCAAATCTTCCAAATATTGAAGAATATTTGAAAGCTATTCCTATGAAACGTTTAGGAACTCCTGAAGATATTGCAAAAACTGTAAAATATCTTGCTCTTGATGCGGATTATGTATCAGGTCAAGCTATCGAAGTTGCTGGCGCGTTGATTATTTAGTAAAGATTTTTAACAATATGCCTTAAGGCATGTAAATTTCTTGCAAAAAAATCTTGCGCTAAGTATAATATTAGTGAACTAATAGTATAGTATACAATTTAAATTATGAGGAAAATGAAATGAGTACATTAGAAAAAGTAAAAAAAGTTGTAGTTGATCAATTAAGCGTTGATGAATCTTTAGTAACTCCAGAAGCTAGTTTCACAGCTGACTTGGGTGCTGATTCATTAGATACAGTAGAATTAGTTATGGCTTTCGAAGAAGAATTCGGTTGCGAAATTCCTGATGAAGAAGCTGAAAAAATTCAAACTGTACAAGATGCAGTTAACTACATCGACTCTCACAAATAAGTACTACGCACGTAGACACTTAAATATCCGCTGATTCAAGATATTAAGTGAGAATTTTCATAAAATGTTGCGAGGGTGAAAATTGAATAATGATTTTCCCCTCGTATATTTATTAAGATAGTTTAAAAAGGTAAAGAGATGACAAAAAGAAGAGTAGTTATCACAGGGCTGGGTGCCGTAACTCCATTTGGTGTAGGCGTTGATAAATTTTGGAATAGCCTTGTAGAAGGAAAAAGTGGAATAAGTACATCTGAGCTTATAGATATTGATAAGCACGTGGTTAAAATTTCAGGAGAATGTAAAAATTTTAATCCTGATGAATATCTTGATCCAAAAGAAGCTAAAAAGATGGACAGATATATTCAGTTTGCCGTTATAGCTGCTGATGAAGCTATTAAGGATGCGAAATTAGAAGAAGTAAAAGATGTTGACCCTTACAAAATAGGTGTAATTGTCAGCTCTGCAGCCGGCGGTTTTAGAACTTTTGAAGAAAACCATGTTAGAATTTTGGAAAAAGGACCAAATAAATGTTCTCCATTCACAATTCCTATGATGATTGTGAATATGGCTTCCGGTCGTATTTCTATGAAGTATGGTTTTAAAGGCTTAAACAAAGTTGTTGTTTCAGCTTGTGCTACAGGTACTCACTCAGTAGGTGATGCTTTCAGAGCAATCCAATATGGTGATGCAGATATTATGGTAGCAGGTGGTGCTGAAGCTACAATTTGTGATGTTGGTATTGGTGCATTCTCTAGTGCAAGAACATTATCAAAACGTAATGATGAGCCTACTAAGGCTTCTCGTCCTTGGGATGTTGACAGGGATGGTTTTGTAATGAGTGAAGGCGCTGGTGTTCTTATTTTAGAAGAATATGAACATGCTAAAAAACGTGGCGCTAAAATTTATGCAGAAATTGTTGGATATGGTCAAACAGGTGACGCTTATGACGTTGTAGCTCCGGATCCTGAAGGACAAGGCGCTACTCATTCAATGCAGTTTGCTTTGGATGATGCTGGATTGAGACCTCAAGATGTTGATTATATCAATGCTCACGGTACAAGTACAGGATTGGGTGATGTTGCTGAATCTAAAGCTCTTGAAGGCTTGTTTGGCAGCAAGGACGAAAATAAAAACTTGCTTGTAAGTTCAACAAAATCTATGCATGGTCACTTGCTAGGTGCTACTGGTGCAGTTGAATGTATAGCTTGTGTAAAAACTATTAATGAAAAAGTTGTTCCTCCTACTATAAATCTTGATAATCAAGATGAAAAGGTTGCAAATTTAGATTATGTACCTCATAAAGCAAGAAAAGCTGATATAAAGGTTGCATTATCTAATTCATTTGGATTTGGTGGACAAAATGCTTCTATAGTTATTAGAGAAGTAAAATAGTTGGATATACAATTAAGTGTTAAATGAAAAAGCTCCTTAAGGGAGCTTTTTTTATGTGAAAATTGAAAAAACAATGAAATTATGTTATAGTACCAAAGGAACAGTGAATTAAGGAGCAATGTATGAAAATTTTTGGTATCTCACAAACATCGGGGGGGGGGCACTTTTAGCTTCTTTCATTAGTTATTCTCTTTTCAAAAACAAGAGAATGTTGTATTATAGTGATATGAAATATCACTTAAAAAAATCCGGTTTTACGTTGGCAGAAGTTTTGATAACTTTAGGTATAATAGGTGTAGTTGCAGCCCTTATAATGGCTACTATTATAGCAAATTATCAAAAATCAGAGACTATTACTTTGTTAAAGCGCTCATACTCACAAATAGCAAATGCTGTGGTTGCATCTGAAGCAGAAAATGGAGATCATAGTGAGTGGGATTTAACTCTCTCGCCGCAAGATTTTTTTACTAAATATTTAAAAAAATATTTGCCTGTAGTAAAAGAATGTTTACCAAATAGTGGTGTTAAGTGTTCTAACATTGAAAATAGAGTTGACTTAAAAAATACAACTGCTCCATTAGATGGCATAAATAGAGGTCGATTCTATGGAGTTGTTTTAAATAATGGCAACATCCTGTGGATTCAAAAATTTAATAATCAAGGTTTTGTGTACATTATAATGGTTGATATAAATGGTGATAAAGGCCCTAATCGTAATGGCAGAGATTTATTTGGTTTTGCATTTACAAAAGATGGTTTCCATGGCTACTCACATTATGGTTTTAAACAAAATAGTCGATATGATATGGCTGGAGCATGGGGAGGATGTAATTTAAATGCTTGTTGTTCATTCATGGGTGCTGGTGGTGGTTGTTCCCAAATGATTATGTATGATAATTGGCAGATTAAGAGTGATTATCCATGGTAAGATTATAAATTTTGGAATGTAAAATTGAAAAAACAATGAAATTATGTTATAGTACCAAAGGAACAGTGAATTAAGGAGCAATGTATGAAAATTTTTGGTATCTCACAAACATCGGGGGGGGGGCACTTTTAGCTTCT
>CALVHB010000023.1 GCA_944327275.1 Candidatus Gastranaerophilales bacterium | reverse complement strand
TTTCTGAGTGGGTCGTTTTCTGCATCCTAATGGTCTCTTTTAGTGTTTATTATTTAGGAGTTTATATGTTTTTGGGGTTAATGAATTCTATTTATATTTAGTGTTTCGACTACACTTAAATCTTATGTAATTATTATTGCATACTAGATTTTAAATGTCAATATTATGGTTTAATAAATTTTTTTGAATTCTCAAAACCCTTATATAGTGTAGAATTTACACTTTACAAAACTTAATAATTGTGTTTCAAATTATTTTTTTATGGGTATAAGAACATGCAAAACAGGGATATTAACATTTGTTAAGTTTGTAACTATCAAAAAGGCAATTATTTAATCAATATATACTTTTTATATATAAGAGTATAAAAATAGGAAAAACATAACATGTCAGCACTAGACAGAATATCTGGATTCAAGCAACTAAATAGCGAAAATTCTTGGAAAACTTACGCTAAAATTGGCGTAAATGACACGAACACAATGGATCGTGATGAAAGAGCCTTTGCATTGCACGGTTGGAGGTTTACGCAACCTGACACGATCCCTGAAGGGTTTAATACTTTAACAGCAGGTAATTTTGAAGGATTACTGAATATGCACGGCAAGTACGATGAGAATGGAGAGGCTCCAAAAAGAACTTTCTGTGCGATCGGATAAGGAAGAAACATTATGCCAAACAATCAAGGAGGATTAACAGGAATAGAATCAATTTCCGGCATACAACCGGCAACCACTTCTGCTGTTGAAAAAATAACTTTACTCAACACTGATTATGATTACAGTAGAACAGCTTCAATAAACAATCAAACAAATTTTCTATCACTAACAGCGCAGCATACGACTGTAAAGTTTGATTCAAGAAACTTTGATATAAATTTTAATGACGGGAATAATGTTGGACTAAACCCATTTTTCACTCCGCCAGAAACTGCTACAAAAATATTCACAGCATAAAAAAACGACATCTTATAAAAGATGTCGTTTTTTTTAACAATTTAAACCTAGACTGCAGCTGCTGTTTTTGATAACTCAATACATTCTTTAACTGTTTTAGCAACTGTTCTTTGTTCTTCTTCTGTTAATTCAGGGAACATTGGTAAAGAAATAACCAATTCTGTATTTTTTTCAGAAACAGGTAATGAACCTTTTCCAACACCCAAGTATTCATGAACTTTTTGCAAATGCAAAGGAATCGGATAATATAACATAGCTCCAATACCTCGTTCTTGAAGCATTTTATGAACGGCATCTCTATTAGGAATCTTGATAGTATATTGATGGTAAACACAATATGTATTATCTAATTCCTTAGGAGTTTGTACATCTTTACAATCAGCAAACAATTCATTATAGTAATATGCGTGTTTACGTCTAGCTTCGTTCCATTCTTTAATATGAGGAAGTTTAACTCTCAAAATAGCTGACTGAATTTCATCAAGACGGCTATTAACACCGATTTCATCGTGGTGATAACGAACAGCACCACCATGGTTACGAAGCGCAATTGCTCTATCTCTCAATTTTTCATCGCTAGTCATCAATAGACCGCCGTCACCCATTCCGCCTAAATTTTTAGTTGGATAGAAACTTAAACATCCAAAATCACCGAATGTACCAACCATTTTACCTTTGTACAAAGCACCTATAGCTTGGCAGCAATCTTCAACAACGTGTAAATTATGACGTTTTGCAACATCCATAATTACATCCATATCACAAGGCTGACCATATAAGTGAACAGGAATAATAGCCTTTGTTCTAGGAGTAATAGCAGCTTCTAATTTTGAAGCATCTAAATTAAATGTATCTTCATCGATATCAACAAATACAGGTTTTGCACCAACAATACCTATAGCTTCAGTAGTAGCTACAAAAGTAAATGCAACAGTGATAACTTCATCACCAGCACCGATATCTAAAGCTCTAAGAGCAATATGCAATGCATCTGTTCCAGAGTTTAAACCAACTGTATATTTACAACCAATAAAATCAGCCATTTCTTGTTCAAAAGCCTTTGTATTTGGTCCTAAAATATAAGAACCAGAGCGAAGGACTTCACAAACAGCCTTTTCAACTTCCGCACCAATAGTTGCGTACTGACGTTTTGAATCTAAAATAGGTATCATAATTATCTCCTTCTTAACTACCCTGTATAGGTATAGTTTATCACAGTTTTTTCATGCCTTTATATAAACTTAACATTAAACCGCTAGGAGAAATTAAAATTGCAAAATATTTAAACATAATGTATAATAATAAAAAAAGAAATTACTGGAGGTATAATATGTTTGTTCAAAAAGCTTTGAGAGTGCCCCCCCCCCGAAAAACACACATTTAGCAAGGAATTTAGGGGTTAGTATTTTTAACTTTAAAAAATTATGTTATAATTGTGATATGAGGTATCACAGCAAAAAAGCTTTTACATTAGCTGAAGTTCTTGTTACATTAGGAGTAATAGGGGTTGTTGCAGCGCTAACTTTACCTAGTGTAATTCAAAATTATCAGAAAAAACAAACTGTAGCTAGTCTAAAAAAAATGTACACTAACCTATGGCAAGCAGCAGAATCATATCAAGGGAAAAATGAAGTTTCTTTTACAAACTTTAATACATCTTTATCTGCAAAAGAATTTATGCAAACTTACTTTAATAATGAATTTAAAGTAATAAAAGAATGTGAAAACACTCGAGAATGCTGGGGTACAAGAAACTTACCAAAAACTTTGGATAACAAAAAACACATTAGTATAGAATATGGGATTATTCTTGCAGACGGAAGCATTATAGCTGTTAACAAAGCCATAAGTGGCATAGTATTTTTTCTTGACATAAATGGTAAAAAGGGGCTAAATCGTTCAGGAAGAGACATATTCAACTTTTATCTTGTTAATTCAGACACAAAAGGGACTCTTGAAGGTTGCCAAGCCTATTTAGACAGTTTAAAGTCTGGTATTTATCCTAGAGGATATAGTGGCTGCTTTGTTCCTTTTACAAAATATTCAAGAGAAGAACTATTGAGTTCATCAATACATAGAGGATGTAATAAAACTGGAAATACAACATCTGAAAAAGAGGGAGACGCTTGCACTACCGTAATAGTAATGGACGGCTGGGAAATAAAAAAAGATTACCCTTGGTAATCCTTCTGCAATATATTAGATGCAACTGCTACCATAGTCCAGAATACAAATTGAATTTGCGGTCTGAAAAATACAGTATCCACCATACCGTGTACACATACTGCACATACAGATATCAAACAAGCTGAAAGTATAAGCACAGACTTTGTATCTTTAGAATTACAAATAAATTTAACAGCATTTTTAATTAATGTAATTAAAAATCCTACAAAAGCTATAAGCGCAAAAACACCACTTTCAACTCCAATTTCTAAAAAGATATTGTATGCACTTAATGCATCAAACCCTGTTTTCATGTATAAGCCGTATATTTCTCTAAAGTTTTGATTTCCAACACCAATACCAAGCAGGTAATTATCCTTAAACATTTCGATAGAAGATTGATATACATTAAATCTAAAAGAATTTGAAGAATCCTGTCTCATTGCAAAAATTGATAAAACTCTTGCTCTTAGAGATGCAACAGAAATCAAAGCCAAAGTAATAAAGGTAACAACAGCACCTACAACAGATAAATAGATATGTTTATAATTTTGCCACAAATACTTAGCTGATACTCCAAATATTCCTAGCATTATAACCATCATTCCCATGTAAGAACCTCTACAGCCTGTTAAAAACAAAGTCAAAGTAGAGAACAATGCTAATAAAAGTCCGATAACAGAAAATTTATATTTTTTATCTGCCAGAAAATAGGCTGCCATAGCATACAAAGTCGGAATTCCAACTACAAAATAGCCGCCCAACAAATTTGGATTATATGGCTTCAAAGTACCATATACCCTTGTCATTACCTCTTCAGGATTTAAAGAAGAAACATCTTGCCAAGTAGAAATTTCTTCAACATGAGCAAAATTTTGTAAAAAGCCTGCCAAAGCCTCAAATGATACACATAAGCCAATAATACCAAATAAATAAGGAATCTTATCTCTATTTCCCTTCAAATATTGAACCAGAGAGAAATAAAAACCTATATAAGTAAATGTTTTAAAAAAACCTTTCAAGCTCAAATGAAAAAGCGTAGAACCGGCTAAACTTACAATAACAAGCATGAAATAAGCTATTAACCATAATTCAAAAGAATTAACACTCAACTTTTCACCAGGCTTAGTCACTACTTTAATTAATGTCAAAAATATAGTAATAAGAGCAATAAAGCCTATTACATCAGAAGACATACAAGTTGAAGCGAAAAAAACTAACGCCACAGACAACAAAATTAACTTGTCAATATTCTGTAGAAATAAGCTATTTTCATATAAAAATTTTGTTTTTGCTTGAGTAAATTTTAGTATATTATTGAACATCATCGTTTGTATTTATAGAATTATGAAATTTGTCATCATCAGTTACAGGCATCACCTTTAAATCAGAAACAGTTCCGGTAAATTTGTAATCTTTACCTTCCAAAGTAATAGGCAAGCCCATTTTTATCTTGTTTCCACCAACAACAGCACCATCTTTTGTTATTTTAGCAATATCAGTTAATGTAACTGTTATATCATACATATTTGCTTGAGAAACATCTTCTACAATCATAACCTTTTTGCTATTCAATATTGGAAGAACAACCTTTTTTCTGTCAGCTTTAACATCTAATATTTGCAAATCAGTATAAGGTACATTTCTTATACTTATAAAAGTTGTATCATCAGCTCTCAAAGGAATTTCATTTCCCGTCAAAGTAACACCACGTATGAAAACTTGAAACGAAATCTTTGAAGTAGCTTCAATTTGCTTAGCTGCAGTCTGTCTAAAGTTTTTGTAAGTAAAAAATCCTACACACAAAGCAATTATCACACCGGCAATGATAATCAAATCCACCGGCTTAAATTTTTTACAAATATCTAACAATTTATCCATATAATTTCTCTCCTATAAATAATTTTTTGACACTATATATTTTCTATAGCTGCCAAAATTTCTTCAATAGTTGTTGTTGCACATCCAAATTGTCTTACCACAATACTTGCAGCAATATTTCCAATAATAGCAGCACTTACAGGATCTGCACCTGCCGCAAGCGCTAACGTGTACACTGCAGTAACAGTATCACCTGCACCTGTTACATCAAAAACTTCTGACTTGTTAAAAACAGGAATTTTTGTATAATCACCATGAGGCTTAGCAACAAACATACCGTCTGCACCGCAAGTGATTAAAACAGCCTTAGAATTTGTTTCATCTAAAAGTTTATTTCCAGCCTTTTTCAAATCTTCTTCCGTTTCAATAGAAAAACCTACTGATTTTTGAGTATCAGGAAGATTTGGAGTCATTGAGGTAATATTCTTATACTCACCTAAATCCTTTTGAGCGTCAACCACAACTATTTTATTATACTTATTTGCAAGTCTAATAGTTTCCTGTATAACTTTAGGTGTCAAAGTTCCAATATGATAGTTAGACAAAATAACAGCATCGTGCTCAGGAACAGCTCTTTGAATCTGTTTCAAAACTTCCTCTTCAATCTCCGGAGAAATCGGTGCTTTTGTCTGCCTGTCAATTCTTACAATTTGTTGAGTAATAGAAGTTGTAATTGAACCTGAAATTCTGGTTTTTGTAGTAGTTTTTCTTGAAGGATCAACAACAAGCAGTCCACAATTAACATCAGCCTTTTCAAAAGTCTCTCTCAATTGTCTTGCTTGAAAATCGTCACCACAAACACCAATTACGCTAACTTTACCGTTATTCAATGTTGCAACGTTATGTGCGGCATTTGATGCGGCTCCAAGTATTAACTTTGTATGAGAATGAAGCAATATAAGAACAGGAGCTTCTCTAGAAATTCTTTCAGCATCTCCATATATCATTTCATCTATAGCTAAATCACCAACTACCAAAACCTTTGGTTCACTTAATTTCTTTATATACGAAATTAGCTGTTTTTTATTAATTTGCATAAAAACTTCCTTTAATACAAGTATGTTATCATAAACAAAATATTTATCAATTAAATATGTCTTTCTGTCGGTTGTAATATCATCTGAGCGAGTTTATCTGCACCATCAAAGCCCCTTGCCTGCATAATACTTGCAGCAGTTTCCCTATCATAATTTATAAATCTATGTTCTATTGAAAAAGCACCTCCTTCAATATTTGCAAGAACATAGCAAGCTTTCGGCTCAGAAGTCATAGGGCGACCAACGCTTCCAACATTGACAATTGTTTGTTTTTTGTTAGTTTGATATCCGCAAGGAACATGAGTATGTCCACAGAAAATCAAATCCGCACAAGTCCCTTCAACAATTTTCTCTACTTCCTGAAGCGGCATATCCGGCAAAATATCCTCATTATTTCTGCGAGGAGAACCGTGTACCATAAGAATTTTCACATTTTCAATAGTTAACTCTTTTTGAGGAGGCAAATTTCTCAAATATTCCTTTTTATCATCTTCAATGTAATACACATCATCAACAAGTGCATTTGCCATAACAGGAAATGCTTTTTTTGTATTTTCTAAAATTTCTGGGGAAAAATCAGCAATCATCTTATCTGTATTGCCTTGAATTACAATCCAATTATCCTGCTTCCTTACGTACTCAATTACCATTCTTGGCTGTGGACCTGCCATTGCTAAATCTCCCAGACAAAGTATTTTTTCACATCCATTGGCTTTTATATCTTCCATGACACTTTCAAGAGCTTGAAAATTTCCATGGATATCAGATAAGATTGCAATTTTCATATTTCCCTCCAACAATTTTTTTTACGTGTTATTATTATAATATGATAAATAGAAGAAAATCAAAAGAATTAACTATCGGAAATTTAAAAATAGGGAACAATAACCCTATAAGCGTTCAGTCAATGTGTAATACTGATACAAGAGATGTGAAAGCAACTCTTGAACAAATTAACAGAATGGCTGAAAGAGGTTGCGAACTTGTAAGGCTGGCAGTACTAAACAAAGATGCTGCAGAAGCAATTAAGGATATTGTAAAAAAATCACCACTACCTCTTGTCGCTGATATACATTTTGACTACAGACTTGCAATTCAATGCATAAACAACGGTATAAATGCACTTAGGCTTAACCCCGGAAACATTGGGAAAAGAGAGAATGTTGAAAAAGTTGTCAGCTTAGCAAGGCAACAAAATATACCTATAAGAATAGGAGTGAATGCAGGATCTTTAGAAAAAGACCTTCAGGATAAAGATATGCCACTTTCTGAAAAAATGGTAATTAGCGCATTGGGACACATCAAAATTTTAGAAGATCTGGATTTTGACTTAATTAAAGTATCACTAAAATCTTCTGATGTACTCACGACAATCGAAGCTTACAGAAGTATTGCAAATAAAATACCATACCCTCTACATCTTGGAGTAACAGAAGCTGGAACTATGAGAGGCGGACTTATAAAATCCTCAGTAGGGCTAGGAACTCTTCTTGCAGAAGGGATTGGAGATACTATTAGAGTTTCTCTTACAGAAGATCCTGTAGAAGAAGTTACTGCTGGTTTCGATATTCTAAAAAGTTTAGGACTAAGAGAAAAAGGGGTAAACTTTGTATCTTGCCCAACCTGTGGAAGAACTCAAATTGATCTTATTGGACTTGCTAAAAAAGTTGAAGAAAGATTTAAGAATTTAAACAAACCTATCACAATAGCTACAATGGGATGTGCGGTAAATGGCCCAGGGGAAGCAAAACACGCTGATTTTGGAATTGCCGGCGGAATAAAAGAAGGATACATATTCAAAAAAGGTGAAATTATTGCTCGAGTTCCTGAAGACCAACTTCTTGATAAGTTGGAAGAGATTATAACAAAATCCTATGAATAATTGATGGAAGATTTTTTGTAAAGAAATTATAATATTGTTGTAATTGATTACTGGTGATACTATAATTTAGGATAGCAGAGGTAAAGATGAATAAAAATATTTTAGTTTTAGTTTTAATGGCAATGGTTTCACTTCCGGCATTTGCGGAATTGACTGTTGAAGATACCGCAAGTCCTGACTACTTAAAAAATCATGGATACTCTAATGCATTAATCAATGCAACAATGAAATCAAAAGCGCAAGTAAACGGTGAGCCATTGGCAGAACCTGTAGAAAAGGAATATTACAATAAACCGGTCGTAAAACAAGTAAGAAGATTTATGATGTATATTGATCCGTCATTAGACGATCATACTTTCATGAACGACCACAGTATAAATACAACTCCAAGATATGATGACCTATAAAAAAATAACTCTATTACTTCTGCTTTTCGGGATTATGTGTAGTTTTGGATGTGTCGCAAAAGCATCTACATCCAAAGATTCAGATGATAACTTATATTTAATAAATTACAAAAATTTAGATAAAAATTATCTAAGGGCAGAGGCAAGAAAAAATCTTACTTATTACTGGAACTGCAAAGATAAGTTTTTGAAAGAAAAATACTTGAATTCTGCAATGAATCAGTACTACATTATTAGTCAAATTGATTGTTCAGATATTGATGCATATATTCAACTCGCAAGAATCTACGATGAAAAACACATTGATTCTCTTGCTATAGCCTATTTTTACAAAGCTCAAAACATAAATAAAGAAACACCACATCTAAATTTTTATTTTGGGGACTATTACTTCAAAAGAAATGACTACAAAAAAGCTCTTTATTATTATAAAATAGCATATAATAAGGGGATCCAAAATTCTAATATCAATTATAAATTAGGGAAAATATACGAAAAGCTTGCAGATTTGGAAAATGCAAAAAAGTTTTATCAACTTGCCTATAACGGTAAACCAGACAAGTTAATAGGTGAAAAAATTCATTCATTGAACGGATTAACTGATAACAAGACAAATAACTTTCAGGGGAGTAGGGAGTCAGAAAATAAATATGAAAATCAATAAAATATTATTAGTAATCTTGGCATTGTTACTAATCAATTCATCTTTTGCTTGTGCAGAAGAAACTAACGTACAACAAGTCAACAATTTAAATATAAATCTAGATAATTCTGAAATAAATAATGATACTTATCAATCTCCGGTTTTCAAACCATATAAACCGGAAAAAAATGAGGTTGTATTTAGCTATACAAAAAACCTTATAAATGCGGTTGATCCGACAGCATACTCAAACCGAGCTGGAGGTTACCTTCCTGGAGCCAGAGGAATTAATCAACTTGTAATATATACCCCGAACTACGGTCCAAGAACAGGGACAAATGAATATGGGGCAGAAGCAATTGTAGAAGGGAATACCGTAACAGAACTGTCAGGAGCAGATTCACTGGTTCCTCCTAACGGAATAGTAATCAGTGGTCATGGAAGAGCAAAAAACTGGATTAATTCAAGCATCAAAGTCGGAACAAAAATATATATAGATCAAAGCACTAATGTAATTTATACATACACTACTTCTGAAAGTTACATATTCGAATCAGAAAAGAAAATTTCAGAAGCAGAACAAATGCTTAATTATTATAAAAATATCAGTCCGGACTACAATTGGAAGCTCCCAAGCAGCTACATTGAAGATGCAAAAAATTACTTAAAAAAAGCAAGAAAAAATCCTGATGACGTACAAAAATATTCAAAACTTGCGATAGAAGCCTCTAATGATGCACTAAAAAGTGTAGTTCCGTATAAAAGTGGGGAACTTAAAGGTGTATGGCTTAGACCTACAGAAAAAAACGAAGATGCAATAATTGATACAATCAATAGAGTAAAAAAAGCAGGAATTGATAATATATTCTTGGAGACATACTTTCACGGGAAAACAATTTTTCCGAGCAAAACAATGGAAGCATACGGTTTCACCCCACAATATGAGCAATTCCAAGGTTTTGATCCTCTAGCTATATGGATTAAAGAAGCACACAAAAGAAATATAAAAGTCCACATTTGGTTTGAAACATTCTATGCGGGCGTACAAACCCCTAAAGACAACCCTAAAAGTATACTTGCAATGAATCCTTCTTGGGGAAACAAAACTCTAAAAGATTATGAATCTGTAGATCCTTCAAAATCGACATCAGAACATAACGGTTATTTTCTTGACCCAGCAAACCCTTATGTACAAGACTTTTTAGCAAAACTAATAGATGAAGTTATAACAACATACAAACCTGATGGCATAAATCTGGATTACATAAGATACCCAAACAGTGTAGGTTCAAATGAATCATCAAGTTGGGGATACACAGAATATGCAAGAAATGATTTTAAAATGATTTATGGTGTAGATCCTATAGAAATCAAAAAAACAGATCCGCTTTGGCAAGATTGGTGTAACTATAGACGCGAAAAAGTAACAGATATGGTAAAAAAAGCAGGAGAGATTGGAAAGAAAAAGCAAACATACATGAGTGCTGTAATATTTCCGGACAGACTTGCAGCTATATTAAACAAACAACAAGATTGGAGAACTTGGTCTACTCGCGGTTACATCAACGCATTCACACCATTATTCCTGACATGTGACTCCAAAACTGCAAACAGAATGATGATGGATGTAATCAATGCAAAGGCTCCAAATACCGATTTTTACGCCGGATTATTTGTAACATTTATGGGCGGAAGTGATGAGGATTTAATCAGACAAATACACGAAGCAAGAAAAGTAAATGCAAAAGGTGTAATCCTTTTTGACTATGCACACTTAAACAACAAATATATTAAAACTCTTTCAACAAGTGTATTTGCGACTCATTCACCATTCAAAAATAACTTTAGGCCATCACAACAGACATCGCAACAGCAACAATGTAACCAAAAATCAAACAATACAAAAAAAGGCTGGTGGATTTTCCGCAGAAAATAAATTTAACATTTAATCGTTTTTGATTGATTGAGAAAATCATTTTGTTATATCATTAAAACAATGATAAGAAAGACTGTTAGTGAGATTATGCAGAGTAAAAATGCTGTAATGTTTATTACTGCATTTGTCTTTATGCTTGGAACTTCAAGCTATTTCAACAACAACTCAATACTTATATCTTTCCTACTGAGCATTTTAGGGATATTTTTAATTGCAAAAAATTATGTAAAAATAAAAATTGTAATATTTTGGCTGTTTATATTTTACATAGGATTTTTTAACAGCTATTTCAGAATTCCTGATTCAGATGACTTGGTCAATTATGCTCCTGCAAATACACAAGTACAAGGACAAATTGTTTCAATACCGGATACTTCATCAAAAGAAAAAACAAAGTTTTTCTTTAAAGTATATAAAATTGATGGAGAAAATATCAACGGAAAAACAATTGTCACGATAAACAGTAATAAAGAAAATTATAAAATAGGAAATAACTACAAATTAACAGGGAAATTAAGAAAACCTTTTAAAGCCAGTAATCCCTCACAATTTGATTATGGTAAATATCTAAGAGACTTTGACACATACACAGTTTTTTATGCAGATAAATCAGAAATTATTCAAGATAAATTACAATTCAAATGGAAATTCCTACAAACATTAAATGGTTACAGGGATAAAATAATTAATGTCCATGGAAAATATTTAAAATCGCCAAACCTTGAAATACTTGGCGGAATTGTTTTTGGAGATGATGCTGTATCACCGCCAGAATATATTAAAATTTCATTCGTTAATTCCGGTCTTTTACATATTTTAGCAGCTTCGGGAATGAATGTTGCTTTTATTTACGGATTTTGGTTTTTCTTTATGAATAAACTAAAGCTTCCTATAAAATTTGTAATAATAAGCGGAATAGGTCTGGTAATAATTTATACGATGATGACAGGACTTGGCGCCTCTATAATAAGAGCTGCCCTTATGTTATTGTTTGTCCTAATAGGAAAACTTATTGATAGAGATGCCCATAGTGTATCCCTTCTTTCTCTTGTTGCTATGATTATGCTGATATATAATCCTGCATTTATTAATAACGTAGGCTTTCAACTATCATTCATTGTAACTTTTGGAATTTTAACTATGGGTAATGCTGTATTTGAAAGATGCAAAAATTCAAAAATCCCTAATTGGCTGAGTGGTGCAGTAATAATTCCGGTAGTTGCACAAATTTGGGTTGCGCCAATTCAAATGTTCTACTTTAGCACATTCAGTACCTACTCAGTATTTGCAAACGTATTAAGCGTTCCATTTTTAAGCGTAATCAGTTTTGGAGGTTTTGTAAGCTCAATAATTGCCCTTTTCACACCGTTTTCTGATAAACTATGTATGCTTTTTGACTTCATACTAAATTATGTTTTAAATATCTTGGTATTAATTTCAAGTTTTATATCAAATCTTCCAAAATCATTAATATCAACAACACATCCAAGCATTTTTCAAATAATTATTTATTACTCACTTATTCTTCTAGTAACCTTTGGAATAAAAAATAAATTTTCTAAAAAATTAATTTACCTATGTACTACATTAGGAATAATTTTATTATTATCAACAATATACATACCATCTAAAAATCTTGAAATAATTACTTTTGACGTACAAAATGCGGATTGTTTTCTTATTAAAACTCCTGAAAACAAATATTTTATAATTGACACAGGCAGAGCTGGTTACAAACAAGGCAAAGCACAAGCAAATTCTATAATTATAAAATATCTTCAAGATAGGGGAATTAGAAACATAGAAGGACTTATCATAACACATTTTGATAATGATCATTCAGGTGGCGCAGTTGATATTATGAAAAAATTAAAAGTAAAAAAACTATACGTTAACTCATTAAATGACAACTCAAAAAGCGCAAAAAATATTTATGAAATAAAAGAAAAACTAAATGTTAAATCCGAAATTCCGATAAATAATTCAATCATATATAAAGAAAATAATTTAAAACTTAAAACATTTATTTCAAAAATCAAAAAAGAAAATGAACAATCTATAATAACCCTTTTGAGCTTCAAAGATTTTGATATTTTATTCATGGGAGATGCCGGAATTGATGCTTTTAACACATTAAAAAAAGATATACCAAAAAATATTGAAGTACTAAAAGTTGGACATCACGGTGGAAAAGATGTTGTAAGCAAAAATATGCTGGATTATCTTGGAACAAAAACATCTATAATATCAACAGGAACAAATATGTACTCCCATCCCAACAAAGGGACATTAGATACACTGAGAAATACTGATATTTTTAGAACTGACATACACAATTCAATAAAAATTGAAACTGATGGAATAAATTACAAACTATACACATACGATATAGAAAAAAGAAAATACACTTGCAACAAAACATACAAAACGAAAAAATAGTTAGCAATATACTTTTCTGTCTTCTAACGCAGTTTCAATTTCATCAATAATAAGTTTTGCAGCCCCAACTCTATCATCCGCAGTAGTAATAGGTCTTCCCACTACCATAAAATCAACCCCAGCCATAATAGCATCTCTTGGAGTATCAACACGGACCTGATCATTAACAGAAGACCAAGTAGGACGGGTTGCAGGACATAATATTATAAAATCATCACCTATTTCACTTCTAATTCTTCTTGTTTCTTCAGCACTCGCTACAACACCATCCAAACCTGATTCTTTTGCAACTTTTGCAAGCTGTAAAACAAAATCTTCAATATTCCTATCTACGCATAACTCTGTAGTTAAAGTCTTTTGGCCAAAACTTGATAATAAAGTTACACCAAGAATGGTCGGAGGTTCAACCCCCATAGACTTCGCTGCAGCTCTGGAAGCCCTTACAACGGAAGAAGTCATTTTTGAACCACCTTGAATATGTACATTAAAAAAGTCAATATTATTTTTTACAAGGCTTATACAAGCTTTTTGTACAGAATGCGGAATATCATGAAATTTACAATCATAATAACATCTGGCACCATGTTCTTCCAGCAATCTAAAAGCTTCAAAACCATAATTTACAATTAAAGGCAAACCGATTTTAAAATAACCAACATAATCTTTAAGCTCTTTAACAAGCTCTTCAGCTTCCTTTAAAGTATCAACATCCAAAGCTAAAATAACACGATCTTTAGGCTCTACAGGTTTCTCTATCATAGTAAAAAAATTTTATCACTACACGAAAATAAAATCAAGTATTAGAGATAAATTTCAATACTATTTTTACAAGAAGATAACCTATGTTATTCCAACGATTCAGGAATTTCAGGTATTTCTTTATTATATTGACATCCCAACTTTTCTAACTTCTCTATCTGATTTATTATATTTCCGGTACCGTTTAATTTTTTTAAAGAAGTATTCAAGTTATCTCTTATTTTCAATAGTTCTGTAAGTAACGAAGCAAACTTATCATGAACACTTGTACAAAGTCTTGCCATCGCAAGTACATTTTTGTTTTGCCTATCTACTACGTGAAAAGAATTTATAATTTTCAATGCTGCAAGCAAAGTTGACGGAGAAACAGGCATAACTTTATTTTTCCACGCGTAATCCCATAAACTTGAATCATCGCAAAACATTAGCGAATAACAGCTTTCAATAGGAATAAACATTAAGACATAGTCCGGAGATACGTCTTCTATTGAATAATCTCGCTTTGATAGACCTTGAATATGAGCCTTTGTTGAATCTACAAATTGTCTTAAATGAATTTGTTTTTCATTTTCATCCTGAGAATTAACATACCCATCCCAAGCTGCGAATGAAGTTTTGCTATCTATATATACACATCTTCCCTCCGGGAGAAAAACTGTTGCGTCAGGTCGTCCCTCAGCTGTTCCCATCTGAACTTTATACTCTTCATCTTTTCTCAATCCCGAAGCCTCAAGGACTCTTTCAAGAACAATTTCTCCCCAACGACCTGAAGACCTGTTATCAGAACGCATTACATTCACAAGAGAGTTAGCATCGTGGGAAATTTTATTACCTGCCTCAAGAAAGCTTTTAATATTCATATCAAACTTTGTAAAATTTTCTGTCTCTAGTTTAAAGTTTTCTTCAGCACGTTTTTCAAAATCTTCAATTCGCTCTCTGAAACGTTTGAAAAATTCATCTAACCTTTCTGCATTTTGACTTGAAAACTCTGAAGAATTTTCTTTAAAAATCTTATTAGCAGTATTTTCAAAATATAACTTCATCTGCTCTAAAAGAATATCCTGTGATAACTTATTATTCTTATTAATTATTCTAAAAGGAATAAATACGCACAAAGCTCCAATAAAAAAACCAACTAAAAATATTAAAATTTCCATCCACTAATCCTCTTTTCTGAATTATTATACCACAACAATATTAGACCAAAAATATGAGCAAATTAAAAAATCAACCATGCGGATACGATACTGAAAAGCATGATCTAGAGCATGGTTGAGGTATTTTATCAATCCAAAGATGTAAGACAAACTCTCAAACCTAAAAGATAAGAATATCAATCAGGGCATGGATGAAAGATACCCTCTAAAAGTTGTAGTATTTATAGTGTAGAAGGAAGTTTACTTAAATATAGGGAGATATAAAATGAGAGAGTTCAAAAGGAAATTCAGAGTATTGTTAATTGACGATAACGCAGATCACTTAAGAGGTGTTAAAGAATTAATTACACTTGAAAGCAGCTATGATGTAGTAGGAACAACAACAAGCGCGAATATTGGAATTAATCTTGCAAAAAAATATCGTCCTGACATTATCCTTATGGACATCAATATGCCTGAAAAAGATGGGCTTCAAGCTATACAAGAAATTGAAAAACTTAATTTAGGAATAAAAGTAATTGCACTTAGCGGATATGATGATTCTGATTTAATCTTCAGAGCAATGAAGATCGGTGCAAAAGGCTACATTTTAAAAACTATGGCATCTGCTCAACTAATTTATGCAATGGATGAAGTTGCAGCAGGAAAAATTTATCTTCCAACTGCACTTACTTCAAGATTTTTCGAATATTTCCAAAACTCTTTCAAAGAAGAAGCATCATCAACTTCCGAAGAAAACCTTCTTACATACCTTACAGCAAGAGAAGAAGAAGTTTTGGAACTACTTACACAAGGTAATAACTACAAAGGTATTGCAGGGAAATTATTTATATCAGAAACTACTGTTAAAACTCACGTAAACAATATATTCCAAAAACTTCAAGTTAATGACAGAACTCAAGCTGTTTTATACGCATTAAACAACGGTTTTGGAAATAAAAGACGTACAAAAATAGCAGTATAACAAAAAGTTTTGAGGCTTAATTTTATCAATTTGAAAAGGGTTCAGCCAAAAGCTGAGCCCTTTTAGGTTTAGAAAAAGGGGACTAAATGGATAATTCAGAAATAGTTTATGCTCAATCAAGATGTATAGCTCATGAAATACGGAATCATCTATCAATATGTGAATTGTACACACAAATTATTAGAAAAAATCTTGAACAAGAAGGAATTCAAAATAAATCAATTGACAACGCAATAAACTGCATAAGTAAGTCTATTAAAATAATAGGAAACTCCCTTTTGGATTTAAAATCACTAAACAACTATACATTCAAAAATTGTGATATTAAAAATTTAATTGAAGAAGGTATAAAATTATCAAATGTATACATCTATGATAAAGATATAAAAATAAAATACGAAGCAAAAGATACAGCAGAAGTATACGTTGATGAAAACAAATTTCTTGCTTGTATAGTAAATATAATTAAAAATGCAATTGAAGCAATAGAAAAAAAAGGTGAAATCAATATAAAAATAAAAATCAACAAAAATATTGCAAGCATAAAAATAGCTAATAACGGTACCCCAATATCTGAAGACAAACAAAAAGAGATATTTTCAGAAGGATTTACGACCAAAAAAACAGGTTCCGGACTCGGTCTACATATTTGTCAAACAAATCTTAAAGCTCAAAATGCTACATTACAACTAACAAAATCAAATAAAAAAATAACCGAATTTGAGATATCCATACCTATTCACAAAATTTAACAAATTAGCAATTATAAAAATTTTATATCCTTTTTATCTATATAGGGGAAAATAAAAAGGAATAAAATGGATTTTTTTAATTCACTTTCTCAAGTCGCAAAAAACCAAAAAAACTTTAAAAAATGGGAAAATAACCAAAAAGATGAAGATGCCAAAAGGGAGGAACTAGCCAAAAGGCGTCAGTATACCCCTGCGGAATTAGAAAAAGCTGCAAAATACGGTCAAACAATAATTGATGCAGTTGATATAATGGATAATCATTCTGAAAATGTTGCAGAAAATGTAGAAACAGCGATTGATCCTTTATCATCTCTAGCTACTATGACTGCATTTTTTGGCGGCAATATTATTTTAGCGAAAAAAAGTACGTATAAACTCTATAACAAAATATTATCAATACGCGACAATGCGATTGAAAGTGAAGAAGGAAAGCTACTTCAAAAAAAATTAAGAGACTACTATAACAAATCAAGTCACAAATATAGATTTGAATCAATATTAAATAAATCTGATATAAAAAAAGTAAAAGATCCTGAACTAAAAAGAGAACTTCTTAACTATCAAAGCAAAATCTCAAAAGAAACTTCTAAAATATTAAAGAAAATGCTAAGAAATCATGGACTTGTAACTCTAGGCTCAATAGGAGTATTCATTCTATCAACAATTTTCGAAGCAAAATTACAAACAGACAGTTCTAAAATCGCACGATATCAAGCAAGAAAAGAACTAGAAGATCCTAGAACTTTGGTAACTTACACTTCAGAACAAATAGAAGCTGCAAAAAAAGAACTAAAAGAACATCCTGAACTATTAAAAAAAGAAAAGAAAACAAAATTAAAATCAGGAATGTTCAAATCAATATATAACATTATAAAAGACAGACGTGCATATCTAAAAGATAAATCTGCTAGAACTGACAATTCTCAAAAAGTAACAAGAGAATTAACCCCTGAAGAAATAAAACAAGCGGAAAAAGACAAAGACGTAATACAAAGAGTTGTACGAGTAATTAACAATGAAGCAGAAAAGAACTCTGAAAACATGGAAGTTGCTGCAAATGTAATAATGGGTTCAACTCCAATACTCGGAGCAACAATTGGTGCCGGAGCCGGATGGATTCTGAATAAAACAGGCGTAATTGACAGAGTTGTTAATAAATATATTGAAAAACTTGACTCTGAAGAAATTAAAGAGCTATATAAAGAACTAAAAAACAGTAAAAAAACAGGCCTTGCATATTTTAGACAGTGGCAAGAATTTGCCGGTTCATTAATGAAGAAAACTTCTTTGAACAAAACTGATATAAATACGAAATTTAAACCGAAAAAGAACAACTTAAATGAACTTGGCAAGAAATTATTTGCAATTGGTTTTAGTCACAAATCAGGTAAAACCAAAATTTTAAGCGCATTCGGTGGTATAGTTGCAGGCTTTGCTGGTATGATATTAGGGCTTAAGCTTCAAAAATCTGCAGCAAGAGCCGGTCGTTTTAATGCAAAACGTGACTTAGAAAAGAATCCAGAAAACTTTATAGGATATACACAAGAAGAATACAATGAAGTAAAAGATATTAAAAGTACTAAGAAAACACCAAATAAAGTCAAAGAATATCTTCTATTTATTCCAAATGTACTAAAACAATATTATGCATATAACAAGTACAAAAAACATGAATATAAAGAAAAACAAGCACTAAGAGAAATATTGAAAAAACAAGACATATCTGAAGAACAAATTCGAGATGCTAAAAATCTACAACGTAAAATATTCAATACATTCGAAAAAGTTGATGATAATTCTCAAATTTACTCAGAATCAATGGAAGCAGCAACAGAAATAGCTCAGCCATTTGTATGGTATGGTGGACTCACTCTTGCAGCATCTCCTCTTATTGTAACAGGAATTCAAGCTGCTAGAGGGAAAATATCTCCTGCTAAATTATTAGACAAAATTGCAACATTCTTCAGTAATCGATCAAACTTAATGCAAAAGAAATGGTTTAAAAAATATTTATCAGATGTCGAAAAAAATGTTAGCAGAAATGTAAATAATGTAAGCCTTCCAAACACATATATAAACGGTAAAAGTGTTACATATAGACCACTTAATGCACTACTAAAAGATATCGATTTTGTAAATGATCCTATCATAAATATAGCTAGTAAGTTATTAAAAAATAGTAAAATTGGTTCTCAAAAATTCAAAGCTCTTTCTGAGGAAGAACAAATCGATGCTTTATTCAGTGCAAAAATTAAAATTATTAATTTTATCAAACAAATGGAAATTACAACAGAGAATAACAAAGCTATTGAAAAGGTAAATAAGTTTTTCAATGCCTTAATATATGGGGCTGAGAATACAAACAGTAATAGACATATCCCAATACCAGCTGCGATTAGAAACGACGTTATTGACATATTTACAAAGCCTGAAAATATTATTCATGATACAAAAAGATTTGAAAATGCACTAGATATTATTGAAGCTGCAACCGGAGAAAAATTTGCAGGTACAATTAGACATTTTGGTCCAAAAGTAGATGATATTAAAAACTTTATAAACAGTGAAGATTTTGCCAAAGCTAAAGAAGAACTGTACAAATTAATTAACAAATTTATAAAAAATGATGATAGCTTATTCCCTCTTAACAAAAAACAAATAGAAATAATGCAAAAGGTTCTTGGAAAAGATGGATTTGAAAAATGCCTAAGTGAAAACTCGTTAAATAGTGTTAACCAATTTATCAATCCAAAAGCAACAAGTACTCTTGCGAAACCTCAAGATATTCCAACATTGGTAGAAATAGAAATTGAAGATGCAAAAAAATTATTATATGCGTTAAACGATAGAGTAAAAACCGCTAAAATCAAAGATGTTTTTAACCTCATTCCTGAAAAATATTCAAATCCTAAAACTGTTATCTCAAGCTTGAAAAAAGAAATTGAAAAAATGAGCGATAGTGATTTTGAAGAATTTGCACTAGATAAGCTCAATATGGCTTCTATGAACAAACAAATATTCTTAGGAATTATGACAAAAACAGAAAAAATATTAGATAATATTCCAAAAGAAGAATTAAACAATATTTGGACAAGAATCATAAAAGAATTCCAAGAACATCCGGATGAATTCATGCAACTTGTGGAAAATAAAAAACTTGGCTCAATATTAATGACACCAAGTCTTACAAAAGCTCTTGCTGTAGCTGGAGTAAGTTGGACAGCATTTTCTATCGCTATAACTTATGCTGTCGAGGCCATAATGGCAGACTTACAACTTAAAGCAGGAAGACTTGGAGTTATGAAAGCAATGGAATCTCTTGATGATCCAAAATTTTATGCAAATTTAGAAGCAACTCCGGAAAGTAACAAAAAAGTTGACCAAGATAAGAATAATACAAACTTATTAAATAATGTAAAAAAGATGTAATTCCTACTCGTTAAATTCTTGTATTGATATAGATTCAACACCATCAAGTTTTTGGTATGTTTTATATAAACTTTGTATAGGCTTTTTCCCAACAAAGTCCAAAATTACAACAATTTTCGTAAGATTTTCATCCTGTTTATTAAGTTTTTTGGAAATTTCTCTAAGGTGTGTACTGTTCTCTATCACATAGTCATAAATTTCATTAGACTTTTCGTTACTACAAGAAATATTAATTTTTAATCTTTTCGTATTTTTTGTACTTGTTGTAAGAACATTTTTTTCAAAAAATCTGACTGATACAAGAACAATTATAGACAAAATTGTAGAAGTAATTGCTAACCCGTACATCCCTGCACCGCAAGCCATTCCAATAGCAGCAGATACCCACAAAGTAGCTGCTGTTGTAAGGCCGAATACCGTCGCACCATGTCTTAAAACAGTACCACCACCAATAAAACCTATACCTGTAACAACCTGAGCAGCAACACGAGCAGTATCCCTTGTTCCAAACTCAGACCCTGTAACTGATACCATAGGAAAACCATAAATTGAAATTATAGTAAAAATACAAGCCCCAAGACAAACAAGAATATTTGTTCTCAGACCAGCATATTTATTGGTCATTTCTCTTTCTAAACCAATCGCAAAGCCCAATAAAAGAGCTGCAATTATTCTTAATGCAATAGAAATATCAAAAATCTCAGTCAAACTTTCCATAAACAAAACTATCTTACCTTACTTTTCGGATCTAAAACATCTCTTATTGTATCACCAATTAAATTAAATGCCAAGACAGCAATAAAAATTAAAAAACCGGGAGTTAACAACCAGGGTCTGTAAATTATATTTGTGTACTCTTGAGCTTCTTTTAACATATTCCCCCAGCTTGCATCTGGTTGTTGGATTCCTAAGCCTAAAAAGCTAAGACCTGATTCTGAAAGAATATATGATGGAACAGACAATGTCATAGCAACAATAACAAAACTAGTAGTTTGAGGGAGAATATGTTTTACTATAATCCTTAATCTTGAAGCTCCAATTGACTTTGCAGCTTGAACATATTCCTGATTTTTTATTGAAAGAACCATACCTCTGACGACTCTTGCAAAACCAGCCCATCCGATTAGCGCAAGAATAATAACAATTAACATAAACCTCTGAACGCTTGTCATTCCAGAAGGCAGAATTGATGCAAGTATTATGAGTAAATAAAAACTTGGTATCGACATAACAGCTTCAGCAAAACGCATCATTATCACATCAACTTTCCCTCCAAAATACCCTGCAATACCTCCATATAAAAGTCCAATAGGGAAAAGTACAAATAATGCAAGAAATCCTATTGTCATAGAAATTCTCCCGCCAAAAAGAATCCTTGAGAATACATCTCTGCCATTTATATCAGTACCAAGAAGGAACAATCTTCCATCTTTATCAGTTGTGATTAAATGTCTTTTCATTGGAATTAGCCCTAAAAATTTGTAAGGCTGACCTTGAGCAAAAAACTTAATATAATGCTTTTTACTTCTATCTAAAGAATATACAATTCTCAATTCTACAGGGTCAAATTCTCTCTTATAATTATAAGTATATGGTCTTGAAAATTTACCATGTTCATCTATAGTAAAAATTTTAGAAGGGGGAACATAAGCCATTGTTCTATCAGAAAAATCTTTAGTATAAGGTGCTATAAAGTCTGCAAAAAATAATGCAAAATATATCATTCCTAAAAGAATTAGAGCAATTCTGGCATATCTATCTTTCCATAATTGTTTAAACAAATCTCTTATAATCATGCCTGTACTCCTTGCCTAATACGCGGATCCGTAATAATAAGCAGAATATCAGCAATTAAATTACCGACAACAAGCATTATGGCTCCCATCATAAGAGAGGCCATAACCAAATTAATATCAGATCTCAATACAGCTTCTAAAATCAAACGACCTAACCCTGGATATTGAAACACATATTCTGTCAAAGCTGCACCGCTTAACAGGCCTGCAAATTCAAACCCTAAAAGGGTTATCAACGGGTTCACCGCATTTCTCAAAGCGTGTTTGAATATCACCTTACCTTCGCTAACCCCTTTTGCACGTGCAAATTTTACATAATCACTATCCAAAACATCCAATAAATTACCTCTCATCTGACGCTGCAATCCTGCTAAGGATAGCGTAAATAAAACAGTCACAGGTAATATTAAATGATGTGTAATATCTAAGATCTTTTGAACAAAAGACATTTCCATGAAATTTGAACTTGTAAGCCCTCCAACAGGGAACCAACCTGTTTTTACAGCAAAAATCAACAATAAAACTGCGAAGAAAAAGGAAGGTATCGCCATCCCTACACTGGTTAAAACTGTCAAAATTCTGTCAAATGAAGATTTCCAATTAACTGCAGCAAGCACTCCCAAAGGGATACCTACCACCCAAGACAAAAATATAACAACTACCGTAAGTAACAAAGTATTTGGAATTCTTTCTTTTAACTTTGTACTGACCTGCTCCCCATTTGAAGTAACACCAAGATCTCCTTTGACAAAAGATTTTGCCCACTTACCGTACTGCACAATAATTGGTTTATCAAGTCCTAATCTTTCAGTTTCCTTTTGTAAAGTTTCTTTTGAAACAGAAGGGTTTAATCTTAATTCTGCCAACGGATCTACAGGTGATAACCTTATTATAAAAAAGCTTATCAACGAAACTATAATTAACAAGGGAATTGTCTGTAGTATTCTTTTTAGTATATAAAGAAGTATTTGCATTACTTTTCATCCTCAATATAAATTTCTTCAATATTGTGTGTAAGTCCTCCAAGACTTGTAGGAAAAATATTTTTAAACTTATTTCTCAACGCTGCAATTCTGATTGGAGAATAAATATAAATCAAAGGCTTTTCGTCATATACAATTTCCTGATATTCGTCATAAAACTTTTTTCTGGCTTCAAAACTGGTTGCTAAAGCCCCTTGCGTATACAAATAATCTAAACGATTTTCAAAAGGATATCTTTTACTGTTTAAATCCTTCTCTAACCTTTGATTAAATATGTGTAAAGTTCCATCCGACAACCAAACATTTTTTCCTCCGTTCGGTTCTAATGGAGACCCTGTAAATCCCATAATTACCATATCCCAATCCATTGTTGCCATAAGTTTATTTACCAAAGAGTTAAATTCAATCGGCTTAAAGTTTACTTTCATTCCAAGATCTTCCAAATCTTGTTTTACCATAACACCAATTGCTTCTCTTTCAGTATTTCCGGCATTTGTGTACAAATCGAATTCTACATGGTTCCCGAATCTGTCAATGAGATGTCCTGCCCTATCCCAATTAAATCCGGATTTTAACAACAATTCTTTTGATTTTTCAATATTTTTGTCGTGACCGGTAATTTTTTTATTTAAAAAAATTGAATTCAAAGTTTCAGGAGTAAACAAAGGTTCTCCAAGACCATTTGCAATATTAAGAACCATATTTTTTCTATCTATTGCATAGTCCACAGCCTGTCTAAAATTTTTATCTTGGAACCAAACTTGTTTTTTAGGATTAACATAAAATTTTCCTTTATCATCCTTACGATTATTCATATTCATCGCAATGTACATAGTTCCTGTATCAGGTCCCAAGTTATATACCTTAAAGTCAGAATGTTTTTCCATTTCTTTAAATCTTGCAACATTAGCACCTTGCAAGCTTATCTCATCTAATTCGCCGCCTTCAAATTTTAAAACCTGATTATTTACATCTCCGACTATTAAATAAATAAATTTATCCAAATAAGGCAATTTTTTATCATCTTTATTTATTACGTAGTAATTAGGATTTCTTTCAAAGACAACTCTTTGAGCAGGAACATACTCCTTAAGTCTAAAAGCTCCAGATGTTACAAATTTTTCAGGATCAGTATTAGTAGACAAAAAGCCTTCAAAATAAGCTTTACCTCGACTCACAGCCGGTCCAAAAAAATGCTTTGGAGCAATCGGAGAAGAGAGCATTCTTATAAAAGGGGCAAAAGGTTTTGGCGTAACAAACTTAACCGTATAATCATCAATTTTTTGAACAGTCGGAAGCTTTCCATCTATTACAATAGAATCTCTTATTGAAGTATTCCCAAACCCGTCCAATATAATATTCTGCCAAGTAAACACAACATCATCTGCGGTAATAGGCATACCATCAGACCATTTTATTCCCCTTCGTAAATGGACGATATACTCATTACCATTTACAGAAAAATCCTTTGCTAACTTTGGTCTTGGCTCTCCTGTTACAACATCAGTAGTAAGTAGACCATCGTACATTATATCAGACATCAATGATGAAATATTATCTTTTGAATTAAATGGATTAAAAGTTTTAGGTCCTTCACCTATAGTTGAAGATATAAAAGTTCCGCCAAATTTTCCTATAGGAGCCTGTGATTGTAAATAATCAACTCCATTTATTGTCACGTTTTTTTGACTATATGGGTAAAAATTCTCAACTAAATAATCTTTTGAACGTAAAACAGGTTTAATTGAATCCTCGACATCAGACTTTATACAAGCCTTAAAAAATATAAGGACAAAAATTAAAACCAAGATGACATACATAACCCGTTTCATAGTTTAAGAATAACATAAAAAAAATTTTTGTTTATAGCCAGATGAACTTATACCACCTACCATATCGACGAGTAATTAGTAACGCCAAGGATAATCATCTTTAATTTTCCAACCATCCATCATTATTAAATAACCGCAGACTTGAGAATCAATATCACTAGAGCAGTAATTTTTATAGTAACTTCTTGGTCCCATGCCATAATTGTGCATTGTAAATTTATGTGTCTGTAAATCAATAGACATAATAAATGAATCACGCCCTGATACATTTGGCGGGTTAAAGCCATTAGTATCTACTCTAAATACAATATTTCGAAACGATCTTTGAGTACAGTTTCCATATTCATCTTTGTTATCACATCCGGTACCAAGATAAATCATAAGAAAAGTTCCATCAGATAAAATTATAGAATATCCAGCTTGATTCATTTTTGTTTTATTTATAGGGGTATATACACCATCATATCCTAATTGAGTAAAAGATTTGTATCCATAATCTTTAGCATATTTAACGTATGGTTTAAAATATTTATTTGCAAAATCATTTAATACCGTAATATGAGAAACTGTTGATATATCTGCGCCATAAGTATAACCAAAATCCCAAGATTGCATATCTCCATGCTCTGCCTGAGCAGCAACTAGCGCCTGGCCGACTACCGAATATGCATGTTCTAACTTTACAGCAGTCTGCTCGTTACGATAATTAGCAATCACTGAAGGTAAAGTCAAAGCTGCAACGACTCCAATTACTCCCAAAGTAATTAAAACTTCCGCTAATGTAAAACCGAACCTTTTCTTATGATTTTCCATATCACTATTATACAATATTTTTGCTTTTTTACAAGAGCTAAAACCTGGTAGAAAGCCTAGAGCTGCCCCCCCCCCGAAGTTCTTGTATATACTACTTTTTCCATAACTTGCTCCTTTTCTTTTATGTTAAAACTATACCATAAAAAATTAATTTTTCCTTAAGGAATTTAATTATTTCTTAAAATTGTTATATAAATATGTAGTGGACTTGATATTAGGAGAAAAGGAGAAATATTATGTTAAAACCATTAGGCGACAGAATTGTTATCAAAGTTATTGAAGATACTGAACAAACATCAGGTGGAATATTTATTCCGGACAGCGCAAAAGAAAAACCTCAAAAAGGTGAAGTTGTAGCTGTTGGCCAAGGTAAAATGACTGACAAGGGTGAAAGAGAACCTATGGATGTAAAAGTTGGAGATACAGTTCTTTACGCTAAATATGCTGGTACTGACATTAAAATGGACGGTACTGAATACAAAATTTTATCAGTAAAAGATGCATTAGCAATTATTGAATAATATTACAGGAGAAATAAAAAATGGCAAAACGTATAGTATTTAACGAAGAAGCAAGAAAAGCACTTCTAAACGGTATAGATGCAGTAGCAGACGCTGTAAAAGTTACACTTGGACCAAAAGGTCGTAACGTTATTTTAGAAAAAACATATGGTGCTCCACAAATAGTTAATGACGGTGTTACAATCGCAAAAGAAATTGAACTTAAAGATGGATTGGAAAACGCTGGAGCTCAGCTATTAAAAGAAGTATCTTCAAAAACAAACGATGTTGCAGGTGACGGTACTACAACAGCATCAGTTCTAGCACAAGCAATAGTAAGAGAAGGATTAAAAAATCTTACAGCAGGTGCAAATCCGATGTCTATGAAACGCGGTATTGACAAAGCAGTAGAAGTATCTGTAAAAGAAATTAAAGATATGTCAAGACCTGTAAATACGAAAGAAGAAATCGCACAAGTAGCTGCAATTTCTGCAGGTAACAATAAAGAAATCGGTGAACTAATTGCAGAAGCAATGGAAAAAGTAGGTCACGACGGAGTAATTACAGTAGAAGAATCAAAATCTTTCGGAACAAATTTAAAAGTTGTAGAAGGTATGCAATTCGATAAAGGTTATTTATCTCCATACTTTGTAACAGATGCAGAAAGAATGGAAGCAGTATTAGAAGATGCTTATGTATTTTGTTGCAACAAAAAAATCAATTTAATATCAGATTTAGTTCCTCTACTTGAACAAGTAGCTCGTGACGGAAGATCTTTACTATTAATCGCAGAAGATGTAGAAGGAGAAGCTCTTGCAACATTAGTTGTAAACACAATGAGAAAAGTTCTAAGAGCTGTAGCAGTTAAAGCTCCAGGTTTTGGTGACAGAAGAAAAGCTATGCTTGAAGATATCGCAATTCTTACCGGCGGAGAAATGTTCACTGAAGAACTAGGTATCAAACTAGAAAACGTTACAACTCAAATGTTAGGTAAAGCAAAAAGAGTAACTGTAACTAAAGATGAAACAACAATAGTTGTTGGCGATGAAACAAAAGCAGCTGTTCAAGAAAGAGTAAGATTGATCAGAAAACAAATAGAATCATCTGATTCTGAATATGATAAAGAAAAACTTCAAGAACGTGTTGCTAAACTATCTGGCGGTGTTGCCGTAATTGAAGTAGGTGCAGCAAGTGAAGTTGAATTAAAAGAAAGAAAATTGAGAATTGAAGATGCTCTAAACGCTACAAGAGCTGCTAATGAAGAAGGTATTGTACCTGGTGGTGGTGTTGCACTTGTTAGAGTTCAACAAAAACTTTCTAAACTGATAGACACAACAACATTCTCATCAGACGATGAAAAAATCGGATTTAAGATCCTAACAGCAGCTTTAGATGTACCTCTAAGAGCAATTGCACACAACGCAGGAGCTAAAGCAGATGTTGTAGTCGATACAGTTATGTCTCATGATTCTGCATACGGCTATGATGCATTGAACGACGAATATGTTGACATGTTCAAATCAGGTATTGTTGACCCTGCAAAAGTTACACGTTCAGCTCTTATGAACGCAGCTTCAGTAGGTTCTATGTTACTTACAACAGAAGCAGCAGTAGTTGATATTCCTGAAGAAAAACCAGAAGTACCTGCTATGCCTGGAATGGGCGGTATGGGCGGAATGATGTAATTCATTTCTAAATAACTACTAATAAAAAACAGATATAGAAAATTAATCTATATCTGTTTTTTTATAAATATTATTTAATAATTAAAATAATGCACTACTTAAATACCTTTCTCCGGTATCAGGAAGTATAACTACAATAGTCTTTCCTGCATATTCTTCTTTTTTGGACAGTTCTAATGCTGCGTACATAGAAGCCCCTGAAGAAATTCCCGCTAAAATACCTTCTTTTTTCGCAATATTTCTTGCTGTCTCCATAGCATCTTCATCTTTGACTGCAACAATTTCATCAATAAAATCTTTTTCAAAATTCTGTGGGATAAAATTTGCCCCAATACCTTGAATAGCATGAGAAGAAGGTGAACGTCCCTGCAAAACTTGAGAATTAAAAGGTTCAACAGCAATAGCTTTAACACTTTTTTTCTTCGCTTTCAAACCCTTAGCAATACCTGATATTGTACCTCCTGTACCAACACCTGCAACAATAACATCAACTTTTCCATCAGTGTCCGTCCAAATTTCTTCAGCAGTTATTCTTTCATGAATTTCAGGATTTGATGGATTATTAAACTGCTGAGGGATAAAAGAATTTTTTATTTCTCTATGCAACTCTTCTGCCTTATCAACAGCACCTTGCATCCCTTTATCTCCAGATGTTAAAACAAGTTCTGCCCCGTATGCACTAAGCAATTTTCGTCTTTCTACACTCATAGTTTCAGGCATTGTAAGGATCATTTTGTATCCTTTTACAGCACAAACAAGAGCTAAACCAATACCTGTATTCCCGCTTGTTGGTTCTATTATCACTGTATCTTTGTTAATAAGTCCTTTTTTTTCTGCATCCTCAATCATATTAAGTGCAGGTCTATCTTTAACAGAGCCGCCAGGATTAAAACTTTCTAATTTTGCAACAATGAAAGCTTTACCTTGATTTAAATTGTTTATTTTAACTAATGGCGTATTCCCAATTAAATCTAAAACATTGTCAAATATTTTCATAAACTCTCCATTTCAAGTTCATATTATAAAAGGGTTGATTATTAGTCAACCCTTTTGCATTATTTGAATTTTATTTAAAAAGCTCTGTGATTTTTTATTCTTCTAATTCTTAAGTGGCCTCCACCTCTTTTTTGTTTTTTCTGGAATTCTTTTCTACCCTCTTCTTTCATTTTCTTTAATTCTTGTTTTTGCTTAACTGTTAAAATTGATTCAAATTCTCTCATATTTTTAACACGCAGCATATTTGCTTCATTTTTCAATTTTGCAATATCTTTATCAATTTGAGCTAACTTTTGTCTTTGCATTCTTTCAGACATTCTTGAACGTTTTACAGCTTCTGCTTCTTGTCTTTTAGCTCTTATTTGATCCATAATAGGTTTCATTTCTTCATGACCTTTTTTACGAATTTGTTCTGCTTCAGCTTTCTGCTCTTCTGTTAGCTGCAAACGATTTTCAAAATCAGCCTGACGTTTCTTGAAATCAGGAGAAGGATGGTGAGGTCTAGTCTTCAAATTACATTCTTGTTCTTTAACTGGAACTTTTGCAGGTTCCGGATTAACTGCATCAGCCGCGAATACAGCAGATGAAGCAGCAAATATCATAGCACAAGCAACTAACAGTGTTTTTTTCATAATCATAACTTTCTAATCCTTTCTTTTTACAGTAAATCCTTTAATTGAATTGCCAATTCTTTCTTTGCGTTATACAATCTAGATTTTATTGTCCCTACCGGACAGTTTAATTTTTTAGCAGCTTCCTCATAAGAGTAGCCATAAATTTCACATAACATTATGGTTTCTTTAAATTTTGGTTTTAACAAATTTATTGCTTTAATAATTTTTGTTTGTCTTTCGTTACTTATAAGCTTTAACTCCGGAGATTGCTTTTTATCTCTTATGGAATTTATAAATTCATCATCTGCAACTGACTTATCAGTATTTTTTTTATATGAAGATTTTAGGTAATCTTTTGAAACATTCTTTGCAATGGTGCCAATCCAACTTTTCAGCACTCCTCTTTCAGTATATCTGTGAGCATTTTTCCATACTTTCAAATATACTTCTTGTTCCAAATCCTCATTTACTTCTTTAGTAATTAATTTAATTATATTCCTTACGTTGTTTTGATTGCTTTTTATAAGCTCTTTAAAATCCATTAACTATTCCACCATCAAAAAGCCGTATGAATCAACAGGGAAACCGTAATCTTCAGCACTTAAGACATTTCCATATCTTATTGTCTCAGACACATCCTCATTGAAATTCACTACGCCTAATGTCACACTACTTAAAAGTATTGCAAAAACTGCACAAGCAGCTTTTAGTTTTACCACACTACGTCTTTTTTCTCTATAATATGGCCTAACCTCATGCAACAATTGAGAAACTTTGTCCATTATCTCTTGTTCTTTTTGACAATCTTCACAAACTGCAAGATGTTCTTTCAAACTGTCTTCATTTCCAAAAGTAAATAAAGCTTCGTATTTAGTACATTTATTTTCCATAAAATTTAACCTCTATACTAATATAACGAATAAGAATAAAAAAAGTTCATTTTTTATTTGCAAATATTTTTTTCGTAATATATTATAACAAATGTAGAATACACTAGCAAAAAAAAATATTTAGGGATTTTGATTAAAAGGAACCATGTCAATAAATAATTTTGTAAAAAAAATATGTAAATCTTTGGGTGAAAATAACAAACCAACCTACGTTGTAATGGCAATTGCAACAGTAAAGGGGATTTGCCGTCCTATGTTCACTATGATGGACAAAACAGAAAACCCTGAGACTAAAAAATACACAGCCCTGAGAGAAGGGTTAACAGAAGTAATAGCTATTCCTGCATATTGGGCATGTGGAGAATTAGCCGGAGGACTTGCAAAAAAAGCATTTAAAGATAAAGCTCTTGCAAGCCGCGCAGAAAAGAACCTTATGTTTATGGGAGTATGTGCTGCTGCACTATTCGTAATTCCTGGGCTTTGTTCTGTCGCAATTAAACCGATAATGGATAAAATGGGACTTAAAGCTCCTGATAAAAAAGAACCTAAAAAAGTTATGGAAACAGAACAACCTCCTGTTTACACTCCGGCAAATTTAAATTCAATAGCTAATATGAATAAATATCCAAAATTAAGTACTTTTACAGCTAAACCTCAAGTTGGTTTAAGGGTAGGTGGATTATGATAGAACCAATTAAAAGTTTTATTACAAGTTCACAACTTGCAACTATTGCACAGAACACCACTCAATCAGTAGCAATAGAAACTACACTTAAATCTATTGGTAGACCAGGTTTTATACTTGTTGACAAAGATATTGACTCTGATACTAAACAATATGCAGCGGCAAAAGAATTTTTATATCAGGCTACTTGTCTTGCTGTATACATGGCATTGATAGTTCCTGTATTTAAAAAAGGCGGATTCAAACTGGCAAAAGAAAAACTTTTCAAAAATACTCAAGGTTTTGAACATTTTAAAGATGTTAAAGAATATTTGCATTACAGAAAACTTGCAGATAATCCGTCAATTGATAACAGATTAGCAACTCTTAATAAAAATCTGCCAGGCAGTAATTCTAAAGTAAAAGACTTGTATGATGCCACTTTGATAGAAGAACTTAAAAAGAAAAATCCTGAAAAATTTGCATATGTAAAAGGTGCTGTAGAATTAAGTAACATAATTGGATCAGTTCTTGGTCTTGCAATTCTTGCACCACAAGTCAGTCACGCATTTATACACCCTGCGCTGAGATTTTTGGGACTCGAAGATAAAAACAAGAAAGCAAATAATCAAGCTCAAAAAATTGATACAAAAGCATAAAAAAAAGGATTTGTTTCTCAACAAATCCTTTTTTTATAAAATATAATTTAGTAATCCATTACCCAGCCATCTTTTAGAATAACTCCTAAACAAGCGCCATAATCACCAGTTTGACAGTCTTCAACAGAAGCAGCGCTTGGGCTAGTAGGAGATGTTACAGTCCCATCATTCTGAATATATAAAGAGAACAAATCTCTTCCTAAAATGTTAGGACCTTGTTTTCCATTTACATCAACAACTGCAGATATAAAACTAGATCTATTTGCTAAACACAAAGAACTACCACTTGCTAAAACTGCACAAGAAGATGTTCCAGAAAGAAGATCCCTTAGACGATATGCTGTCCCATTCAAAGTGGTATATTCTGAAGCAAAACAATCCACTCCGTTTGCAGCATCACATATTTGAGTTGTCTTAAAATATGTTTGTAAAAAATTATCCGTTCCAGCACGAACTGCTTTTGTTTCCATTAACCTAGGAGAATTACTATCTGCCATAGCAGACTCCGCAACTTGCGACAATTCACTAAATGATTTCTTTAACTGAGTAATATAGCTTTGTTTTTGGTAATTTTGCATTAGAGTTGGTACAGTCATAGCTGCGACAACACCTATAATACCAACAGTAATTAAAACTTCTGAAAGAGTGAATGCTTTTTTCATACTTATAACCTCAAATTAAACTCAACCTTAATATATCAATAATTTTAACATATTTAGCTATTATTTACAAGCGTTTATATATTCTAATGACCTTTTAGAAATCAATTCAGCCTTTAATTTTTTATTTTTTCTTTCCTTTTTAGGCAAATCAACTGGTTCTACAATTCCCCAATTTGAATTTATTGGCTGAAATTTTTCATGTTCAACATCACTTATATAATTCGTTAATGCTCCTAACATGGTAATTTTAGGAAGAATAATTAAATCCTTACCTTCAATTAATCGAGCCATATTAATACCAGCAAGCATACCGGTTGCAATTGACTCAGTATAACCTTCAGTACCTGTAATTTGTCCTGCAAAAAACAAATCTTTTCTACTTCTTGTCTGTAAAGAAGGATACAATACTTTTGGAGAATTTATGAAAGTATTTCTATGCATTACCCCATATCGTACAATGTTAACATTTTCTAATCCAGGAATAGACTGTAAAAGCTCTTTTTGACTACCCCATTTTAAATTAGTTTGAAATCCTACAAGATTATACAATGTTTTTGCGGAGTTATCTTGACGTAATTGAACAACAGCATAATTTTCAACACCTGTTCTTTTATCTACCAAACCAACAGGCTTCATTGGTCCAAATCTAAGAGTATCAACTCCTCTTGAAGCCAATACTTCTATAGGGAGACAACTTTCAAAAAATTTTGCATTTTTTTCAAATTCTTTTAACTCAATTTTGGGAGCATTTATTAATATATTATAAAACTTTTCATATTCTTCTTTATTCATAGGGCAGTTTATGTATGAAGCCTCACCTTTATCATACCTGCTTGCCCAAAAGGCCTTATCAAAATTTATACTGTCTTTTTCAACTATAGGAGCTATCGCATCAAAAAAATGTAAATGCTCACTTTGAGTAAATTCTTTTATAGAATCAGCTAATGAATCAGAAGTCAAAGGTCCAGACGCAATTATTGTATAACTATCTGGAATTTTACATACCTCATCTTTTATAACATTTATATTTTCATTAGATAAAATTCTTTCAGTTACCGTACTGGAAAACAATTCTCTATCAATTGCTAAAGCATTACCTGCAGGAACTGAACAAGCTCTTGCTATTGCAATAAGTTCGCCTCCAAGTAATTCCATTTCCTTTTTCAAAAGCCCAGACGCATTAGAACAATCAGATGCTCCCAGACTATTTGAACATACAAATTCAGCAAACTTGTCTGTCTTATGCGCCCATGTAGACTTCTTTGGGCGCATTTCATATAAATTAACTTTTATACCACGTTTAGCTAGCTGCAAAGCTGCTTCACTACCTGCTAAACCCGCACCGATAACATTTACTTCCATAAGAAGAGTTTATCGCGGACAAAAAATAGTGTCAATTTTATAGTAAATTAGGCGATTTATTTTATACAAATAGGGTTTATTACTTTTTTGTAAAATTATTGTTATATTTGTAGTAAAAAACTTGCACGAATTTAAAATATTAAGTATAATAAGTACACTTAATACATTTATAACCTTTTCTTAATTTTTCTTAAAAAAGCAATCAGAAAAAAGCAATAAGTGTAAAGTACAAGTTTTTAAATATGTGTGTAGTTATGAAAATTTTAAAGTAGGGACATGTCAGTAAAAGCAATAAATTCAGCGTTAGGTGCTAATGAGCACAATAGGTTAAATAGTAAAAATAATCAAGCAAAACCAAACTTCACAGGGAGTTTTAACCCTGTAGTTACTCTTATGGATGCAATTGACAAAGGTGGTTTTGCTGCGTCTTTTATTGCTCAAGATGGTATTGGCATGGTTGCTCCAAGAATTTATGAAGGACTTAACCGTAACAGAAAAGAAGATGAAAATGGCAAAAAGACCGGACCTTTGAACTGGGAATTTGCCAGAAGAGAAGGTATAAGAGAAATTCTAAGCGGTCCGAGTGCCTTTTTAATTCCACTTGGAATATTAAGCGTAGTTAAAAAAGCTTCAGGTACTGCTAACAATGTACATACTAATCATATAGAAGTACTTGGAAACAGTTTTGCAGATTATGCAAAAAGAAATTTTGATAAATTACAAGATCATACTGAGCTAAAAAAAGGTTACTACACCGAAATTTTTGAAAATGCTCTAGAAAACTCCACAGATGAAAGTTTCAGAGGGGCAGAACTGAAAGCAACTGCTCAAAAGTTTGCAGACAAACTTGTAGAAGCAGAATTAAAAAGAGCCAATAAAGACAAAAAAGGTTCGAATAAACTTTACGCTTCTATAGTAGATGAATACATGAAACTTAGAAAAGCTCATGCAGCTCCTTCAAGTGAAGAATTAGCAGTATCACTAAAAGTTTCGGGCAAAGATAAAAATCTAGGAACAAACATCCGAAGATTAACCCAAAGCTTAACGGATTATTCTGGAGATGTATTGAAGAACATTAAAAATAAAAACCCTAAAGATGTTCAGGATTTAGAAAAATTCATAAATAATTTCAACAAACACAGAATTGGAACAAGAATTATTTCTAATCTTGGAATGTGGGGAGCTGTAGTTGCATTCTATACATTAATACCAAAACTATACAACATTGGTATCAAACATGACCCTGGTCTTAAAGGTTTGGAAGGTGCCCAAGATACGCCTGAAGAATCTAAAAAGAATGCAGATGATATAAAAGACAAAAAGAATAAAGAAGATAAAAAGGATGTAGCATTTACCGGAAGCTTAGCTGCCAAACTTGGAGACACAGCAACAAAAAGTAAGGGGCTTAATAAATTACTTAAAAACTTTGAATTTAACGGAGCTTCAATGCCTGTAAATGCTATGCTTACACTTTTATTTGGATTTTGCCTACCTCCAAGATATGTAAATGCAAAAAGTGATAAAGAAAGAAAAGAAATCCTTGTAAGAGATATTTCAAGCTTTGTAGCGATTCTATTTGGAGCAAAAGCTTTGTCCCGTGGATTTTCAGGATTATTTGCCAAGACATCAGGTCTTGCGTTAAACTTCACTCCTAAAGACCACGACAAGAGTATATTCCACAAAGTTAAGAATTACTTTACAGCAGGACAAGGTATTGAAGTACTAACAAGTGAACAGATCGTTTCTAAATACAGTAACATAAGCGATTACAAAGACGGAATCAACGGTTTCTTTAAATTCTTAGAAGAAAACGGCGGAAACGTTAAAAAAGTTCTAAAAATAGACAAATCAGTAAAAGAAAATACAGAAACTATATTGAAACAGTTCAATAACGGCAAATCACTTAAAGATTCTACAATAGATGAAATCAAGGAAGCATTCAAAAAAGCAAAAGGTTCAGATGCTCTTGAAAACATATACTCTGTATTCTCTTCTAGCAACAATAAATTTATAAACAGAGCAAAAACATATAATAGTGCATTCGGTTTTGCATCAACAATTGTACTTGTTCCAGTATTCATGATGTGGCTGGCAAGATACTGTGAAGGAATGACAAAACGAGCAATCGCGAAAGAAAAAGAAGAAAAATTGGAACAAGAAAAAGCTAATCAGCCAAAGCTTGCATCTGTTGGGCCCGCTAAGCAAGTTCAAACAAACAAACCTTCAATGGCAGGTTTCTTAAGCAAATAATTTTAATAATACATAGTAAAAAATACGGTATTTGATAAATACCGTATTTTTTTATTTATTCAATTTATAGAATAATTTAACCTAATCTTCTATTAAAGCATTAATATCTGCAACCATTGCATCCGGGTCAAATCCGTGAACTTTTGCACCGGCTTCTAAGTTTTCAAAATGAGCAGCTGCACAACCAATGCAACCTAGACCATATTTTTGAAAAACCGCAATACTTTCAGGACATTGTTGAACTATATCCATAATGTTCATATCTTTTGTAATTTTTCCAGCCATAATAATTCTCCTTATATTGACTTAATTTTACCTGTCATTAAAAATATTATACAATAAAAATATAAGGAAGTATAATATGGAATTTTTAAAAAACTTATTCAAAGACGACGAAAAAATAATAGGATTATGTTCACTAAAAAAGCGTGAACAAACTAACTTTTCGTTCACGCCAATATTTTCTGATACAAACCTAATTTATAAGCCAAATTACTCACAAAATATATTTTTACACTAGCAAATGTAATCCAATACATTTGCAACCGGAGAGGCTTTTATACCTTGAGTATCATTCATCTTAGGATGATTTAGGTTGTATTGCTCAGTTTTAACCGCAGATTGCAAGAAATTATTATTGTAATTTAACTTAGCTCTGTATAGATTTACATTAAAATTTCCTAAACTCCTTATGGCATTTGAGCTCATATTACCCCCAATAAAATTTTCCTTACATTATATATAAAAATTTTTGGAGTAAAAAATTGCGTAAAGAAGCCTAATTATTAACAAATATTAAGCTAAAATATCTAAGTTCTTAGCCTGAGTATCACTTCCTATAACTCTAGGATGATTTAAGTTATAATTGTCGTTAGATTGCTGCCTAAACAAACCTGTATCAAAACTCAAAGGGGTATTCCTATTATTCTTGGAATCGTCACCCAAAAAAGTTACAGGATTCACTCTAAAAATATTATTCGGCTGTATTGAATCAATTCTACTCATATTATTACCTTAATTATATTAAAAACTAAAAAATTTAATATATTCAATAAAAAATATAATTTTTACATTCTTAACAAATAAACTTACTGATCACTTTCATGATGTTCATTATCTTTCATCAATTTTTCAAAATCAGAAGGTTTTATGCTTTGAACAAATTTTTTAAATTCTTGAGCTTCTTCTTCATCTTTAGCGGAATCTGTAGACACAGAACCATTTGAAATAACATTTGCCGTAACGAAAATAGGAGCATCAACCCTAATAGCAACCGCAATAGCATCCGATGGTCTTGAATCTATTTCCAACACATCGCCATTTTGGTTAGACAAGAATAAAGTAGCATAATACGTATCTTTTTCAACATCATTTATTTCAATTCTATCAAGAGAATAACCTGTTTTTTCAATAATATTAATAATCAGATCATGAGTCATAGGTCTTGCAACAGATAAATTTTCAATTTTTCTTATAATTGCACTTGCCTCAGCAGAACCAATCCAAATCGGCAAAGCCTTTCTATTTTCCTTATCATGCAAAACAACTATTGGGGAACCTGTTCTGGTATCTAAAGCAATACCCATAACTTTCATTTCAATCATAAAAACAACCTTTCTAAACCTATTTTGACTATATTTTAACCTACAAAGCAGTAATGGTCAAGCTAAAATAAAAATAAAAAATATTTACGAAATAAAATATTTATGTTATTATAAGAATATCGCATGTAATTGACAATAGTATATATAGAAATGGAGTAATGGCCGAGTGGCTGAAGGCGGCACCCTGCTAAGGTGTTATGTGGAGCAATCTGCATCTAGGGTTCAAATCCCTATTACTCCGTTTTGTAGTATAAGGATTCGAAATTATTTTTTATCTAAATCAACTACATATTGTATTTTGCTGTTTTCTATAAGTTTTTTAGTAAAACAGTTTTAATCTTTAACGAGAATTAAAATATGTACAAAAAAGAAATTGAAAAATTTAATAATCTGGTTGAGAATGTTGATTTTGTTAGTTTTGATATATTTGACACACTTTTAATCAGACCATATATAAAAGCAGAAGATCTTTTTGAACATATTGAAGAGTTATGTAAAGCCAAAGGGTTTAAAAAAGAACGCATATTAGCAGAAAAACGTGCCCGATATACTTTTTCACAATACGAAGATATAACTATTGATGATATTTATGAAAATATATGTCCAGAATATAAAGAATTAAAAATTTTTGAATTAGAGCTTGAAAAACAAATACTAAGACCAAATCCTTTTATAAAACATCTTTATGATAAAGCCAAGACTCTGGGTAAAAAAATCATTGCTACATCTGATATGTATCTACCTGAAGAATTTTTAAAGGATGTTTTATATAAAAATGGATTTACAGATATAGCAAAGGTATATGTATCCAGTGAATATAAAAAAACTAAATATACCAAAAGCTTGTACAAAGAAATTGTTGAAGAGCTAAAAACTCAACCTCAAAAAATTATCCATATTGGTGATAACTTACAAAGTGACTATTTTAACGCAATAGATAGCGGATTTAAGGCAATTTTTTTTGAAAAATATATTAACAAATTTTTCAAAACAAAAAATGGCAAAAAATATGCTCAATTATCGGAGAAAAAATATTCTCTCGATTTTAGCATAATTACAGCAATGTCGGCAATTAAATTATCCACTAAATCAAATGATTATTGGTATAATTTGGCCTACAATATTGGTGGAGCATTTGCGATAGGATATATTCAATATATTATAGAACAATGCAAACTTAATGATATAAACAATTTATTATTTGTATCAAGAGACGGATATATTTTACAAAAAGTTTATAATATTCTATCAGGTAAAAATGCTCTCGAAAATCATTATATCTATGCTCCTAGAATATTAAATATAAAATGTTTTCTTGACTACAGAAATAGTTTTGTATACTTAAAAAATATTTTTGAAATGAATAAAGATATTTGCACTGATTTTAAAAATCCTCCTGACACATTTGAGGAAGCAAAAAATCTATTTAATAAAAATATTAAAATTATACAAAACCGAGCAAAAGAACACTATATTGAATACCAAAAATATGTAGAACAACTCGAAATTAAAAATAACAGAATCGCAACAATAGATATGACAACCGGATCATTTTCTTCACAAGCGTTTCTCTCAAATGTTTTCGGGAATAAGGTTATATTAGGAATATTCAGCGGAACATTTTTGGAAAATACCGAATTTAAATACAAAACATTTGTTAATAGAAATTTTGTAAATGAAGATATCCCCAAAATAAATATATTAGAACTATTGTTCACTGCACCTGAATTACCTTTAGATTCAATAAAGGATACTGTACCGATATATAAAAAACCCTCAAAAGATGATTTATTCAGACTTGAAATATATCCATCAATAGAACAAGGAATTTTGGATTTTGTAGACACATATAAAGATATTTTTGGAAAATATTCTATAAATCTCAAAAGTGAAGTTTGCTTTGATTTACTAGACCTAGTAACAGAACTGCATTCCCAACAAGATAAATTCTATATGAATAAAGTACGACACTCAAAAGATGTTAACAACATCGATTTCAAGGCAATATATTCTGATTTACAACTACCAAACATCCTTAAACAGAAATTTAAAAAATCTATTATGGAATTTAAAAAACGCTGTAAATTAATAGTTTTAGAAAAATACAAATTGGTAAAGTTCTATTTGTACGAAACAAAAAATACACAATAGATATTAAAATTTAAAACAAAATAAAAACTTGATTTTATTATAATTAAACAGATTTTTTAGCAATTTTTTATATTCATATTACTTTATTACATTGTAGGTAATAAAGGTTAAAGTAATTGGACAAGTTAAAAAAATACAATTTTTACTCTTATATAAATTCTAAAAATATCGGAAGTCCTACTATAAAAAAAGACATAACTTTCAAAGGAGAATCCGACGACAATAAATCTGTTGAAGAATCTTTAAAAATTTCAAGTGACTCTTCTACTGCCAATGCGCTTGCGTCAATTGCAATTTCTAAAAAACAGAAAACTTTTGATCACAAAAAATTAGCTGAAGAAATAAATAAAAAACTTGAACAAAATGTTGAGGCAAAAGATATTTGGAAAGAACTGGGAATAAGTTCCAGCCTCTACTGTAAAATAGTTAAAGAATTTAATATTGCTACTCCTAGAAAAAAAATAAAACAAAACAGTAAAAACGTTAATATTGAAAACTTTATTGAAGATGTAAAAAACGGAATTCCTAAAGATAAAATTCTAAGGAAATACAACATTTCATCTCAACAATACCTTAAATTAATTAAGAAAAATCAAATTAAATCAAAAAAAATGATTGCCAACGAAGCTGTGAAAGATATAACACAGGAAGAATTCTACTCAGCTATAAAAAGTTCTAAAAGTAGATATGAAGTACTAAAAAAATTAGGACTTTCTTCCAATATTAAAACATACAATAGATTAAAAGATAAATTTAATATAACAGAAGATCCAATAAATATTCATGAAGAATGGGCGAGTTTATCAGCAGAAGATCTTAAAGAATTGAGTCTCTCCGGAAAATCAATAAAAGAAATCTGTGATGAATATAATATCAGTACACAAACATTACAATACGCAATGCGTGTTAACAACATCACCACCCCTGCTATTGAAGCAAGAGAAAGAAGATTTAATATCAATAAAGATGAAATTCAAAAAGATATCGACTCAGGAATGAGCATTGCAGAAATCAGAGAAAAATACAAATTATCTTCAGCTCAATTTCAAGCATTACTTGATGAGGGAAAAATTGTGAGTCCACAAAAAATCTCCAGAGAAAAAATGAACAGTATAACCAGAGAACAATTTGTCGAAGTTATCAATTCTACAACAAACTTAAAAGAAGCAATTGAAATGCTTGGAATAAGTAAAGGAGCTTTTTATAAATTAGAACAAAAATTTGAATTGGAAGCACCTTGGAAAAGAAAAAGCAGAAGTATTGAATTCCCTATGTCTAAAGAAACTCTTGAACAGGAAATTAGTTCCGAAAAAACTCTTGAGGAAATTTGTAGCCAATACAATATTTCACAATATATGTACTATAAAATGCTAAATGGATATAAAATTAAAACTCCAAAATCAGAAATTAAAGAAGTTACCTCTAAAATTCCAACAGAACAAATCGAAAACATGATTAAATCAAATAACTCTCATAAAGAGGTTTATACAGAACTGGGACTAACGAAAAAACAATATGAAACTCTTCTTAAAAGACGTGGAATTATTACCGAACATCAAAAAAAACTCGAAATATCACGTAATATTCCTAAAGAAGATTTGCTAGAGTTTGTATTATCAGGAAAAAGTCTCAAAGATATCTGCGACAAATATCAAATTTCTATATCAACCTGCTTGAAACTTCTTAGACAAAACTCTATCAACTGGGAAACATCTACTAATAAGCACACAAACTCAAATAATAATGCCGATATAATAAAAGATAATCTTACAAACTTACTAATTCAAAGTGCTGAAATTTCAAATTCCGAACCTCTGGTAGAATTAGTAGATTATGTATACGAAGTTGAAATCAATAAAAATAATAAAGATGCAATTATAGACTTTATAAAAATACTGACAAATATTAAAAACGGAAACATCTCTGCAGATAATGCAATAAAAAGAAATGAAATTGAAACCATATTAAAAATGAAAGAATCTCAGGATAACATAACCAATACAATGTTTGATTTTATAAACCTGTACAATCAAACAAATAATAATATTTCTGAAATTATGCTTCAATATATACCAACCTCATACTCAGACTCTAATTATAAAAAAGCAAAGACAATAATTGATATTGTAAATAACAATATTGAAGATAATACATCAATAGAAAAAATATTAACTTTCCAAGATGCTGTTTGGAGCAAAAATCCATTTGTTAAAAAAGCTGAGAATTATGCCACAGATTCTATAGGTAATATTGATTATGAAAAAGGTGGAGAATACATAAAAGCTTCAAAAATATATCTTGGAGAATCTGAAGCAAATGCAAATATTCAAGATATGATAAATATCATTCAGGAAGAAAATATTCCAGAAGAAAAGGCTATTACATACATAATTAAATTAACTAATTTGGTTAAAGATAAAAAACTAGAAAATATTCGTTTATCTTATTTCCTTGAGTTTTTTGATCCTAAAGATCCTCAATCAAAAAATATAATAAAAACTTTTGTTGAAAATTACTACATAACATCTGATACAGAAGTTCTTGCAAGCGATGAAAAGGGAAAAACAAAACCTGCCAAAATTTGTGCAAGAGCAAAACAGAAAATATACGAAAAATATAAATTCCCAAAAGGCGCTGAAGTCCTTGCCTTATTTGAAGAAGCTGCAGAACACATTGTACCTCCTAAAGGGAGCGCAGGTATAAAATTCTTTAAGCGAGGAAAGGAAATTTATCCAAGATTAAAAATAATGGGATACCCTGACAGAATAAACTCTTCAAGTACAGATTTTATATTTGACGAATATTCTGACGATGGTGGACATAAATAATATTAAATTAGCGGATTAATACAAATTTAATTTTTAAATTTTCTAAACATATTTTACAGTTAAATAGCAAAAAAAATTTTGTCTTATTTTTAATGCAAAAAAATAGGAGAAATTTTATGAGAATCAATTCTATCTGTGTAGGTCTAAATTCTGTCAAAAATAACAACTATCAAACAACAGAATTAAAAACAAACTCAAAAAATAGTACCGCAAACAATCAAATAACATCCTTAACAGGATTGCCATATGTTGTATTTTTTGGGGAAAAACATAAACCTAGAAGAGTCGAAGATATAGACTATTTTAAGTATAATAAACTATCAGACAATATGAAACAAATATTAAGAAAAAGGTATGCAAACTTTGAAACAGAAGTTAAACCCGAAGATTTAAACAATGCGAATAAAAGGTATATGCCTCTTAAAGATGATAGAATAATGAAACAATTTATTGATGTATGTGATTTGTATAGAGGCCTAAAAAATGAACCAATATTATGTCTTGGCAGAAGTCCAAAATGGTTTTTAAATACTGCATTATGGATGAAAGATGGACTTGATGACTATAAGGGAGTTGCTTTTTCTAAATATTGGTACAGAAAAACTCCAGATGGATTAGTAAAAATAAAAGCCATGGAACCTACTCCAGAAGAGAAAAAAGCATACAAGAGATATTTAAAAAGAATTCAAGCAGATCCTGCACATATAGTACACGTTCATGAAAAAACCGGTAAAAAAGTAGTAATAACAGACTATATAAGCTCAGGAAAAGGTGCTTGCTCTTTCTTAGATATCATGTCAGAATTTGCAGAAGAAGAAGGTATTCTGGAAGATTTTGCAAAATCTATAAGAATATATGGTATAGGTTGCATGGAATATTTAGAAAGTATGTATTATGATGATGAAGAAATTTCCGAGCCTGAAGTACAACTTCCAGAAAGGCTAATGCCATATAAAAAGGAAATCCCTCAAGAATATCATGATATGCCAATAGAAGTATTCCAACAAATGTTAATTAATGAAAATACTAATGAATGCAGATCCTCATATTATCCTCCAGAAACTTGGACTTTATACTCTCCAAACAGATATCGTACTGGAATGCTTTCAGAAAAAACTCTTACAGAACTTAGAGAAAAAGCTCCAAGAAATACAACCAATTACACTACAGCTATGAGAGATTTTAGAAATCTATTAAATTTCAGAATCCTTGATTATTTAGCAGCGAACAACTTATTGAGAGAAAACTTAAACTCAAAACAATGGGATTAACATATAAAAGTCATATACAAGTAATAAAGCAAATTGTTAAATTTGCTTTATTACTTTGCAAGGATTCCCAAAAGCTAAAACATTTGACGGAATATCTTTAGTAACAACGCTTCCGGCCCCAATAACCGAATTATCTCCTATTTTTACTCCGGGTAAAACCACGACATTACCGCCGAACCAAACATTATTACCAACAACTATAGGATAGGCTATTTCTAATCCTTTGTTTCTCGTTTCAGCATCCAAGGGGTGGACCGGAGTATAGAAAGAACAATTTGGTCCAATAAAAACATTATCCCCGAAAATAACTTTTGCAGGATCAAGTATGGTTAAATTGTGATTAGAATAAAAATTTTCACCTATCTCTATATTATAGCCGTAATCACACACAAATGATTGCTCTATCAAAAAGTTCTTTTTAGTCTTTCCTAAAATTTGCGACATTATACTATTTCTCGTCTGTATATCTGACGGGAGAGTATTATTGTAACTAAAACATAAAGACTTGCACTTTGTTCTTTCTTTGGTTAAATCTTCATCTGTAGCATCATACCAAAGACTTCCTATCATTTTTTCTTTTTCGTTCATGAATGCTCCTTGAAATTATATGAGCTTATACATTTTTACCCATATTATATGCTTCTTGCATTAATTTTGTAGACTGAATCTCACCTTTGTTCCAAACCCCTGCACCGTAGATTAAACCTGCTTCTTTTATATTTTCAAGACAAGCTGTAAAACCTCTTAAGCTGTCAAAAGTTCTTTCCAAAGCCTGTTTTCTTCCATCAGCAGCGGTTGCAATAAAATAGAAATCTTTGTTAGAAATATGAGTATATCTGGCACAACATCTATCAATAAAAGTTTTTAATTGGCCGTTCATTGTATAAAAATAGACAGGTGTAGCCAATACTACGGCATCTGCATCAACCATTTTATCTAGAATTTCAGCCATATCATCATTTTGAGAACAAGCTGTATAATTGTTTGTATTACAAAGCCCGCATCCTGTACAATAATTTATTTTTTTATCTCGTAAAAATACTTTTTCAGCAATATTTCCGCTATCTATAGCACCCTTTATAAACTCATCACATAAAACATCTGAATTTCCACCTTTTCTCGGACTTGCAGATATTACCAAAACTTTTTTTGACATAAAACTTCCCTCCTACTGCAACAATTATAGTACATATTATCTATAATTCAAACAATATTTTTATGATATATTTTACTATTATGAATAAAATACTATGTTTCGGAGATAGCAATACATACGGATATAATCCACTTAACGGGAAAAGATTTAATTCTGACATAAGATGGTCTGGAATATTAAAAAACATATTAAAAGGGAAATTCGAAGTTATAGAAGACGGCTGCAATAACAGAACTGGAGTAAATGACAGCATAAACGGCAATGACTACACAGGTTACAAAGCTATAGAAAAACACTTTGGTGAAGAATTTGCTGTAATAATACTTGCATTTGGGATAAACGATATACAAAAGTTTTATGATAAAAACATCGAAAAACTTGAAACTAAAATAGACTTATTAATAAAGAAAATCCGAACAAAACAACCTCAAGCGAAAATATTTATACTTTCTCCTCCGCATATAAAAAGAGAAATTCTAAACAGTAATTTTAAATTTTTATTTAATGAAGATGCGATAGAAAATTCTAAAAAGCTATCAGAAATATATAAAATAATCACACAAAAAAATGATTGCTATTTCTTGGATATAAACAAAATTTCTGAAGTATCCATATATGATGGGCTGCATTTTGATGAAATTAATCATAAAAAAATAGCAGAAGAAATTCTAAAAAAAATAAGTACTTTATCTAATGAAAAAACCATTTAAATAATTAATACTACTAATATGATGAATTTAGATTGGTACAATACATTAATAAAACCTAAATTCACTCCACCTTCACAGATATTTGCACCTGTTTGGGGAGTAATGTATACACTTATATTTATATCAATTATTATTATTTTAAGCACAAAAACTGAAGTTAATAAAACGAAAGCAGTTTCAGCATTTTTGGTACAACTTATATTAAATTTTAGTTGGAGTCCTATATTTTTTCAGTTACAAAACATAGAACTCAGTTTTATCATTATAATACTTTTGCTAATCGCAATAATAACGACAATAACATTATTTTTCAGAATATCAAAAATTGCAGCAATTCTACTGGTGCCATACCTGCTTTGGACAAGTTTCGCAGCATATCTGAACTACTCGATAATGGTACTTAATTAGTATTTACTTAATTTTTTTCAAAGAAGAAATAAAATTATTATGTTCAACATCTCCATCTACTTTTGTTAAAAAGATTTGACAATCTTTTTCATCTGCATCAATAGGAGGTAATTGTGAAATTTCAGAAGCATAATAATTGCTATCATTTCTACTGCTTAACGGCATTCTGTTAGCAAGGCTGTTCAAAGAAATATTTCTCAAGAATCCAGCAAAACCTTTGTTTTTATTACTAAATTTAGTATATATTCTCAAAGCAGCATCTCTTGTTTCCAAGTCAAATCTTCCTACAATAAATGCACTTAATTGAGGAGAAGATGATTTAATCATCATTCTTTCTACAACATTATCTTTAAGAAGCAGTGAACCATTTATCATATCAAAGTTACCTTCAGGAACATTCACTAGATCAGAGAATGTAGAAGGACTAATCATAGCAAGAGGATTTCTAAACAATGCAGCAAATTTTAGAATATATTCTACCAAACCTACCTTTTGAATAGTACCATCTTTTACCATAAACTTAATTGAACCGTTTAATTTCAAAGAATCATCAGTGTTCAAAGAAATTAAGCCGCTAGCCTTACCGGTAATTTCTTTTTTCAAGGCCAACAAGGTAGTTGCGATAATATCAGAATTTACGTCTTTAATTCCCAAAACAAGGTTATACTTATGTTTCTTCAAGTCGCAATTAATTTTCGCAGAGGAATATCCCTCAGCAATATTAAACCTGTTAGAATACATATTCAAAACACTATTTTTATCTAATGATAAAGTAGCTTTTACATCAGAGAATTTAATATCCTTATATCCACCGTTTAAAATGTGTAAAACACAGTCTTCAACTATAAAGTTACCAATATCAAAAGTAGGAGTATTATCATCATCATCTTTTGCTTCTCCGGACGGAGTCACGTCAAATTTTGTTTCTGTTATCGCTTTTGAACTCTGATTATTAGCTGATATCAAGAATTTTTCAACATCAACATTATCAACAGTTAAATTAATATTCTTTACAACAACAGGAAATCTTATTTCATTCAAAATACTACCATTAAAACTATATGGAGATCTTCTGTATCTACCTTCTGCTGCAAGTTTTATCAAACCATTTTCAGTAGACATCTCTCCATGTTTCAACCTAATACGTTGAGAAGGAATTGAAACTTGATCCATTGTCAATTTACCCTTTAAAACAGGATATTCAGGTTGATTAATATATTCCATAGCACCAAAAATTTTACCTTTTCTAAACATTTTTTGACCTATTAAAACGTTTAAAAACTCACTTGGTAGCGGTCTAGGAATTTCAAAGCCAAGATTTTTAACATCAGGTATTGGTTTTGAGCAGTCAACATTACCGTATACTTTTACAACAGGTTGAATTTTACCTTTTTTATCTTCGGATACAACCTGAGGTGCAATATAATAGTCTATTGAATTTATTGTCAATAAATTATTTTCAAAATGTAAAAATCCCTTAAGCATTCTTCTATAATCAGCAGGAGTTAATGATGCTCCATCAAAAAGGATATCCTGACCGGATTTAAGTCCAAACAACCATTTTAAATCAATTTTATTATTAATAGCTTTTATATCCAGTCTAGTCTTTGTATTACCTCCTACTAGCTCTACAGGAATACCAACCATTTTCGCAAAGTAATTTGCTATAAAATCATTTGTAACGACACCCCTTGCAACAAGATTTGTATCTATTGACTTAAGGTAATCATCAACAGTACCTTCCATCTCAAGTTGATTTTCTTTTCGATTATTATAATATCCTTTAAAATCTTTTAAAGTTAAGGTGTTTTTTGTAAGGGCAATCTTACCTTTTTCCAACAATACCGGAATATTAGAAATAGGAACAACCTTACAAGAAATCTTATTAAGGTTTACAATACCGTTTAAATCTTTTTTTGTTACTTTTATATCAAAATTAAAACTACCTTTTAAATCGTTAAAAAATACTAAAACTTCATCCAAGTTATTCTCAACAATACCGGAATCTATAAGTGTGAGTACGTCAACTATATCAATTTTATCGGTATACACTCTTGCAGTATAACTCTTTTTCCTACTTGCTTCAGCATCAAAAAAGATTTTTGACCTGTTCATTATCAAGTAACAATTTTGAATATAAAGAGTTTTATCCGCAATAAATACTTTATTTCTATCTGCGATATTAAAATGCAATTTTTTACCATCTTTTGTAATATCTGTTGTTATATTAAAATGGACAAACTTTGCAATCTTTTGGCTATTATCAATTTTTAAATCATCAGCCTTCACAGAGATATATGTCTTTGGCTGAATTTTATACAAGAACAAAGATTTTTTTACATATAATAAAGAATCAAAAAAATCAAAATTCCAATCTGATTTAACCTGTTTTTTATCATCTTTAGGAGCAGAAAGAGTTGTTAATTTATTTATGTCAGCAAAAATATAATCTGCGCCTAATTTTTTAATAATAATGTTTTTCTTCATTATTTCCTGAAAAGAAAGAGTAATGTCAAAATTTTCAACATTCAATAATTTTCCTTCCTTATTATGAAAATCAAGGGAATCAACTTTGAATGATATTTCAGGAGAAAAAGCAGTTGTCAAAACAGGTTTTTTAACATCCAAACTCATTCCTGAATATTTATTTACAAGATTTTCTACATAACTAATCACTCTTTCATTAGAAACAGCCATCGGCAACAATTTTAGATAAATAACAAAAGGAGCCGCAACAATTAGTAAAATTAATATAAATAAAGAAACTATTATTTTTGATTTTTTTGACATATTCACATACTCCTCATAACCTCTTGTAAAAAATTATACCATAAATCAAAATTTCGTGATATCATAACGGTATGAGAAAGAGTTTATTAATATTTGCGTTACTAATGCTTATTGGAACATGTTCTATTGCAACAGAAACTGCTCAAGTTGCAATAAATTCAGGCCTTACGAATTCAGACGTCGTAGTCTACAGTGAGAAAAATTTATTTGGGCTTAAAGATAAAGAAGGAAACATCATTGTAAAGCCCGAATACAGAAAATTAATAAGATTAGGAGATTCTGCTTGGATTATCCAAAAAAAATATAAATTTGGTCTAATGAATAATTCAGGGGAAATACTCGTTGAACCAAAGTACAGACACGTAGACAGAATATTTGGGAAATACTTAAAAATAGGTAATGAAAATGATTTCGCTGTATATAATGAAAAGGGGGAAATTATTATTCCACCGGAATACACATCTATTGACCCTCTATTTGGCGGAATGTTCCTTACAAAGAAAAATTATAAATACGGTCTTTCTGACAAAAACGGTAGAATTATTCTTGATAACAAATTTGATGATATTTATATGCCAAAACCTAATATTATGCGAATTCAATATAACGGGCAATGGTACGAAATTGAACAAGTTGCAGGGGAAGAATTCACTCCACCAGAAGATGTTCAAAATATAAAAAATGACAAAAACTTTATGGTAACAGCTTTTATAAAAGATCCGGTAACAGCTTCAGGATATTCCGCTGTTACATTCACAGATTATTTTATAAAAATATTTTCATCAATATCCCCTGCACATGAAGAAACAATAGATGAACTTATGCTATCTCAAGGTGCAGAGACTGTTAATATTTTTATCAAATTTACGTGGTTACCGAAATATCCATTCACATTTGCTAAAAAATACTATCATAACATCAGAACTCCTAACAACGGGCCTTTATCTGATGTAAAAAATGAATTAATACAAAAACTTAATTAAAAAAAAGGATGATAATATATCATCCTTTTTTAATATTATCTTATAAAATTTGTCCAAATTTTATCTTCTGTCTTTGGACACCCTATTCCAGCCTCTTTTCCTGCTTTTATACACTTTAATATCCAAGCCATATTGTCACCTAAACCTCGCATAATCTGCAAGCCCTCCAAGTCTTTTTTCACATCTTCAGGGCAGCTTCCATGTACCATATTCCAATAATTTGAAGATATAACAGGCATTTTGTTAATAGTAAAATGCTTAATTATAGCATCTAATGAAGCAGAAGTTCCTGCCCTTCTTGCAGAAACAACCGCTGCTGCCGGTTTAAAAGCAAAATTTTCAGATCCGGCATAAAACAATCTATCCATAAAAGACAAAAGCCTGCCGCTTGGATGCGCATAATACACAGGAGAACCAAACACAAATCCATCAGCAGATTTTGCTTTTTCTATAACTTCGTTAACAATATCATCTTTGAATACACATCCGCACTTATTCTTTTTGCAATAACCACACCCAATACAATCTCTAATTGGCTCATTCCCTATAAAAATTATTTCAGTATCAATCCCATTTTTTTCTAAAGAGTCAGCCACTTCCTTAAGCGCAGTATATGTACATCCATATTCTCTGCTACTGCCATTAATCAACAATACTTTCATATAAAAATCTCCTAAAACTTATACCTCTTATACAAATATTATGTTATCATGAAATTATGATTATAAAGAATGAATATTTAGAAGTAGAAATATCCGAATTTGGAGCAACAATAGTCTCAATAAAATTTAAAGACAAAGATAACAATTTTGTTGACGTCGTACTCGGCTATGATGATATTGAAAAATATAAAAGACAAACCAAGTATATTGGAGCAACCGTAGGACGATGCTGTAACAGAATAAAAAACGGAATTATTGAACTTAATGGAATTCAACACAAACTTAACTGTAATGATGGAGAAAACCACTTACACGGTGGAATTCTGGGGTTTGATAAGAAGATATGGGAATATTCTGAAATTAAAAACGGAATAATTTTAACTTACCTATCAAAAGACGGAGAAGAAAATTATCCAGGGAATCTCAATGTACAGGTAACATATACTCTTCAGAATAATTCACTTTGCATAAACTATAAAGCAACTACAGATAAGGATACCGTATGTAATCTAACAAATCATTCATACTTTAACTTAAATGGATATGGAAATATCCTAGATCATTTTGTCCAAATATTTTCAGATTATTTCACAGAAAATGATGATAAATCTTTACCAACAGGAAAACTTATTCCTGTAAAGCATACTCCACTAGATTTTACAGAACCGAAGAAAATTTCAACAGATATTGATAATAAATACTATCAAATCGCTTATGCAAAAGGATTTGATAACAACTGGGCAGTAAACAATTTTGATGGAACAATAAAAAAAGTCGCAAGAGCCTTTTCTTTAGAAAGCGGCATAGAACTTGAAGTCCATTCTAACCTACCCGGGGTTCAATTTTACAGCGGGAATTATTTAGATGGAGCAGAAAATGGGAAAAACAACACACCAATAACTAACCATTCAGGCTTTTGTCTTGAATGCCAATATTTTCCTAATGCTTTTGCAAATAAAAACTTCCCCCAACCTATTTTAAAGGCGGGAGAAGTCTACGATAAAACTATAAAATACGTTTTTAAACACCTATGTCCTTAAGCGGCTTTCCATCCATTAAGTTCTTTTCAATGTTCTCGAGAGAAATTCCCTTAGTTTCAGGAATTAGTAAAATAGTAAGGACAACAAATGATAAGTTCAAAGCAGTGTATAACCAGAATGTCACTGCAATTCCGAAGCTATTAATTAAAGTAAGGAATGTAGCTCCAATAATCATATTAACAATCCAGTTTGTTGTAGTTGAACAAGCTACACCAAAGTCTCTGCTCTTTAATGGCTGAATTTCTGAACATAAAATCCAAACTACCGGTCCTGCGCTCATTGCAAAGCTTGTAATTGTAAATAATGTCATCAAAACTGCAGCTATAGAAATCCATAGCGCACTAAATCCGGCATTTATCATATACAAGCAAACACCCAGTAAAAATGTACCCATTGCCATGCCTGCAAAACCAATTTTTAAAATAGGTTTTCTACCCTGTTTATCAACAGTTCTCATAGCAATTAAAGTAGCCAAAGTATTTGTAAGTCCACATACAACAGTAGCAATCATTTGTTGTTCTGTATTTGCAAAACCAGCATGTTTGAATATTTGCGGAGCATAATACAGTATAACATTCATACCTGTAAACTGTTGCATTGCTTGCAATAACATACCAAGGTAAACAGCTCTTCTAACATTTTTATTTTCTTTGAAAAGTCCCCATCCTTCCTGTTTAACTTTAAGACTTTCCTTAATTTCAGATAACTCTCCATCTGCCTTAGCATCAGTTGTGCTAAGCATCCTCAAAATATCTTTCGCCTTTTCAAAGTGTCCCTTAGATGCTAACCACCTTGGACTATCAGGCAAACCAAATACAGAAACCATCAAAAGAATAGCCGGAATACTGATTACTCCAAGCATTAATCGCCAGTGTCCGCCATAACTGAATATGGTATCTGAAATAAAAGCAACCAATATACCAATAGTAACCATCATCTGGTACATTGAAATCAACTTACCGCGATCTTCTTTCTCAGACATTTCTGACAAATAAAGAGGAGCAACATATGATGCAATACCAACCGCAAAACCTAACATTACTCTAGAAACTAATAAAGTAGCAACATTAGGAGTGCAAGAACAACCTATAGAGCCTAAAACAAATAGAGCTGCACCTGCCATAAGACTTTTTTTCCTACCTAATTTGAAAGAAATCCATCCTGTAGACATTGCACCTAAAGCTGCACCAAGCATCATCGTACTTACAACCCATTCTTGTAATCTGCTTGATAAGTCAAAATGAGTTGTAATAAAAGGCAGTGCTCCTGAAATAACACCAATATCAAGCCCAAATAACAAACCAGCCATACCTGCCGCGAATGAAATGAACACTTTCATTCTTTTTGCTTTTTTGGCCCTGATTTCATCATAATTGTTAATACAATCTTCCATAAATAAAATCTCCCAAAAACAATACAGAAAAACTATATTTTTATTATACCAATTTTTTTTAAATATTAATCATTCAAATTATATAAATTTTTACAAAATTGCCAAATTAAATTTTATGATATACTACCTATATGGAAAAAACGAGACTTAACAATAAAATATACACACTTGATATTCTTAGAATAGTAGCAGCCTTATCAGTTTTTATTTTTCATTTAAAATTACATTGTCATTTAGACTTGTATTCAAAAATCTTAAACAAATTTTTTATTAACGGCGCCATATTTATGGTTTTGTTTTTTATGCTTTCAGGGTTTTTACTATACTACACAAATCAAAACAAAAATATAATTGAAAAAGAAAATTTATTTGAATTTATAAAAAAAAGATTTATTAGAATTTATCCATCATATTTTGTATATCTAATAATAATATATATTTTAGATAAGACAACATTAATAAAAAAAGTAGCACTATTACCTGGAGAACTTTTGCTACAACAATCATTTTATCCTTCTGCGAACTACAATGTTGGAAATGCTGGAACATGGTTTGTTTCAACAGTCTTTGCGTTATATTTATGTTTTCCATATCTCCAACATATCGTAAAAAACATGAATATAAAAACAAAATACATAATAGCAACAATGTTATTTTTTGCAGTTTACCCTTCTGTAATATTGGGAATATTTAGAGAAAATATTACAATGATATATTCCAATCCAATATTTAGGATTCCGGAATTTGTTATAGGTATGTGTATTGCAAAGCTTTATATTGAAAATAATGATAAAAATAAAAACAAAGATAAAGATTACTGTTTACTATATACTATCGGTTCAACTATAGGACTTGTATTAGCTGTAAAAATTCTTGCAGGAATGGGATTTAATGGAAAATTCCCTCTATTTAATATTGCAGTAGTGCCTATGTTTGGTTTAATAATTTACTTTACATCACTGATTAAAGATAAAAAAATAACAAAATTATGTTCTTCAAAATTTATACAATATTGCTCAAACATTTCATTTTCGTTCTATCTGGTACAAGGACTTAGTTTTCACATATATTATGTATTTATAAATAACTTTAAAAACTTATTAACAATACAAGTTTGTTTGATTTTATTTGTTCTAAACTGTATATTTTCGATCTTTCTTTATGAATTTGGTGAAAAATATCTTTCTAACCTATTAAGAAATAAATTTTTGAAAAAATTCAACTAATTGATTGTTATATTTTCTCACTTATATGGAATAAAATTATAATAGGACGGAGATTTTATGATTAAGAGAGAAAAACTAAAAGAAGATTTGCTAAATGGTCTTTTTAACAGCAAAATTAAAGAATTATACTGTACAGATGATGACGGAACTAATTTTTATATTAAAAGATTTTTAGGTCTTATAGATGACTTTGAAAAAACTTTTTCCCCTTACGAAAATGTTGCTTTATTTTCAGCGCCCGGCAGGACAGAAATTGGAGGAAATCACACTGACCACCAGCATGGCTGCGTTTTAGCCGGAAGTGTAAATTTGGATGTAATAGCAGTAGCAAGTATCAATAATTCCGATGAAATCAGAGTAAAGTCAGAGGGATATCCTCTTGATGTTATTAAACTTGATGAAATGGAACCTGATGAAAAGGAATTTAACCAAGCAAAATCTTTAATTAGGGGGATAGCAGCAAAAATTAAGTCTCTCGGATATAAAATAAAAGGATTTGACTGCTACACAACATCTAATGTTCTAAAAGGTTCAGGACTATCTTCCTCTGCAGCGTTTGAAGTTCTTATAGGGAATGTCATAAACGGTCTGTTTTGCAACAATGAAATTAATCCTGTTGAAATAGCAAAAATAGGGCAATTTGCAGAAAATGTTTATTTTGGAAAGCCTTGCGGTCTTATGGATCAAATGGCATCTTCCGTTGGCGGGATTATTGAAATTGACTTTAAAAATACAGAAAATCCTAAAATTAATAAAATTAATTTTGATTTTACTCAAACAGGATACGCACTATGTATAATAGATTCAGGAGCAGATCATGCAGATCTTACAGATGAATATGCTGCAATTCCTATAGAAATGAAACAAGTTGCAAATGCTTTTGGGAAAGAAGTTCTTCGAGAAGTTAATAAAAATGAATTTTTAAAATCTATTCCGCAAATTAGAAAAACAATAGGAGACAGAGCGGTTTTAAGAGCTATTCACTTTTTTAACGAAAATAAAAGAGCCGAAAAAGAAGCTGAGCTACTATCAAAAGGAGAATTTGAAAAATTTCTGGGATTACTAAAAGAATCAGGTTTCTCCTCATACATGTACTTACAAAACGTATGTGTCTGCGGTTCTAAAAAAGAACAAGCAGTAGGTCTTACACTTAGTATTTGTGAAGAACTTCTAAATAATAAAGGTGCATACAGAGTCCATGGCGGAGGTTTTGCCGGAACAGTACAAGCATTCGTCCCGATTGATATGCTTGATGAATTTAAAACAGAAATAGAAAGTATAGTTGGGAAAAACTCTTGTCACATACTTTCCATCAGACCTATTGGTGGAATACAAATTGCATAAAGAGGTAGTATGATTAATAAATTCATAAAAAAACTTGTACAATATGCAATCGAAAAAAATTTAATTAACATTACAGATAAAAATTATGCGATAAATAGAATTCTAGAAATATTACAACTCGATGAGTATATTGAACCTGAAGAAAATTTTCAGAATATAGACCTTGAGCTAACTCTTCAAGAAATTCTTGAATATGCAATACAAAAAGGATTAATAGAAGATAATATTGTAAGGAAAGATCTTTTTGATACAAAAATCATGGGAGCGTTAACTCCGTTTCCTCACGAAATTATAGACTCATTTAAGACTAAATATACTCTTTCTCCTCAAAATGCAACGGATTGGTTTTATGAATTTAGCCAAAACACTGACTACATAAGACGATATAGAATTAAAAAAGATATAAGATGGAAAACTGACACAGAATACGGTACCCTTGATTTGTCTATAAATCTTTCCAAACCGGAAAAAGACCCTAAAGCAATTGCGGAAGCTAAAAAACTAAAACAAAGTAGTTATCCAAAATGTATGCTTTGTCCTGAAAATGAAGGTTACACAGGCAGAATAAACCATCCTGCAAGACAAAACCACAGAATTATACCTATAAAACTAAATAATGAAAATTGGTATTTTCAATACTCTCCATATGTTTACTACAACGAACACTGCATAATCCTTAATGAGAATCACACTCCTATGGTGATAAATGAAAATACTTTCAAAAAGCTTTTTGATTTTATCGAATTATTTCCTCACTATTTTATAGGATCAAACGCAGACTTACCTATAGTTGGCGGTTCAATACTTACACACGACCATTTTCAAGGTGGAAATTACAAATTTGCAATGGAAAAAGCTCCAGTTGAAAAGACTTTTAAAATTAAAAATTTTGAAGATATTGAAACAGGAATAGTTAAATGGCCTATGTCAGTATTAAGATTAAGAAGTAAAAATTCAGAAAGAATTATTAAATTTGCTTCTCACATACTTGATTTATGGCGAAATTACAGTGATGCAAATGTATTTATATACGCAAATACAAATAACGAACCTCATAACACTATCACTCCTATTGCAAGAAAAAGAGGGGAATTTTATGAGCTCGACTTAGTTTTAAGAAATAATATTACAACGGAAGAACATCCTTTGGGAGTCTACCATCCTCATAAAGAACTTCATCATATAAAAAAAGAAAATATTGGACTTATCGAGGTTATGGGACTTGCAGTACTTCCATCAAGACTCGAAAAAGAATTTAAAGAAATAGCAAAATTAGTGCTTAAAAAAGGAAACTTGTACGAAAACGACTTAACTAATAAACATGCTGATTGGGTTAATAGTTTTCTACCTAAATATAAAAATGTTGATGAAAACAATATAATGACGATTTTAGAAGAAGAAACAGGACTTGTCTTTGCAAAAGTCCTTGAATGCTGTGGAGTATTCAAAAGAGACAAAAAAGGACAAGATGCCTTCGAAAGATTCATCAATGTCCTTTAAATTTTAGGAAAAGCCGGCAAAGATTTTTTATTTTGGTCAAGAAGCAATTTATGTGCCGGCAGAAAAATTTTTATACATAATGCCATTTGATAGGCAATAATCATCTATTTCTTTGTTTGTTTGTTCAAAATATTCAGAATTCTTTTTGTTATAAATATCTTCATATAATGCCTTGAATATCGGATATTCATCATCTATAAATTTAAACATCTTAGTCTTAAAACTACTTCTTAAATTCAAATTATCAAACCAATACTCATCTACAAAATCTTTGGTAGCATTTATTATACTTCTGAAATCCGTAATTTGAGGAATTATTGGAGCTATAAATGCAACCGTCTTTATACCATTCTGCTTCAAAATTTTTAAAGTTTCAAGTCTTTCTGCAATAGAAGAAGAATTTGGTTCCAACTTCGTTTTCAAATTTTCATCCAAAGTACTGATAGAAAGGGCTACTTCAAGATGTTTCATTTGTTTAAATAAGTCAATATCTCTTAACACTAATTTAGATTTCGTAACTATACTTAAAAAAGCTTCTGACTTAACCAACTGTTCCATAATCATTCTGGTAATTCGATATTTTTCTTCATAAGAATTATAAGGATCAGTAACAGTACTTATCATAACTTTTTTATTCTTAATTTTAAAAATATTGATTTTCTTACTTGTCCTTTTTACATCTATAAACTCACCCCATTCTTCAGAATGTTTACTGAAGCTGGACATATAAGCAGCATAGCAATACAAACACTTATTAGGACATCCTACGTATGGATTTATTACATAATCCAATGCCTCTAATTTTGTTTTGTTTAGATAATCTTTAACTCTTGTTGTATCTTCAACTACCATAATTAAATAATAGAGTTACATATCAATAATGTCAACTTTACTGACTTTTTAATTATTGAGTTGAATATCTCTTTCTACAACTGGTGGAATTGATGATGATATAAGCATTTCCAGATATTTATCATTTTCTGCTTTGACTTCATTTGCAATTTTATTTATTTCATTATTATTAGTGAAGTAGTGCTTCACAGCATACTTTACAGCCACCATGCCTTTTGTCGGATGTTTTTCAAATTTATATATATCATGTTCGAAATATTTCTTAGCATTTTCGCTTCCGTTTACAAGAAAACTTATAACAGCTTTATCAGATTTTTTATTTTCAACGATTTTTAAAAGCACGCTATTATCAGTATTTTCAACTATTTTGTCAAAATCTTCAACAAATTTCAAAGGGCTGCTCTCCTCGGGATAATAGTAAATACCTATCATCTTTGTCCAAGAAGAAATATTTTCATATTTCTTAAAATACTCATTTCCGTACCCTCCGGTTTTTGGAGCAATGGCACTATATTTCAAAGTATAAACCTCATTATTGAAATGAAGTTCTTCCGCGCAACAAAAAGTCGAACCAATAAATAAAGCAAGAACTGTAAATAATTTTTTTAACATATTATAAATTTAAGCACTTACATTATGTAAATTAATTCGACTAAAGTATTAGTTAATAGAGTAGTGTTATAAACTGTCATTAATTGTTGTAAAATCTTTACCGCCAACAGCCTTGTATATATTAACTGTTGAAATAAGATAGTTAATTTTTCCATTAACTTCATCTTTTTCTGCAACAAGAAGTTTTTCATAATCCTTCATTTCTTCTAGTTTAGATTTTGCACCAATTTGATATTTTTTATCTGCCAATGCGTATTTTTCTTTTTCTAAATCATAGCGTTTTACACTTTCTTTGTAGTTCAAATTCCTTGTAATAGCTACACCTAAAGAATTATTAACTTCTTGAATAGAAGTTAGTATAGTCTTTTCATAAATCTGTTGAGCTTTTTCAAGTTCTAATTTTGTATATCTTAAATGAGCCATCTTTGCTCCACCTGTGAACAAATCAAAAGAAGGCATAACTCCTGCAAATGATTTAAAAGTGTGATTCCCAAAAATATTAGTCAGATTATATGCACTAAATCCTGCCTGTCCGTATAAAACAAACTTAGGTAAAAAATCTCTTCTAGCAACCTTAGCATCAATTCCGATTTTTTCAATATAATCTTCAGCTTTCAAATAATCCGGTCTATATTTTATAACTTCTGCACTAATACTTTCAGGCAGTTCAATAATGGACAAAATTGAGTAATCGTTTCTAGGCATAACACTCAAATCTTTTTCCCTAAGACCAGTTAATACACCAAGTTCTCGTCCGATAATTATTCTTTTATCAACATATACATTCAACTCTTCCTGTAACTGTGTCAATAACTGTTTTTCATTCATTAACTCTAATACAGGGCAAAGTCCGTTTTTATATTTTATTTCTTCAAGTCTCACAATCTCTGATTGAATTTTAACGAGCTCTTCTTGATTTTTTATCAATTTATCAAATTTTACTAAATTAAAATATTCAGAAGCTACAGCAGAGGTCAAAGCGATATAAGAAGCTCTTTCATTTTGCTTTATCATCTCAACTTGTTTTTTATACGATTTTGTTCTTAAATAATTTTCACCCCAAATATCAATTTCATAACTCATTGTAAGGGGCAAAAAGAAATTACTCTGATGGTAATCATTAATTAAAACATTTCCAAATCTAATATCAGATGAAGCAAAATCTCTAAACACATCACCTTGGAATCCTAACTGAGGTAATTGCCTTGCAAAAGCTTCTTTCACAATTTGTTCTGATTGCTTAACGTTTAAAGTCGCGATTTTTAAATCTTGGTTATTTTCAAACGCAGTAGTTAAATAATCATTCAATATAGGATCATTGTACTTTTGCCACCAATCAAGATTCAAGTACTCTAACTTGTAATTAGAATTATCTTTAGTTTTTGCTTGCGCAACAGATAAATTGCACAGTAAAATTAATAGGGTTAGTAATATTTTAAAAATTTTCATGCTTGCTATTTCCTTTTTTGTGTTATCATAATAACACAAAGAAAAATCATGGACAATAAAGATTTATTAAAAAGTAGAATTGGGATGAAACTTGTACGTGTTGGAAAGATGGTACGAGCTATTGCAATACAAAAATTTTCAAAAGCAAATTTCCCGATAACACCTGAACAATTTACCGTTCTAACAGCAATTATAGACCATGATGGTCTTTACCAAAGACAAATAAGTGCATTAACACTAAAAGACAGACCAAATATAACAAGAATAATTAATATACTTGAAAAAATGGGCTATGTAACCAAAACCCCAGACGTTAATAAAAGAAAAATATATAAAATTAACATTACTGAAAAAGGCAGAGAAATATATAATCTTGTCCTACCTACAGTTGCAGAGCACTGGCAAAACACCGTAAAAGAAGTTAGTGACGAAGAATTAACAAGTTGTCTTAGAGTATTAAATAAAATTAAATCAAACTTAGAAGAAAAATTAAACATGCAAATATAAGAGGTGAATAATGGAAGATAAAACCCCAAAAAAGAAGATAAACAAAGAAGAATTAGAAGAAAAAGCAAAAGAAGTACTTAAAGCAAGAAAAGAAAAAGCTAAGAAAAAAAGACCTGAATACAAGAAAAAAAGAGTTATTGTACCCAGTATAACAGCAGCGTTTCTTGTACTGTTGGGACTTTTTGCCGCAATTCATTCAACATATTTTCAATCAACAGACGATGCATTTGTAGAGGGTCGATTAATAACTGTTGCACCAAGAGTATCAGGACCTGTTATAAATTTACTTGTTGATGATAATGATGAAGTAGAAGCAGGACAATTGTTAGTTGAAATTGACCCTGCAGATTACGAAGTAAAACTTCATCAAGCAGAAGCAAAACTTGCAGAGGCGAAAGCTCAATTAGGGGTAACCGAAAAACAAATTGAAGAAAGCGGATCTAATGTAAATCAATCATTCGAAGACGTAACCTCTGCACAATCTAAACTTGATTTTGCAACAAAAGACCACAAAAGATATACAGATATGTATAAAGAAGGAATTGTTTCAAAACAAGAATATGATAATAGTAATACTCATTATACCGTAGCACAAGCTAACCACAAAGCTGCTACAGAAAAATCTAAAGCAATGCAATCAGCATTAGAATCTCATAAAGCTAAAGCTGAAGCAGTACAAGCAGAAATAAAAAAACTTGAAGCAGAAGTAGAACAAGCGAAACTAGACCTTTCTTACACAAAAATCTACGCTCCTCAAAAAGGAATGGTATCTGCAAGAAGTGTTGAAAAAGGAAACTATCTCCAAGTAGGTCAACCTCTTATGGAAATTGTTCCTGAGCATGTATGGGTTGTTGCAAACTTTAAAGAAAACCAGCTAACCAGAATGAAAAAAGGACAGCCTGTTTCTATAAAAGTAGATACATATCCAGGCAAAAAATTTAAAGGACATGTTGACAGTATCCAAAGAGCAACAGGAGCAAAATCAAGTTTATTTCCACCTGAAAATGCAGTAGGTAGTTATGTAAAAATTGTTCAACGTGTTCCGGTAAAAATTCTTTTTGACGAAGACATAAAAGACTATAACATAGTTCCTGGGATGTCAGTTGTACCGAAGGTAAAAATAAAATAATGGAAGAAAAGAAAGTTAACCCTTATATAGTAGCAATATCTGTATTGCTCCCGGCATTTCTTGCGCTGGCGGCGTCTTCTGCAACAAACGTAAGCCAACCTCACATAGCTGGGTTCTACGGGGCTACTCAATATGAAGCAAATACAGTAATTACTTGTTATATAATATCGGGAGGTCTGATGCTTCCCGTAACCGGTTATCTTGTAAGAACCATAGGAAAAAAACTCTTGATGTTTTACAGTATATGGATATTTGCACTTGGATGCCTTCTATGTGTACTGGCCCCTAACCTGCAAGCATTAATAGGAGCCAGAATAGTCCAAGGTATAGGCAGTGGATGTATTCTTCCTCTAAGTCAAGCAGTGCTTCTTGAAGTATTTCCTCCGGAACAACGTGGAGTTGCAATGGGCTTATTCGGTGTCGCAGCAATGTTTTCTCCGCTAGCTGGTCCATTCATTGGAGGTTATCTGACAGATAATTATTCTTGGCAATGGATTTTTATAATGAACATACCATTGTGCATGTTATCCTTTATATTGGTAAAAATATTTTTATCTAACGATAAACCTGAAAAACAAAAGTATAACAAAAAATTTGATATTATAGGATACACTTCTATAGTAATTGCACTAGGATGCATGCAAGTTGTACTTGACAAAGGACAACAGTACAATTGGTTTGATACAACTTGGGTTTGCTGGGTAACAGGTTTGAGTATATTTGCATTTGTATTTTTCTATGTTTGGGAACTTGAATACAAATACCCTGTAATTGACATAAGAGTGTTTAAAGATCGAAATTTTCTGTGTGGGACTTTCATAAGTTCTTTTATAAACATAATGCTATATTCTACACTGCTACTTGTACCTATGTTTGCTCAAAGCCTTTTGGGATATAGCCCATCTAAATCCGGTCTGGCAATGTTTCCAAGAGCTATTGTCTGCCTCATCGGATTACTAGTAGTTGGAGAAATCTCAAAATATGTAAAACCTAAAATACTTGCGGCTGTCGGTCTACTAACTATGGGAATGTCTGTATTGATGTTAACTCAACTAAATACAACATCTTCTATAGAAAGTATAATATTACCCAATATCCTTTTATGTATTGGAGTTCCAACTGCATTTGTACCTATTACAGCATTATCATTTCAAACTTTATCAGCTTCTAAAAATGCTGATGGAGCAGCATTACATGCATTATTTAAAAATATAATAACAGCTATATCTACCGCGATGTCTGCAACATTTATTGCCAGAGTATCACAAGTAAGACAAACTTATTTGGTAGAACATCTTTCTCCACATAATCCAATATTTCAACATAAATTATTAATGCTTAAATCAAAATTTTTAATCCATTATCCGGCAGTGCTTGCAGCAAAAAAAGCGAGTGGATCTTTATACAAAGAATTGCTACAACAAGCGAGATTAGCATCATTTTTTGACGCTTTTTCATTACTGGCATTTTTATCAATTGCAGTAATACCATTACTATTATTTATAAAAGAAAAGAAACAAAAAGCCGAAAAATTATCATAAAAAAAGGAGGCCTTTAAAGCCTCCTTTAATTTTAATGAAGAAATCTTAGCCATATGTAGACTGAACTTAAAACTAACGAAGTAATCATTACAACCACACCGTATTTTAAGAATCTCATAAATGCTATCGGATGACCGTGATGAGCTGATGTTTCAGATACGATAACATTAGCAGCAGCACCAATAATAGTCATGTTTCCTCCAAGGCAAGCACCTAAAGATAAACACCACCAAAGCGGTAATGTATATTCTGCTCCCATTACATTTCTAATTTCAAGAAGCATAGGAGTCATTGTTGCAGTATAAGGAATATTATCAATTATACCACTTATAAATCCTGATGCCCAAAGGATTAACATTGCAGTAGCTGATTGAGAACCTTCTGTAACATTTAAAATCCATTTCGCCATTAAAGCAATACCACCGGAAGCTTCAAGTCCACCAATTATTATGAATAGACCTATAAAGAAGAAAATTGTATTCCATTCAACATCACATAAGATATCTTTTGGTTTTTCAAATAATAATAGGAAGCTGGCTCCAAGCATCGCAGTCACACAAGTCTCAATATGAGTAACATCATGCAAAACAAATCCAAGTATTACCAAAGCTAAAACAATTCCACTTCTTAACATCAAAGGAAAGTCTGTAATAGTTTTTGAATTATCAAGATTTGCAACTGCTGCCATTTTTTCAGGAGTTGTATGTAAATCTTTTCTGAAAAACAACCACAAAACAAATAAAACAACAACTAATATAATCGCAATAATAGGAGTTAAATCACAAACAAAATCCATAAATGAAAGACCTGCTGCACTTCCAATAATAATATTAGGAGGGTCTCCTATCAAAGTTGCAGTTCCACCGATGTTTGAAGCAAAAATTTCAGTTAATAAATATGGAACTGGATTAATATCCAATTTATCAGCAATAAAAAATGTTACAGGCATAATTAAAATTACGGTAGTAACATTATCTAAAAATGCAGATGCAACAGCTGTAAACAAACCTAAAGCGATTAAAATACCCACAGGATGGCCTTTAGTTAGTTTCAATAACTGGTTAGCAATCCAGTTAAACATTCCGCTTCTTGTTGCAATACTTACAATAATCATCATTGATACAAGTAAGAAAATTACGTTAAAGTCAACGAAATTTATAAAATAGTGAGCATCAATAGCTCCATCAACTAACTTTGTTTGACTTACAAGCCCAAGCAAAATTGTAATAGCTGCGCCCAACAAAGCTATTGTTACCTTCGGAATTTTTTCCAAAGCAATAAAAACGTAAGCAATCAACAAAATCGCAGCAGAAATACCAACACTGTGCGATTGCACGATTGCATGTAAGTGTTCAATCATGTATCCTCCCTTCACTTACTTAAATTAACCCACAAACATTATGTGATAATTATAGCACAAGAAATTCAAATTTATATATCAATTTGAATTTGAAGGCAAAATATACTCACAATCAATAATTCTTGTATTATCGTCAATACTGTTAATCTTTAATTCAGAATTTCTTGCAAGTATAAACCTCGCATTGTATCCTCTATCAGAATTTCTTCCGGTAAATCTTCTACCGTCAAAACCTTTTGTACCCTTTGGCAACAATATTCTTAACAAATATCCACAAGACTCATGGTCTTTATAATTCATTGGGTCAACTTTCGCAAGAATATCATCATATACCCTTGAAGTTAGTACAAAACCTTTATCCTTAATTGTATTTCCTTCTTTTATTTCACTAATAATTTCTTCAGGCAAAAAATCATCCCAAATCTTTTGAGTCCTAATTCCAGAATAAACATAACTTTCATTTTCTAAAGGTGTTGAATTTTCTATCAAATTATCCATCTTTTTAACAATAACATCTTCAGACAAATCAACTCCGGCTTTTAACTTAGCGTTAAGCAATGAATCATCAATAAAATTAAAAGCTGCATCGAATTCTTCTTTATCTAATAAAATCTTATCCACAGATTTTACACTTTGCTTCCCATCAGTTACAGTTTTTATCCTTTGAGCAAAACCTAAAGAATCAATACCATTATCTCTGAATTCAAGAAACTTTTTAGAAATTTGCTCTCTTACTTTCTTTTCGGCATTTTTTGCTTTATTAAAAATCTCCTCACTAAAAGATGTGACCTCGCTAGGAACAGCTTCAATTACAACATCATCGATATCAGATAAAACTTCTTCTGTCTTATCTACAACATTTTTTGCATTTCTGTTTCTTGAAATTATTATACCTGCAATAGCAATCCCAGCTAGAGCAACTGCTCCAGTCATAGCCAGCGCATTTTTCTTATCTGACTTTGGTTTATCATTCAATACATCAGATTCAACTTTCTTATTATCCTCTGCTGTTTTTTTTGAATTTTGAACCGACGTCGAAATTATTTGTCTATTAACACTACTCAAACTTAGCATGTTTATATAAGACACCTAAAAATTTTTTTTGCTAGCCAAATTTCTATATTATAATTAAATTCTTTGTTGCAAAAGAAGAAACATAATCCTTGATATCTTCTGATACTGAATAACACTTCAATTTCCCTTTCGGATATTTTTGATAATGGTAAGTTGAAGACATGACAATAAATTTCATTGCATCAATAATATTAATTTCACCCAAATCAACTGATATTTCAGGACAGTCATGCGTATTAACGAACTTTTTAAATTTCTCAATATTCGCAAAATTTTCTACTTTAAATTCAATACCTTTCATAAATTGACATACGAATATTTTTTACAAAAATTAAATATTAAGCACAAATTTAATACTTTTATATGATATTTATTATATAATTTGGTTTGATGGGGGATTAGAAATGGAATTAACAGTTATGAATCAAAGTAAAATAAATGAACTAGCAAAAGAAGTATTAGATATTGAAGCAAACTCTATACTAAGATTAAAAAACAGTATAGGAGAAGATTTTGATAAAGCAGTTGAAATCCTTTTCAACTGTAAAGGCCGTGTAATTGTCACAGGTATGGGTAAATCTGGACTTATCGGGAGAAAAATAGCAGCTACTCTAACATCTACAGGAACACCTTCGTATTTTTTACATCCTGCAGAAAGTACACACGGTGATTCAGGTATTATTACAAGAAATGATGTGGTTATTGCTATTTCAAATAGTGGAGAAACCCAAGAACTTTTAAATCTTTTACCTTTGATTAAAAGATTTGGAGTAACAATGATAGGAATGACAGGAAAAATGAATTCAACTCTTGCTCATTCTTCTGATGTTACACTTGATATATCTGTAGAAAAAGAAGCTTGCCCACTTAATAAGGCACCTACTGCAAGCACTACAGCCACCCTTGCTATGGGAGACGCTCTAGCTGTTTGTCTTTTAGAAAAAAGAGGTTTTTCAGAAGAAGATTTCTTGATTTTCCATCCATCTGGAGCTCTTGGAAAAGGCTTTACATACAAAGTTTCAGATTTAATGCTTACTGAGACAGAAAAGCTTCCTATTGCAAAAGAAACTGACTCATTCTCAGATGTCATCAGCCTAATTTCAGAGAAAAAACTCGGGATGGCTATGATTGTAAACAGCGAAGGAACATTGACAGGTGTTCTTACCGATGGTGATATTAGAAGAACTTTAATAAAATATGGTTCAATAAACCAACTTCTTGCAAAAGATGTTATGACTCATAATCCTAAATATATTTCGCAGTCAGATTACGGAGCAAGTGCACTTAACTTAATGGAAAAATATTCGATTACAGCCCTTGCGGTACTGGATAACTCAGGCAAACCTATAGGAGTGATACATATCCATGACCTATTGAAAGCAGGAGTTGCATAGATGAGTATAAAACTTGTTGCTTTTGATGTTGATGGCGTACTTACTGACGGAAGCCTTACTTTCGATGAATTTGGTCATGAATATAAAACATTTAATGCAAAAGATGGCCAAGGGATAGTAAATCTAAATAATGCAGGGATAATTACTGCAATAATTACAGCAAGAAATAACGGAACTGTTGAACATCGCGCTAAAAATCTTAATATTAAAGAACTTCATCAGGGCTCAAAAAACAAAATAGCTACACTTGAAGAAATAATGAAAAAATACGATATTTCTTTCGATGAAATTGCTTATATGGGAGATGATTTACCAGACATTTGTATACTTGAAAAAGTTTCCCTAAAAGGCTGCCCTGCAGACGCAGTTGATGAAGTAAAAGCCGTTGCAAATTTTATTTCCTCAAAAAATGGAGGACGCGGTGCTGTTAGAGAATTTTGTGATTATATATTAAAAAAGGGGATATAAAATATGTTTGAAATCAAAACACAGGCATTCTTTGCCGCTGCACATCACCTACTAAACTATGAGGGGGAATGTGAAAATCAACATGGACATAACTGGATGGTAGAAGTTTTTGTAAAAGGAGAAACCCTTGATAAAAGCAATATATTAATTGATTACAAAGTATTAAAAAAAGAACTTAAATCAGTTTTGGATATGTTAGATCACAAAGATTTGAATGCTTTACCTGAATTCAAAGGGGAAAGCCCTTCAAGTGAAATGATTTCAATGTTTATTTATAATAAATTGAAAGAAAGAGTCGTACAACTTAGCAAAGTAACAGTTTGGGAAACTCAAACATCTTGTTGCAGCTATTTTGAAGAAGACTAGTTTTTAATTATGGAAGGGATAAAATGAATTTAATACAGGCAATATTAATGGGGATAGTTCAAGGTTTGAGTGAATTTCTACCTATTTCAAGTTCAGCTCACCTTGTTTTTACATCAAATTTTTACAAAGTTTTTAAAGGTATAGAAATTGTACAAAGCTCAAATGAAGAAGTCTTTTTTGACATCATGGTTCATTTGGGGACATTAATTGCAGTATTAATATTCTTCAGAAAAGATGTAATGAATATCTTAAAAGCAATGTATCAAGCTTTAAAAACAAAAAATTGGTCAGATAAAGAAGCTAAACTGGGGCTTTTCATAATGATTGGTACAGTCGTTACAGTTGCGTTAGCTTTACCAATAAATGAAGTTGCAGAAAAACTTGTATATTCTCCTTCAATAGTTGGGATTTTACTGTTTATAACAGGTTTTGCACTACTATACAGTGAGTATAAATCTAAAAAAATTGAAGAAAAGAAAGATAATATGGATTTAAAAACTTCCATATTTATAGGTATTGCACAAGGGCTAGCCGCACTGCCCGGTTTTTCTAGATCCGGATGGACAATTGCAACAGGACTATTTTGCGGTTTAGATAGAGTTACTGCAGCAAGATATTCGTTTTTACTTAGTATTCCAATAATACTTGGAGCATCAATGGTATATCCTTTAGTAAAAATAGACATACATGAAGCAATTCAATACAACTGGACGGCAATACTTGCAGGAACACTTGTATCAGGAGTTGTAGGGTATTTATGCATTAAATATTTTATGAAATTTATATCTAAATTTTCACTTGCGATATTTGGCTATTACTGCATTATCGCAGGAATTGCGACTGCAATATTTTTCAGAATTTATGCATAATTTACATTGTAAAAAAATGTTAAATTAATAAAGAAATACTGACAAAAAATAATATTTACAGGTCTTTAAACACCATATTCATGTGCGTGGAGTGATAATGATTTTACCGATTAACAATCATAAAAATGTAATAGGTTTTAGGGCGAACAACAACGAAGATAAAAAGAGTCTAAGATACAATCATGATACTCTTTTGCCTAACAATTTTATAACCAATACACGCATAGGACTGGATAAGTTAACAAACGCTTTTACTGTCTATCCTGCAAAGGGATTGAAAGGAAGTAAAAACGCAAATTTTTATGAATTTTTAACAATGGGAACAGTCCCATATCTTGTAGGAAGTGCTACATTAATGGCTGTATTTAATTTTGCCAACAAATTTTACGACCATTTTGACAGAACTCAAGCTTCTAAAATCGGGAAAAAGATGGCCCTTGGGGTTGTCTTCTACGGACTGGCAAAAAGTCTTTCAAAATCTCTAATAACCAAACCGGTAAAAGCTCTAACAGGAGTAGATACCGAACAGCCATACGCTAAAGTAATTTATGAACTGCCAGATCATATAAATGATACGGATATCACAAGTATTGAATATCATAAAGTATTTGAAAGTGTAGAATTCCCTCGTTGGGATTTGCTTTACGGAGATGAATCAAAAGGACAGAAAAGAAACTTCCGTTATGACAAAATTGCAAAAAAATTAGGAATGGGAGAAAACCTAAATGATTCTGACCAAGAAGTCAAACCTAGAATAAAAGAAATAGTAGTTAAATCAAACTTGGCCAAAACAATATCTTCATACTTATGGGCAGCTTCAGGTGTAGCTTTTGCATTCCAGACACCTTGGGAAAAATATCTTAATAATATGACTTTTAAATTCTGGAAAGAAAAAGAATTTAAAGAATCAATGAGTATTTTAAAAGAAAGTTTTGTAAAAAGTGCTAAAAATTTCTACAATGGAGAAGGTAGCGGTGTAAGTAAACATGCCGGCAAAATTCTGTTAGGAGCATCATTATTATCTTCTGTGGTCGGAGTAGCTAATACTGTTGCAAGTGGTAAAAAGCCTCAAAAAACTGACGCTTCAAAAGTTATAAACAAAGATGACAATTACGTGGTAAGTTAAAAATGAATTCAAACCTAATTCAAAATTTCATAACATATCAATCTACAAGTGCTAATAGGTTAAATCAACAAAAAAAACAAGAAGCACCTAAAAAACCTAAGCCTGATTTTGATATACAAAAAGAACTTAACAATAGAACTTTTATTAAACCTCTTGACGGAAAAGGGCAGCTAATAAAAGGTAGCATTTTTAACAGTCCTGCAGCACTTGTCAAAAACGGCATATACAATGCAAAAGCTCTAAAACATGCAATACAAGGGAATGCTAACGATCATGAACTTGGCAAATTAAATGATTTAGGTCTTATGTTAGGTGGACTAGGTATTGCCGGATATTTGTTTACAAAAAGACAAACTCCAATGACTAAAGGGATGGAATTTGTAGGGTTGGCATCATTCCTTGCTTCAATGGCTATATGGCCTAAAATAGCAATTCAATTACCTGCATATTTAATTCATGGAGTAAATGTTCATAAACAATATGAGGACAGTTTTGGAAGGAAAAAACCATTCTATCAGGACCCACAATTCCTACCTTGGGATTTATACTCAGATGAAGAAATCCAAAAAATTGGTGATAGACTGGGTGTAGACAAGAATATTCCTAACAGAAGAGAATTCATACAAGAGAAAATGAAGAAAATTGCCACTCAGAATAATACACTTTGGATGCTTACAGCAGGTTTTGCAGCCCCTATCATGAGTGGAATTATTTGCAATCTTTCTGAACCTTATTTAAATAAGTTTCTTGATAACAGGCAAAATAAAGAAGCTGATAAGATATTGAGTAATATTGACTCATACGCAAAAAAATATCAAACTAACTTTATTACAAACAACTTGAACGAAGTTATAACAAAACACAAAGATCAACCTGTTACAAAAGAACTTGAAGAATCTATTTCAGAAATTTTCACAAAATACATGGATCCACTAACCGCTCGAAACTTTAGAGCAGACTTAAGAGAAAAAATATATGGACAAAATACATACAATGTTAAAGTTGAAAATATAAAAGAAATTCATGAAAACCTTTTGAAAATGTTTAAAAAGGTTAGAGCATTTGATGAAGAATTCATTCAGGCAATTATACCAAATGAAAATCAAATTATAGAGCTTTTAAATAGCAATGAACAACTAAACAAAGATATAGACGCATCCAAATTTAGAGATATAACAATTGCCATAAAAAAACTAGTAGAAAAAAATGCTGTAGAATATAACAAAAACAACCCTGATAAACAACAAGATATTGAACTTGTTAGAAAACTTATAGTAAAAAATAAAGCAGATAAAAATTCCAGCTCAATAAAAGTTATTCTATCCAAAGCAAAATCTAATATTTTTGATAGCAAAGCAATTACAAAGTTACAAAAACTTGCAAAAATATTTGATGATTTTAATGCTAAAAATCAAGCTCTGGACGAATATGCATTGAAAAAAGTTGGAGCAGCTCCTGAAACTGTTATAGCAAACTATTGGAATGATGTTGCTAAAACACTCTTGAAATCTTTAGGATTTACATCTTCAGAACTTGAGAAAGTACACAGTGATACAACTCTTATTTCACCTCTTTTAAGAAAGAAAGTCGACAATATCGTTGCTAATAAAGAATCTTTCAACAAACTTATGACAACGATGGCGAAAAAGATTGCAGAAATTAACGATAAACTTAAAACAAGTGATATTTCAACACCGCTAATGACCGGAGATTATAATAATACTGCTTATGATGACATCGTTGATGGATTGTTTGATAGTGTTGCAAAAGAACTTCGAAACGGTGATTTAGGATTTGAAAGAACTGCCAAAGGACTTGTTGGCGTTGACGGAAATGATGTTATTGGAACATTGAAAAATCTACAAAAAATTTATGTAAAAGACAGACTTCTTGGAGTAAAAAGTTCTTTCTATAGGATCATAAACACTCTGGATATGTTCAGACGTATATCAACAGATGTTAATAACCAACCTGCACTTCAAGGTAAATACACCGAAGTAAAAGAAGAATTAATTGAACTTTGTAAAACTATCACTTTAGAAGGTCACTCTTCTGATTATGCAACTAAATTCTACATGTTAAGAAATGCACATCCTAACACTACCAAAGCACCTGTTGAAGTAAAAAATGGAAAAGTTGTATATCATTATCTAAATAAAAATATTGAAAGAACAGATATTCCTGGAGATAAATATTTCTACCAAGACGCAATGAGATTGATGTATGAAGGGGATATGCACCCTGATACAATGGCGATATTAAACGAAACTAATATCAAACAAGAAGTTCTAAACTATAGAAACACTGTTCTTGAAAAACTTGGTGGTGAAGATTACTTTGCAAAACCTCGTCATCTTATAAGAGCAAAAAATCAGACAGGATCAGATGTGAAGTTCCTACTGACAGGTATTTCTCCTCTGGAATTACTGCATAAGACAGGAAAACAAGTATATAATACAAACAAATGGCTTAAGATATTTGGTGGAGCAGGAGCAGCTCTTTTAGGATTAACAGTATTTGTTCAGTTCTTCCTAGGAAAGATGAAATCTCCACAACAAAAGGGAAAATAAAATGATTAGTCCTACAAATTTATTAAACGTTAAATTTCAACAAGTAAACTTAGGTAACACTCCTGAAAAAACAGTTACTTCAAACCCGACTGAAAATAAAGTTGCAAATTCAGGATTAATAAGTGCTTACCTAAACAATCTTGCATCAATCAATGCTTCGGTTGTAAAAAAAGTTGAAAATACAGCACCTGTAGACTATCACAATGACTATAGAACAATGGTGAGAAATAACAAGGCAAAAATCTTAGCTATTGTGATGAGAACTTTTAACGCAAAAGATTTAAATGGTAACGAATATATTGACGGGAATGAACAAAATGGGACATTCTTAAATGCCATTGAACGTCTTGATGAAGTAAAAGCTCAAGGATTCAACGCCTTACACATATTACCAATACACCCTCCAGGAAAAATGAAAGCAATGGGAACAGCAGGATCATTATATGCTCCAAAAGATATGCTCGCAATCGACCCTAACTTGGTTGATAAAAATGATCCAAGATCCGATAAGGAACAATTTAAAGCATTTATAGATGAATGCCACAAAAGAGGAATCAAGGTAATGCTTGATATGCCTAGTTGTGCATCATACGATATGTTTTTAGAACATCCGGAATGGATGGCTAAAGAAAGAGACGGACTAGCTAAAACTCCTCAAGGATGGAATGACATAAGAATGTTCCAACCTTGGGAAGATGAAGGTAAAAGAACTCTTAACCCAAAACTTTTGGAACTTCACAAAGAATACGTAGATATGTGTATTGATTTGGGAATTGATGGTATAAGAGCAGACGTTTCAAGAGCTAAACCTGTAGAATTTTGGGATATCATAATACCATATTCAAGAATGAGAGATCCTGAATTCGCCTGGTTAGCAGAAACATATACTTACGAAGATGCATCTCCTCAAGCAAATATGGCTTACGACAGACCTGAAGATGCTCTAAGAGCAGGTTTTGATTTGATATATGGACAATACCATATTTTCCACGAATGGCCTGATGCTAAGACTTTTATGAATTATATAAAAGAACAACTTGATATGTCATATAAACTTCCAAAAGGCAAAGGATTAATCGGATCATTCGCAACCCACGACGATATATCTCCAATGTTCCATGGTGGAGCCGATTATTGTAACCTTACAATGGGTTTACAAGCAACATTGCCGATGTTGAATCCTTACATCGTGGACGGCTATCAATCAGGAGATGATTATGTATACTCTTATCAAGATAAATATAATCCGGTAACTCAAACTGACAATCATGAAATGACTGTACACAGAGGCAAATTAGACATCTTTAACCTCTCAAGAAAACCTGGTGGCACTCAACCTGAAATTGGTCAATTCATGACAAAAGCACTTGAGTTAAAAGATAAGTATGCTGATGTCATAAATAAAGGAACCTTTATCGAACTAGACAAAGATGGAGATAAAAACGATCAAATTATTACTTATGCAAGACATCTGGGAGATAAAACTCTACTTGTCGTAGCAAATAAAAATGTTAATCGTTCAGTAGACTGTACAATTAAAGTTCCAACTCTAAAAGATTCTCAAGAACTTAACAATTTGCTTCCATCTTACGGTAAAGAAAGTATTTTTAAAGCAGAAAATAATAAATTATACGCAAACTTAGGACCTGCAAGAGTTCATGTATTTGAAATTGACACTCCTAATATCGAAAATTATTGCGATAAAATTTACAAACAAAACTTATAAATAAGAAGGCACATTAAATAAACATAGATGTAACTATTTTCTTATATAGTTACATCTTCTTTTTGATTTTTAAAATTGTTTGATGTAAAATATTCGAGCGAGGTATAAATATGCTACAAGAATTTATTAGTTCAAAAATACACAGAGCAACAGTTACTGATGCTAACTTAAACTATGTTGGCTCTATTACAATAGATGAAACTCTTATGAAAGCTTCAAAAATCAAAGAGTGGCAAAAAGTTGATATTTTAAATATTAACAATGGAGAAAGATTTCATACATATGTAATAAAAGGAGAACCTGATTCAGGAATGATTTGTCTTAATGGCGCAGCTGCAAGAAAAGCTCAACCTGGTGACAAAGTGATAATTATAGCATACGGTCTATACAATCCTGATGAAATGGATAATTACAAACCACAAATAGTAATTGTTGATGATGAAAACAAAATTATTGAATCACATTAAAAAAAGAGCCTTAAAAAAGGCTCTTTTTTTTATCTGTAATTTGTAAATTGTAAAGGATAATCGTACTTATCTTCATTTGCTCTTAACATTTTAATTATATCTTGCAAATCATCTTTATCCTTGCCAGACACTCTAACCTGATCACCTTGGATTGAAGCCTGAACTTTCTTTTTTGAGTCCTTAATATCAGCAACAATCTTTTTAGCTAACTCTTGATTTAATCCCTTTCTTAATTTAAAAACTTGTCTTACTTTTCCACCAAGAGCATTTTCTACAGGCTGTGGATCCAAGATTCTTATACTCAAATTTCTTTTTACAAGCTTCGACTGAAGAATATCAAAGATATTTCTCAATTTCATATCATCACTTGTAGTAATTGTTATAGTCTTATCAGCTTCAAGTTCTACCGAAGAACCTGAATCTTTTAAATCAAAACGGGAAGCCACGTCACGTTTTACTTGATCAACAGCGTTAACTAACTCTTGTTTATCAAATTCTGAAACAACATCAAAGCTACAATCTTTAGCCATATAACCTCCTTTTTTACGATTATAACATAAAAAATGCAAGATTTTACATCTTGCATTTAACCATAAATTAAGATTAGAAAGAGGGATTATGGTTTAGGGGGTTTATGAAATAAGTTTTTAAATTTTTGCCACCAGGAAACTTTTGGTTTTTTATTACCTTTTATAAAATCAACAAAATTATCCCATTTGTTAGAAAGATATTTAGATATACCACCTGCTTTTCTAATATTTTTTCTAATAGGGCCAATTCTTCCTAAAGCAAATATTGTAGCCAAGGCTATAGCTGCATACTTCATTGTTTTATAGCCTTCATTATCTTTTTTATTCATTGTTTCAAACTTGTCTTTATCAGGTTGAGATGCCAAACGAACACGTCCAATACCTGCTGCATAGCCGGGATAAATCCCTGGAGCGTACATTCCGCCCAAAGGGAAGCTCATCGGACCAACTGTACTACTAGCTAGATCCCTGTACATTATAGGAGTATCAAAGTTTTCACCTATCATAGTAAAATCTCCAAACTATAACTAACCTTTATATTTATATAAAGTATTTCGTTAATGAAAAATTTACTTTTTGTTAAGAAATATTAAAACAAAAAAAAGACCTCAAAAACTGAGATCTTTTTTTTAATCATTTCTAGCTTTTTATTACTACTATTTAGCAGCTTTTGCAGCTTCAAAAACAACTGAAAAAGCTTCAGGATCTCTTACAGCTAAATCTGCAAGCATTTTTCTGTTAACAGTAATATTAGCTTTTTTACAAGCATTTACGAATCTTGAATAGCTCATACCGCGTTCTCTAACTGCAGCATTAATTCTTACAATCCATAAACGACGCATATTGCGTTTTGTAGTACGTCTATCTCTGTAAGCATATTTTAAAGCTTTCATAACTGCTATGTTAGCAACTTTGAAAATTCTGCTTCTAGCACCTATAAAGCCTTTAGCTAATTTCAATATTTTTTTATGTCTTTTGCGTAATACATTTCCACGTTTTACTCTCATTATTCTGCCTCCTATCTAGAATATTTCCTGTATGGTAACTCTTTTGATATCAATTTGAAATGTGAATCAGAAATTGATATTGTTTTGAAAATTCTGCGTTTTCTAGAAGCAGATTTGTGTTGAAGTAAGTGGCCTATGCCTGCTTGTCTTCTAA
>CALVHB010000022.1 GCA_944327275.1 Candidatus Gastranaerophilales bacterium | reverse complement strand
AGCTTGATCTTCAGGAGTATCTTTTAAGTCATACCCATATTTTGCACGTTTACCTAAATTTGCAAGAGCATAACTTCTTGCAGCAATCGCTTGGGCCTTATGAGCTTCCATAGCCCAGCTCGAAGGCATTTCTGAAGGGACAACACCTTTTATATAGTCTTCTAGCGGAACATTATTAATAACAGTCAGTTTGCCGTTTTTATTCTGTAACATAACTATCCCGCGGTACCATTTACCTTTTACACTGACAAACCCTGAGCCAACAGGTTTAATTACAATATTATCAGACTCAATCTTATAGTACGTACCATTATACAAAATAGCCATTAAATTATGATAAGGTTTTATTTCATAACCTTTCATGGCATCTAAATCACATATCGTATGATTTGTATTTGCATCAATTATTGTACCTTTTACAGAAGTACCAACAGCAGAAGAATCGACATCAGTCTGAAGTCCTATTTTTATCGCATAACAAGGACTTACAAACAACATATTTGAAATCAATATTGCAAATAAAATAACTATCTTCTTCACACAGTCATTATAACACATGTATTGAAAAAAGTTATTAAATCAAACGATTGATTTTAAAGCTGAAACTATTTAGTATTTAAATTCGCTTTAAGCCTCTTAGCAGTGTCTGTTCCCAAGTTTTTACCTAACGCATAAGATGCCATTGAACCACCAACAAAAGTCAAACCTTTTATAATCGCACCGGCCTTACCTTTAAGGTTATTCTTTTCAAGATAATTAAACACAGTCTTTATTCCATTTGTTTCAGAAAGTTTTTTCAGACCTTTTTGAAAAGACTCAGAGGTCACGACTTTTTCGTAATTTTGTTTAATCAATCCCTCACCGGCAAACATTGTAGCCAATGCAGCAGTCTCTGTAACTCCTGTTTTGACTTTATCATCAGACATTGCAGTTTTTACAACCCCAGAAGCACAAATCAGAGGATTTACGTTATCTGCAGCAAATTTTACAAACTTCCCTGCGTACTCAAAAGCTTTGTGTTCCTTAGCAAGATCTCCAAAAATACTTACAGCACTCCTTGCAGTATTTGCAACCATTCCATCATATTTAGACACTTCCTGGGCGAGCCCTGCAACCTGTCCCAAGGCAACAGTACTTCTCCCGATCTCACCATTTTGAGTCTTGTCAATGTTCCTTACTGCAAATATAGAGGAAGCTACTGCACTAAACACGATTTAACACCTATATAAACTACACTACATTTATATAAAGTATTTTTTTTCTAAATAATTGCCTAATATGTACAAAAGTTTACATTATTTACAAATAAATCTAAACTTTTGAACTTATTCTCAATTAATTCGTTCTATTGATAATAGAAAAAAAACTGTTATAATATTTATTATGAAAAAATTACTTGCGATATTAGGAATATTCTTTTTAGCAGCTTACGCTAAGGCAGAAAATTTACCAAATGTTCAATTAGAAATAAGAGACTATGATGCTATTGAAATACCAACCGGCACATTTATTCCTGTGATAAATACGCAAGAAATCTCAACTCAATACTGCTCTGAAGGATACAAAGTAAAATTCATTGCAACTAATGATTTATATCTTCATGATACCAATATTGTTCCAAGAGGAACAGAATTCTATGGCTATATAGAAAAGATTCACGCACCTGTAATAGGTACAAATGCCTCAATGAAAATAAGAATTTCAAAAATGGTGTACAAAGATGGTTTCGAAATACCTGTTAAAGGCTATTTATATAACTCAAATAACAACTTATTTGGCGGAGGAATTTCAGAGCCTGCAAAATACATAAAAATGGCTCAAAGACAAAGTAGAGTTAAAAGGACAACTCTTCAACTTTTACCGGTTGGAGAAAGAAAAATGGGAGTACATACCGCAATTCAAACAGGCTCAAATGAAATTATAGTACTCACAGCTCCGGCTGTTATCACCCACACGTTAACAAATTGACTCATACAAAATATTAATATATAATGTAAAATTACACAATGTAGAAGGAAAGGTTGATTATGGATAAAAAAATAGGATTTGTTATAGGAACAATTATCATAACATCAGGAGTTTCTTTTGCTGCTCCAAATTTTAATTACAGCCAAAGTAATCCAGCTCCTATGTATCAACAGAATTATTACCCTACACAAACTTTAAGCGGAAATAAAACTCTTAAAGGAAGTGTAGTAACAGTTCCGGCAGGACAAAAAATAACAACTGTTGTAACAACTCCTTTAAGCTCTTCTAATTTAGCTTTGGGGCAAAACGTTTCAGTAGCACTCGGCTCTGATTTTTATTACAATGGCAATCTTATAGCTCCAGCAGGAAGTTCCGTAAACGGAACCGTACTTGAAGTTTCCAAAGCAAAAAGAGGCAGTATGAACGGGAAACTTCTTATAAGATTCAATCAAATAGTAACTCCATATGGGATTCAAATTCCTATATCCGCAGTAATTAAAACAAATGATAACACAGGAGTTTTAATTGGCGGAACAAAAGTTGATGTTGCTAAAGATTACGGCAAAGATATTGCAGTAGGTGCGGGTGCCGGAGCATTAGCAGGTGTAATTATATCGCCTCTTGCAGGAGGAGATATCGGGAAAGGAACAGCTCTTGCAACAGCAGTTGGCGCTGGTGGCGGACTTGTAAAATCAATTTGGGATAAAGGGAATGACGTTGAAATCCCTGCAAATTCTGCAATTGAACTAGTACTTACCCAACCGATTACTGCAAACCCTGCAATGTTTAATACTAATTACTAAGTAAATCAGGTAATAATTTTATTTTTGTTTTAAAATAAAATTGTTGATACTTAGAGAGAAACAAAAAAGTAAAGATTTGGGACTAAAATGTCATTATTAGGGAAATACACAGATAATTTTATAGAAGATGAAGAGTTAGAAGAAAGTACAGGTTATACAACTCCAGCCGTACTTAAAGATGATGAAGAATTAAGTCTGAAAAAATCTATTCTTATTTCAGCAATTCTTCACCCGACAGTGGCTGGGGTAAGTTGGCTAATTGTATTTATACTAGCACTTATGGGAATAACATTCACAATTTTTGAAAAACCAAAACCAAAAATGAATGATATTGAATTTGTTCTTGTTGATAAAGAAGAAACTCCTATCAATAAAAACACTCCATATCGTGCAGATATAAATTCACGAGCAGGCGGCCATCATGACCCTACAAGAAAGGTATCAATGCCTTCTCCTGCTCCGGGAGCCCCTAAACAGGCTTCACAACCGGCTAAACAAGCTAGCCCAAAACCTGCACAAACTCAAAATCCAATACAAAAACTTGTAAAACAGGTAACTCAACCTGCTCAACCACAAGCTCCTAAAAAAGTTGTGCAACAACCTGCACCTGGCCCTAAAAAAGTAGAGCAGGCAAAACCGGCTCCACCGACTGCCAAACCGTCTTTAAAACCACCTATGACACCTAAACTGGTTCAAAGACCGTCTTCAGCATTTACTGTACCTGTACCATCAGGTGGTACAAGCGCCGGCAGATATTCCACAGGACCAATAAGCGGTTCAGGTTCATCAGCCAAAGGCGGTGGTGCGGGCGCAAGCAGTGCATCTTCCGGCGGTGGCAAATATGCACCTTCTCCATCTTTAGCGCCAACAGGCGGTTCAGGCTCTAAACTCGCTAAAGGAGGAGGCGGAGGTACAGGCGGATACGGAAATCCAGGACCTGGAAATCCGAATGGAAGACCTGGTATTGATGCTGTTAGAGAACCTGATTTTGGCCCTTATATGAGAGAATTGCAGAAACGTATTAAAATGAACTGGGATCCTCCAAAAGGAAACGAAAGTAAACGTGTAGTTTTATTGTTTAAAATTGCAAAAGACGGAAGATTACTTTCATGCAGTGTATTCAAATCATCTGGTCTACCTGGAGCTGATAAAGCAGCTATAAACGCAGTACAAGCAACTGCACCTTTCAGACCATTACCTGCAGAATTTAAAGGACAAAGTATCGATATTCAATTTACGTTTGATTATAACGTATTTGGAGCATCAGGATATTAAAGCATAAAGCACAATTAAAAAGTAAAATAAATAGAAAAAAGAGGATAAAATTATGGAACTATTATTACATTCAATTCAGTTAGATTGGCCGGTACTATTACCAATCTTGGTATGTTCAATCCTTGTTGTGGGCGTTGTAATCAACAGATTTTCTTTTTACAAGAAAAACAAAAGAGATGTTGTACTTTTCATTCCAAGATTACAAAAAGAACTTGTAAAAAATAACTTAGACGGTGCACAAAATCTTGCAGTACAATGCGGAGGCGTTATTGGGGAAGTAACAGAGGAAGCTGTAAGAATTTTCTCTGAACAAAAAAACGGGTTTTCACGTTCATTTGATATCGCAGCATCACTTGCAACAAGAAAACTTGAAAGTCATTTAACTATTTTAGGTACAATCGGCGGTGTAGCTCCATTCTTAGGTTTGTTTGGTACAGTCGTAAGAATCCTTTACACATTCCAAGATTTAGCAACACAAGGTAACCAATCAGCAGCGGTAGCTATGGGTATCGGTTCTGCTTTGATAGCTACAGCATTCGGTCTTGGCGTTGCGATTGTAGCTGTAATATTTTACAACTCATTCCAATCAATTGTAAAACGCTATGAAGACGACTTCCAATTGATTAAATTGTTATTCCTAAGCTTTGTAGACTCTAATGACGAATCTACAACTCCAAGCAGTGCAAATATATCATTGTAAAAAAGAAAGGGGATTGCGATACAGGTAAAGGCAAAAATACACTTTACATAAGGTCGTAGACTATACAAAAATGTCAATGAAAACTAATAAGGGAAAAGAAGCTCTTTTCACAGAGATAAACATAACACCATTAACAGATATATTTTTAGTTCTGTTGATTATCATGATGGTGGTAGCTCCGACTTTTCAGTCAAATGACAGCTCAATCACCGTACCTGAAATCAACAGTGGAGTATCTATTGAACAAAAAAATGCTACAGTCTCTGTAACAAAAGACGGTAAAATGTATTTAAACGGAAATCCTGTATCAGAACAGAATCTGACAAATGAACTTGTTGCACTGAAGGCTCAACTTGAAAAACCGGAACTTGTTGTTAAAGCTGACGAAAAAGTTAAAAGTGCAAAAATTATGGAAATAATGAATTCAGCACAAGATGCTGAATATAAGAAGTTAATTGTAGCAGGTGAACCTCTTAGTAAAAAAGAGCAAAAAGAATTGGATAAAAAATCTAAAAAAGGATAATTATAAATGGGACGCAACAGAGATACTTTCAACGAAATAAATATTACACCATTAACAGATATCTTCCTTGTACTGTTAATTATTATGATGGTAATAGCTCCAATGCTTGATCAACAAGGGTTAAACCTAACTGTTCCTGAGAATGTTGCGCAAGAGCAAGTTCAAAATAAAGAAACAAAAATAATGACAATAATAGTTTCAGCAGATGATAAGTTTTATTTTGACGGCGGAGAAATACCTGTAGATA
>CALVHB010000021.1 GCA_944327275.1 Candidatus Gastranaerophilales bacterium | reverse complement strand
AAACTGTACCATTTTGACATACATAAAACCAAAGCAGTCAAGCTATTTTGATAATTTGTTGTGTTAAGTCGTATGTCAAGGTCCACCATAAAAAACCGAATGACATCTGTTATTCGGTTTTTTATTTTGCGAGGTATAAATTAATCTGACAATGACAATAATAGAACAAGAGCTGAAAGAAAAAAAAGCTTTACAACTCAAGATAAAAATTTAGATTTATAAATTATTGCTAATATTAATTATTGGTTGAAAAATAACTTATACTAAAAGTAATGTAGCTATTTCTTCATCGTTCAAACAATATACAGAATCCATTAATATTGGGACTAAATCAGGATCATCGTTGTATGAACCTTTAACTTTTACGTCTTTGCCAAATAATGTTTTACTCTTTATTCTAAGAGACATTTTATCACTTTCCAATTCGTATCCATTAAATTTACTATTTAATTTAATGTCAATATCTTCTTTTTTGAATTGACCTTTGATACGATATCCGCTAAATGTATTTGTAACTTCAAGATTAATCGAATCATCGCCTAATGTTCCTGAAATTGTTCTTTTGGTTAATTTCTCTTTAACTTCTAAATTTAATTCTTTATCTCCAATGTTTCCGGTTATTGTATCTGCTTTGAAAAATTTACCGTTATGTTTTATGTTGAAATTTAGACCATCTACCATTCCTGATAATGAACGATTTTTTAAACTTTCACTACATTCAACTTCAAATTTTTTATCAGCAAATTCTCCTGTCGCTTTATTTGAGCTTTTACCGGTAAAAGATGTTGATTGAGGTTGTTTCTTTATTTCCATATAAAGTTTTTGAAATTCATCTTTGTTCATTAATGTTGCTTCATTTGGTTTTTTTTCATTTGAAACCGCCATACAAGTATATCCGTTTTCTAAACGAACTTCTCTTGCCATAAATTTTTCACCATCTTTAGTTGTATATTTAATAATGTTTGAATCAGTTGGTGTTAATTTTGGTTTTGGAAAATTTGTTTTATTTTCAATAGATGCTTTGCTGTTTTTAAATTCTTTATAGGTATTTAAATATTCTTTGCCTTTTTCTTCATTATTCATAGCTTTGTATGCTGCAAATTTTTTCTGTGCATTTTCTTCAGAATATAACTTAGAAACCATAAAAGCATATGAGTCTAAATCTCCGCTTGGTTTAAATGGTCCATCATATTTTTGTATATTTACACCATATTTTGCCACAATCGCTTTGTATTCTTTTGCCTTTTGTTCATCATCAATTTTAACAACAATACCGTATTTGTTTTCCATCATATCTTTTTGATCTACGTATTTTGCGGACTCAGCTCCGATTGCACGCATTGTTGCAGAATCTTTAACTTGATCAAATGGAATTATGTAATTACCTTTAAAATTAATGCTACTAACATTTTGAATATTTGACATAGAACACCTCTACATTTTACTTATATATTTGGTATAAAGAATTTAAAAAATATATTTTGCGTTTTTTACTGTTTTTATAAAGATATGTAAATTAAAATTATTATAATTTTAATTTTCATAACCAAATCTAAATTAGCTGCTTGGATAATAGATAGGTAGCTATATTTTATCTTTTTTTCTTGACTTCAAATTTTGATTATGTTTACAATTGGATATCTCTTTTAGTTATTTATTTTTCTAATTGTGGAGGAAATTTAAATAATGTAACAATTTGTGAAAAATTTTGTTTGCTTATAGCAAAAAAAACTTTTCACGAGATTATATATCCAAGGTATATCTTAATGTGAGGGAATTATGAGTTCAATTCAGAAAATTTCTTTTTTAGGGCAGGACAAAATTTTTGGGAAGAATAATACAGCTTATTTACAGACAACAAATTTAGTTAGTACGCCGACTCAACAAGTTAGTCAGCCAAATAATGAACAGGTAAAGACAGTATATGTACCTGTTGATAATTCCAATAATAAAACTCTCACATATGTAACTTCTGCTACTGCTTTAGTTTCTCTTGGGATTGCAGGTGCAGTAGTTGCGAAAACTCTATCTACAAAGAAATTCACAAAAGAAAATGCGGAAGCTTTGATAAAACCTTTGCAAGAATCTGTTAGCAGATATAGTGAAGATTTAAATCGTCTTGGAAATAAATTAAATGATATTCAAACAAATATAAGTTCAAAACTTCAGGATACCGAAAGAAGTTTGGATAATAAGATTACTGATCTTGGCAGATGGCATGACGGTATGATTGAAGATTTGCATAAAGGATTAAATGCTCAAGATGAAAGAATATCTTCTGTTTCTTCTCAACAAGAAGGATTTATATCAGGATTGAAACGTGAATTCCAAGAGCAAATGAATGGTCTTGCAAGATCTGTGTCCGAATCAAATGCGGGATTCCATACTTGTGATGTAAAAGTTAATGGTATGCCTTTGAGACTTGCAAACGTTTATAACGAGGTATATGGAGAGCCTGCAAAAGCTTTAGAAAGAGAATTACAGACAGAAGCTGCGAAAAGAATTTTAGGTGTTGTGGATCGTTCAAATCAAAAGCCTAAAGAATTTGTATGGGTAAGAATGCCAACCTCTGAAGTTAGACCTTTCTCTAATACAGGTGGTATGTCTATTGTTCCAAAAGAATTTATTGCAAATTTGGCAGGTCTTTTGAATACAAAACAAAAAGCCGGATTAGTTCTCGATACGCCAATGTATCTTGGAAATATTAAAAATGATACTTTCTACGAAAAAGTAGTAAATTATGATTCTAACGGAGTTGCAGATGGTACATACTCTTACATGCAAAGATTCTTTGATGGAAAGAGTAAAACTTGGAAATATGAAAGTATTTTAGGAAAAGATTCAAAGGGAAAAGATATTAAACTTAAAGAAATTGATACAATGCATATTCCTGTGTATACAGATAAGGCTAAAAATATTGAAGAAGTAAAACTGTATATGGTGGATGAACTGACTAGTCCTTTAGAATTTGAACCTTTGGCTGAAAGACTTGATAAAAATGTTTTGAAAGAAATTGAAGATATTGTTAATAATGGTAATGTTTGGGAAAATGATTTGTTAATAGTATCTAAAGACCGTACTAGCGGAAAATTAGTCGCAAAAGCAAAATATAAAGCTGTATTGTACGATTCACCAAAATTCAATTTGAATGGCCGTAAGAATGGTAATATTAATATATACAGAGATGATGCAATAGAGACAGGTGAAACAGAAAGATTTGTATATTTCTCAAAATTCTTTACAGAACATGTATTGGGATCTGATTCATCTAAAGTTAAATTAGGTACTGATTTAATTGTCGGTAACGATTGGCAAACAGGTCCTATTTCCGCAATGATCAGACAATTAACTACTGCAAGAAAGTATTACGGAATGGATCCGATAAAAGCTGATGAATTGCATAATATTCCGATAGTTACAATAATGCATAATGCAGGATTGTCAGGTTCAGTATGGCATTCTCAACCGAAATTATTGAATATTATGTTTGGGGAACATGCCACAAAAATTGTTACTAACTCATATATGCCAAATGTTAGCATTAACGGAAAAGGTGGTCTTTCAGGAAACTTGATGAATGGTTTGTTCTCAGGTGATGCGATAAATCCTCAAACTATGGCTGCCAGCTATTCTGATGTGTTAGTTCCTGTATCTGAAAACTATAGTAAAGAAATGGCATCACATAGTTACTTTGGTGGAGATAACCACGATATATTCAAAATTCGTGCAAGAATGTATGAATATGGAAATGTTGATAATATAAAAGCAATTGCAAAACAAAATGGGCTTGATGAAAGTCTTGTAACAGAAAGTACTACAATGAGAGGTGTAACAAATGGTTGCGATCCTTCAAATAATATTCTTTCTGCAAAACAAGCAAGAAAAATAGAAGAAGCATTAGGACTCGAAAATGGTTCTATAGTTACTTTAGATCAATGTAGTGATATCGGAGAATGGCACAGACATAACAAACAAGTTTATTTGAATAAAATGATTGAAGATTTGAATATTGCAAAAGCTTCAGGTGGCAAAGATAATCCAATGAAAATAGAAATGTTTGATTTAACGGATTTAACAGGGGTTACTGCCGATACACCTGTTTACTCTACAGCAGGAAGAATTGTTGATCAAAAAGGTTTGGATATTTTTGCAGAATCAATCATCGAATTTTATAAAGATTTTAAAGGTAAAGAATATCCTTTATTTTATGTTCAAGGTGTTGGTGATGAAAAATATATAGAAACTTTCTTGAATGTAAAAAAACGTTTAGCAGAAATTAATCCTGAAGCGGCAAAAAGACTTGTTTACGCAAGATTGTTCTCAGAACCGGGACGTTATGACGGTTGCAAATTGATGTCTGATTTTACAATTATGTCAAGCTGGTTTGAACCTTGCGGACTTGTTCATAAAGAAGTTGCTAAATATAGTGGTGCAATACCGATTGTATTAGAAGTCGGTGGACTTACTGCAGGTTTGACAAACAAAGTGAATGCATTGTTTGCGAAATTCAATCCGAGATATGAAAATGAAGCATTGTATAAAAATGCGAAATCTTTAGCATCTGCTCTTAAAGAGGGTTATGATTGGTTTGGTAATCCTAAAAAGTTTGCTGAAGGTCTTGAGGCTTCACAAAAATTAAATCATAGTTGGTTAGTGGATAATGGTCCTATTGACCAATATGGACAAATATTTGTGGATTTAAAAGTATTCCCGTCAAAAATTATGAAAGCTGGTGCAGATAATGTTGGTGCATAAATCTGGCGTTAATAATACTTCTTTCGGAGCAAATGTTAATATCAACTACAACAGGTTGCAAGGAGATTTGCTTTTTGACAAATTTTTTAATTTGAGAGATAAGCAAGATTTAGTAGAAATTTTAGGAAAAGTTGAAAAATTTTCTAAAATGAAAGAAAAATCTTCAGTAAATATCGTATCTCGACTTGATAATAACCAACTTAATCTTGTTACTACAGTTGAGGATAAATCAGGAAGTATAAAAACTATCATAAATGAGCGATCTGCAAGAAAAATGGTTTATGATAATGATTTTACCTGTAGATTTTTATCTAATATAAAACAAGCTATAGTTAACGTTGAAGTTGTTCGAAAAGAATTAAAGAAAATTAATTCAGTTTTTAAGGGTTCTGAAAGTTTGGTTGATAATGGTTTTACAAAAGAACTACCTTACTACATGTTAGATAACCTTAAAAAAGGAAATAACCCGACTAAGAGAATTATAAAGATTTTAAAAAGAATTGAAAAAGAAAATCCGAAACAAGAAAATATTATATCTATAAAAAAAGTTAAAAAAGAATCAAAAGTTGGAAAATCTTCTAAAGTACAATCATATTTCGCGATAAAAAATAAAAAAGGTGAAAAAATGGTGCCTTTGCAGTACTTAATGAAGGATTCAATAGATAGTTTGTTTGCGTAGATTCTTTTTTGTTGTATTAAAAAATTAAATTATTTATACTTTTTGGGAATGAAACTTCAAGAGTAATTTTTTAGAATAATTGAATGGTGCGTATTACAAAAAATACTTTATTGAACTATATTCCAAATAAGTTTACTGTAGAAAGTGAAATAAATAAAAAAAGAATTTTTGAATTTCAAAAAACCAACTTTCTTAATGACGGGCATGTTATTTATCTTTGTGAAAGAGAAATTCGTTTAAAAGAAAATTTTGCTTTGCAATTTGCACATAAAACAGCAAAAGACTTGAATTTGCCTTTGAAAATAATTTATCCTCAAAGAATTTTTGATTACCAACCTAAACAAAATTTTATTGATAATCAAGTGAAAAAAGTTCAGGCTGATTTTAAAAAATTTGATATGAATTTTGAAATAGTTAATAGTAATGATTTCAAAATATATTTAAAAAATCAAAAAATTGCTGTTTTAATCATTGATTTTAACCCAATTTTGAATAGAGATTGGTTAAGAGAACTTTCTTGCAAAATATATGAGGTGGACGGACATAATATTGTTCCTGCAAGGTTTGTATCTGAAAAACAAGAGTATAATGCTGCTACTTTAAGAAGAAAAATTTATTATCAAATGTTTGAATTTTTAACTGAATATCAGACAATTTATAATATAAAAACTGAAGCCGATGAAGTTTTGGAAGATTTTATACAAAATAAGTTGCCTTACTATTATGATTTCAAAAATAACCCGGCAAAAAATGTACTTTCTGATCTATCACGATACATAAATTTGGGTTTTATATCTAGTCAAAAAGTAGCATTAGATGTAATTCGTGCTGATACGGATGATAAAAACAAAGAGTCTTTTTTGGAAGAATTAGTTATAAGAAAAGAACTTGCAGATAATTTTTGTCTTTACTGTAATGATTTTAAAACATTTACGTGTATTCCAGACTGGGCAAAGCATTCTTTAGAAGTGCATGATAATGATATTAGAACTTATTTGTATTCAATAGATCAGTTGGAAAAAGCTAATACACATGATGTTTTGTGGAATGCTTGTCAGAAACAACTGATGTGTGAGGGAAAAATTCACGGGTATTTAAGAATGTATTGGGCAAAAAAAATTCAGGAATGGAGTGAAAATTCACAAAGCGCTCTTAAAAATGCAATATATTTAAATGATAAATATAGTTATGATTCTCCTTCTTCAAGTGGTTATACAGGGATTTTATGGGCAATAGGAGGTTTGCATGACAGAGCTTTCCGAGATTTTCCTGTTACAGGAAAAATCAGAAGAATGACAAAGAATTCTATTGAAAAAAAATTCAATATTTATGAATATATAGAAAAATATAAATAATTTTATACTTTTTCTTCTACTTCTACTTTTTTATGTTTTTTAGTTCTTTTTTTCTCTAACTTAACTTTATCTTCAGCTTTCATATCACAGTCTTTTAACAGTTTTGTATAATATGCTTCTTTTTCTGAAGGGTTGGAAATATTTTCTGCTTCTGCAAGACCTTTTTCAAATTTAATTTTTTTATCATAGTAACTTTTATTTTTTAGCTTTGTAGTTGAATGCACTATCATTGGAACTCCAATTGGAGCTGTAATTATCAAATCTGTTAATGCAACTCCGACTGATAATTCTGCTATTGATTTTCCTTTAGGAAAATCTTTTGGGTTTTGGTATTTTTCAGGGATATAATCTTCCCATACCGGAGGATTTATCGACTGTACCTCTTTTATTTCTTCTGCAAAAATACAAGAATTTGTACATAAGAAGCTAATAATTAGAATGCTAAATAATTTTTTCATGATCACCCCTAAAATTTTTTTAATCTGTTTTGTGATTATAGCACATTTTTATATATTTGAAAATTGTTTTTGATTAAAATTTAAATTTTGTTGAAAAATTTAATTGAGATCTTATAGGAGCTGTATTTTCCGAATAAATTTGGCTTGCGCCGATATCAAAATTCATTCTGTCATCATTAAAAGGTTTGAGGCTGAATACAAATTCATTTTTCCTGTTTCTATCTAAAAAATTTGTAGAATAGATACTTTGTAATGACACGTGATTGTTTAGTTTGTATTCCGGTGAGAATGAAAAAGTTCCTTTATTCTGGTTGGAAAAAGATGTAAGTGCATTGTTTTTATATGATGTGTTTAAAGAAAAACGATTTTTTTCATATTTTCCGTAAAAAGTATTTGTATTTGTGTATTTGTCAGGAGAAAATGTGTAATCTGTTTTTGAACCGAATGAAAAATTTTTGTATTTTTTTTCTTTTGTAATTGATGTTGATTTACTTTGATACGGATTTGAATTAAGATAATAATAAGCATTTTCTGGTGATATATTAGATTCTTCGGCTGTGGATGAATTTTTATCTACTGTTTCGCTATAATGTTTTTGTGTCTCTGTATTTATGTTAGTTACAGAAGGGGCTTGCAAATATATCGCATTTGAATCATCTTCTGCGAATGCTCTTAATGTTATTAATAAAAATATTGTAATGCTGACAAAAATCTTCTTCATAGATATATTATACAAAAATTTTTAATCAAAATAAATATTATTTGATATGCAACATGACTACAAGTGTAAGTACGATTAATAAAGATATAACAAAAGTTATTCCGACTAAAATCCAATATATTGAAAAAGCTTTCTTTTTCGGTTTGCATACCATGACAGAAGACTGTTTTTTAATTTTTTTATTTTTATTTGAACTTTTTGTTGATGTTGTTTGTTTTGTTTTGTTTTGATTTTTGATTTTTTGGTATTTATCTGCAAGATTTTCAGTTTTTTTGCCTGTTACAAGAAGTTCTGTGTCATAGTGAAGATTTAAAATATGATTTCCTGCATTTTTATTGTATACAGAATAGTTTATTGCTACTTCAAAAGCTCTTTTTAAACATTCAAGAGCATTTATACCATCTTTTTTTACGCTAGATGAATGTACGGCACTATTTCCGTGTTTTTTTAGAAAATATAAATCACTAATAAATTCTTTTTCTTCTTCTCCGCCGTTAGAATAATCTTTTAGTGTTGCGAGCATATCATCAAAAGTTTTTTCGTCTGTTCTGTTTTTCCCTAAGACTTTTTTACAGACATTTTCTCCAAATTTTCTTGTCTGTCCCATACACTGTTCAAAATATTCATCACGATATAGCTTTTCGGCTTCTGAAATTATTTCAAACAAATTTTTATCAATATTTTTAAGGAAGTCAAAATTAGTTGCCATAGTAAAATTCTACCTAATGAATTAATTAATTCATCAATCAAAAAGCGGATACAAATAATGCATCCGCTTTTTGTCCTATAAAAAATGATTTCTATTTAGAAATTCTTCCAGGAACTACAACGCCACCTTTTAAATTCTTTTTGTAGAATTCTACGTGCGGTTGCAATACACTGTCAAGAACTTCTGGGAATGATTTGTTTTCCATAATTTTTTCAACAATTTCTTGGTAAACTGTTGCAAATGCTCTTAATTGAGTCATAGCACCTGCTGCTTCAGGAGTTAATCCCATTTTATAAGTTTTTGCAGTTTCTAAGAAGAATGCACCTGTTACTTCATAAGATTTAGTTAATGCTTCAATGTAGCTTTCAGCATTTTCTCTGCAAACGCCATTGTCTTGTGGAACAGTTAAAGCAAATGCAAATTTATTTGCAGGGTTGAAATGAGCTTCTGCAGAGTGGTGCATTGCATCAGGTACTTTTGCAACTTGTTTTAAAGTATCTTTTATAGATTCATTTTGCATTTGAGCATTCCAATATACTGTATTTTCAAAAATAGCTCCCATATATTGGTGAACAGTTGCACTGATTCCGCTCATTTTTGCATGTGCCCAGAAAATACCTTCTTTTAATGCATCATTTACATTTAAATCAGCTGTTAATGATTCTGTTGAAATTTCTTGTGCAGAATTTAACATTTTTACCATATCTTCTTTTTTCATTCCTGCATATGCAAGAGTGAATAAAGCGTGGTCATCAAATGCTGAAAAACGTCCGCCTACATCATCGTGAATAAATAAATCGCCTAACCAGCCTTTTTCATTTGAAGTTCTTCTTAATTCACTTTTTTCAGCGTTTCCGTCAGTTACGGCAATAAAATGTTTATGAGCTAATTTTTCAGCTTCCTCTTCTGATTTTCCTTGAGATTTGTATGCATCAATAAGCATATTTAAAACTCTTAAAAATCCATCTTTTGTTTCAAAAGTTGAACCTGATTTAGAAGCAATCATGTAATTTGATGAAGTTACATCATTACCTAATCTGTATAAAAATCTTTCTAAACTTGCAGAATCAACATCAGAGTAAAACTCTACAATGTCATTTTTTACATTTAAACCGTTAATTGATAACATGTGTTCAACAGTATGTTTTGAACCGCCAATACCCATTACGCTAAGTTTTTTTGCACCGGTTTGAGCTTTTAATTTTTCTGCTAATTCATAAATTTCATCAACTCTTTTAGCTTGTTCTTGAGGTAAGTTTACCCAATTTAAAAATTGTCCTTTTTTGTTAGCTCTTGATGAAAATTCATTCACGAATTCAGAAACTTTTGCAGAATAACTATCAAAATCGATTCCTGTGAATTTAACAGTTACGCTTGAATTTTTTGTTAACATATTAACCTCTTTCTTATTTTGTAAAATTTTACTCTTGTATTCTACTATAAAATTATATTATCTACAATTGACAATAATTAAAAATTGGCATATTCTGTAATTTCAGGAATTGCGTAAGGAGAAATGTTTTATGAAAACTGTAATAGTTGGGGGCGGTGCTTGCGGGGCAAGTTGCGCAGCAAGGTTAAGAAGACTGGATGAAAAAGCTGAAATTTTGATTTTAGAAGCAACTAATGAAATTTCGATAGCAAACTGCGGACTGCCTTATTATTGTTCTGATGTAATTAGCTCAAGAGATGATATGATTGTTGCTAAACCTCAAATTTTTGCCAATTTGTTGAATGTAGAAGTTCGTTTAAATTCAAAGGTTACCAAGATTAATAAAGAATCAAAAACTGTTACAGTAAATGATGATTATGATATAAGTTATGACAATTTAGTTTTAGCTTTAGGTGCAAGTCCTCTCAGACCAAATATTGAAGGTATTAATAATTCTAAAATATTTACTGTTAGAACTTTAAATGATGCTGATAGAATTAAAATGCATATAAAAATGTCTGAAGCAAAGAATGCCGTAGTAATTGGCGGAGGATTTATCGGTGTTGAAATGGCTGAAAATTTCATTGAAATGGGCCTTAATACAACTCTTGTGGAGGCTGCTCCTCAAGTTTTAGCTCCTTTTGATTCCGATATTGTTTGCTATGCTCAAAACGAGTTAAGGGATAAAGGTTGTAAACTTATTTTTAATAATGGAGTGAAAGCTTTTGAAGAAGATGAAATAGAACTTGCTTCAGGAGAAAAAATTCCTTATGATATTGCAATTCTTGGAATTGGAGTCAAACCTGATACAGAAATTGCTAAAGATGCAGGATTAGAATTAGGAATAAACGGAACTGTAAAAGTTGATGAATATATGATGACTTCCTGTGAAAATATCTGGGCTGGCGGTGATAGCGTAGAAGTTATTGATTTTGTAACTGGGATGCCTACGGCTATACCTCTTGCAGGACCTGCTAACAGGCAAGGAAGGATAATTGCTGACAATATTTGTGGCAAAAAATCTGGCTATAAAAATTCTCAAGGGACTTGTGTCGTAAAGGTTTTTGAAAAAACATTGGCGGCTGTCGGTAAAAATGAAAAACAATTGAAATATCTTGGTATTGATTACTTGAAAAATATTGTAATATGTAATTCTCATGCCGGTTACTATCCTAATGCTAAGTTTATGGCATTGAAACTTTTATTTACTCCTGATGGAAAAATATTAGGCGCTCAAGCTGCAGGATATGAAGGTGTCGAAAAAAGAATAGATATAATTTCTACGGTTATGAGATTAAACGGTACTGTACAGGATTTAGTTGATTCTGAATTGTGTTATGCGCCACCATATTCAAGTGCAAAAGATCCGGTAAATATCGCAGGCATGTCTGCTCAAAATATTCTAGACGGCCTATTTAAACCGGCATTCTACGAGGATTTAGAGGATGCAATTATTATTGATGTACGTCCTACAACTGCAAATAAGGAATCATCTATTAAGGGTGCTTTATCTATTCCTGCCGGAGAAATTAGAAGACGAATAAATGAAATTCCTAAAGATAAAAAAGTTATTATACATTGCAGCAGAGGATTTACAAGTTATGTTGTTGTAAGAATTCTTGCAGGTTACGGATATGATAATGTTTATTCATTCTGTGGCGGAAAGCTTTTATATGACGAAATTTCTAAGGACAAACAAAATTTAACGGTTAGTGTATAACATTCAAAAAGAGTCGGGTATTGATATCTGACTCTTTTTTTTCAATATCAAATATGTTATAATGTGTATAGATTTTAGTTTTTTGTCGGATGGTTTGAAAAATGATTGATTATGACAGTTTATTTGAAAAAATTCCGCGGGTAAAAAAAATTCTTGATGATGGGCAAAATAGTATTTTATACCATTATACGAAGCCTGAAAAATTGTTAAGTATCTTGGAATCAGGTACTATAAGATTTTCAAATGCGCTTTATTTAAATGATAAAGAAGAAGTGACTTATTCTTATAAGTTAATTTGCAGTCTTATAGATGAAATGCCTGAGCTAAATAAGACTTTATTTTCTAAAATAAAAGAACATTTCCATACAAAATATACAAATATTATTAATGGTTCTGACGATTTCGGATATAAATATGAATATTATACAATATCTTTTTCTACAGAGGCAGATAATTTGACTCTTTGGAATAATTATGCGAAAGGTCAAAAATATACCGGATATAATATTGGTTTTTCCAAACAGTTGTTGTTGAATGATATGGCTAAAATTGGCTTTAATTCTGTGTATGGCAATATAGTTTATGATAAGAAAAAACAAATTACGGTTTTGAAATTGATATTTGAAAAGTGGAATAAACAATTTGAAAAACTTTCAAAAAAATCTTCTTCAGAAAAACGTGTCGATACTATACTTGAACTTGTTGATATTTTAAGTATTATAAGTTTATTTTTCAAAAATCCGCATTTTAAAGATGAAAAAGAATACCGAATTATATTTATAAATAATTTTGGAGCAAATTTTGCAAAACAAACTAAAATTTGTGAAAAAAATGGTTTGTTTGTCCCGTACATAGAATATAAATTTTTAAAAAGAACGGTTAATTCAATCAATATTGGCCCAACATTTGAGGAAAATATCTTTTACACAAGTACTTGCAGAATGTTAGCAAATTACGGTTATGAAAAGAAAACAGTTAACCGCTCTAAAATTCCTCTGAGATATTAATAAAAAAACAAGGACTTTTTTAAGTCCTTGTTTTTAAATAATATTTTATTTTTTTCTTTTACCATTTGGTCCCCATAACTCAAGTTCAAGTTTGGTTTCTGGTTCTCGATAATATTGAGAATATGTTCCTGAATTTTTAGCTGTACGGCTGTTATAATCTTTTTTTTCATATTCAGTCTTTTTAACTTTTGCATCTAATTTTAGATCAATGTTTTTATGACCTTCACCGAATACTTCTCCAGGAATCCATTCCGGTAAATTATATTCATCTCCTTTTGGAATTTCTCCTTTTTGTAGTCCATTAGCTACTTCTCTAACATATTTTAGAATAGCTTTGAACTCTGGAGTGTTCCATTGAACTCCGTACTTAGCACAAATAACTTCGCCAATGATTTCCTTGCTTTTTAATTTATATTTGTGTTGTGGAATTTCAACTGTTTTTTCCTTTTCTACCAATACTTCTGTTTTGGTCATTGCTGCAACAGGACTTTTTTCTGTTTCAATTGTTTCAGTTTTTTCTTGTGTTTTTTGTTCATATCCTGTATTACTTCTTGTTGTTTCTTTTGAATTGTCAACGTTTACATAGTCACTATCATTTTTCTTTTTGAATAGGTAACTTAGGCCTTTGAAACCAGCTCCCATTGCACCGCCTATTGCTGCTCCCATGCCAATACTTTTCAAAGAATCCCAATTAATCTTGTCTCTTACCGATCCATTGTAATTTGCACTTACTTCATCCTTATATGGAATATTAGCATCTTGTTGGTAAGGGACATTTACATCAACAGAATAATCTTCTGACCAGTTAATAGGTGTTTCTGTTATTTGATGTCCTATTGTTACATATTCTCCTGTATTCGGGTCGTATTTTTGTATAATAGATTCAAATGTATTAGTTGTTTGTCCTTGAACGGTTCCACTCACAGTAGTACTTGCAATTCCGTTTATAGTTGTTTTTGCAATACCTTCTGCTATTGTTTTAGCAGTACCTGAATAATTTATTTTTGAAGCCATACCTAAAAGCTCACCGCCAAGACCAGCCAAAGCTCCTGCTCCAGCTCCTTTTAGACCGTCTTTTGCAATATTACCTGCACGCATTTTGTATGTTCGGTCAGATGATACCTGTATTCCTGCAGCTGCAATCATTTCTCTTACATGTCTACGTTCTTTCATTGTTGCAGGTCTGTCTTTTCCATCTTTTTCTGCTTGTTCATTCGCAAAAGATGACCATTCTTCTGTAGATGCGAAGTAATCGCTATCAAGGTCATTGTTTCCAAAACCTCCTTGACTGTTACTTATACGTAACATCTCTTGTTGGTATAGTTTACTGTTTAGTTTCCATCCTTTACCATCTTTGTCTGTGAAATCTGCTTTATCAGCATCAACTTCATCACAGTAAGCAGAAGGATTTTTTTGAATTAATTCTCTTGCGTAATCATTCAAATGAGTGTTATTACGTTTAGGATCTTTTTCTTCAGCTTGTTTAGCTTGTTTTTTATCCCAATAAACAGTTGTATTGTCATAATTTTGCTTATATGCTTCAAATTCAACTTGAGCTTGAGCTTGATCTGTAATCATGCCCTTTTTGATATCTTTCAACATGTTATTTTTATTTTTATTAAGTTTAGTTATTTGTTTTTCAATTTTATCTTTTTCTTTTGGATCTTTTGCCAGTTGTAATTTTTTGGTAAGTTCAATAATTTCATTTTCATGGGTAACAGCTTCTGTCATTTGAGCTTTAGCAAGTTTTGTTAATTGTTCAGGGTTTAGTTCAACCGCTCTACCATCTTTACCTTGTTCTTTTGCCAAGTGTTCTTCTATGGAGTACATTTTGGCTAATGAATCCATTTTATCCATAGTTTCTTGTTTTACTTGTTGATTAGTTTCTAATTTTAAATCCCATAACTTATCATTTTCTCTAAGTTGTTCATCAGGGAATTTTGCATTAAAATCATTTCTGTATGTCTCTAATTCTGCTTTTTCTTCTGCAGTTAGTTGTTCAGTAGGTTTTTCAATTAAGCTTTTAATTCTGTCTCTAATTTCATTAGCACGAACATTAACTGCATTTTTTTCATCATTTGTTAATGCAAGGTTATAGTAAGTGTTTTTGTTAGTAGTTACAGAATTCTTTTTATTACTTTCTGCAAGCTTATTTACTTCAGGTTTCAATGAAGAGTTAAGTGCTTCATTTATTAAATAAAGATCTTGTGCACGTCCAGTAAGTTCATTTTTTGATGCCTGTTTTTGTGCATCGGTTAAATTTGTATCTTTATCAATTTTATCAAGTTTGGCTTTTAACTCAGGGTTATTTGCCACTTCTTGCAATTGTTGATCCAATTTGTTTTGGAAATCAGTTTTAACAGTTTCAAATCTTACTTCAGCAGCTTCTTTGACGATTTTACCGTCATCTCCTATGAGGGCTAACTTTGTTGATTCTATTCCAAGTTCAACTCCGCCTTCTTTTTTGGTAGAGTTTCTGTTCCCAAAAATACTTTCTTTCGAAGTCACAGTGGTGATTGTTTTGTCAGGAAAATAATTTTTATCGTTTAAAAATTCTGTAATAATTTTTTCTTTTTCTGCTTCATTATTACCAACAGCGAAGTAGCGTTCTTGGTATTCGTCAGGTAACATAACAGGTTCATCATTAACTACTTCTTTAACGATAGTGCTAGTTTCTGCTTGTGCATTTTGGGCTTCAGTCACAGTTGCTTGAGGAGCTTCTGCGGCTTTTTGTTTTCCAATTTCAGCCATGAAAGCATTGTAAATATTTTTCTTTTCATCTCTTGTTTTTGCGTCTTTAAGTAATTTTTGCAGTTGTAATTGTTGATTTTCTGTTAGTAAATAATTATTCTGCACATTGTTTACTTCACTCATAACAGATCCTTTCTTTCAGTTCTGAAATTTTTTGCACAAGAACTGATAGTTTTTATACTTCTCTATGTACATGTAAAAACATTTTTTAACTAAAAATTGCGCGCTTTAAAGAAAATTTTTATATTTATTTTAAAGATTTCTTATTATATCAAGGAAAGAGGCTATTTTTAGCTGCTTAATATTTCTTAATAATTATATATATCATGAATAACAAATTGATATAAAAGGAATATACACTATATAATCAAATTTTTTATAAAATATTAATTTTTGTAAAATAAATTGTTAAAATAGTAAAGTTTAAAGAAAAAAAATCGTTTATATACATGTACTTTTATAAAAAGTAAAGTGTTCATGTGCAAATAACGAGGCAAAAGTATGAAGACAACATTTATTAACAAGAAAAGAGTAATTGCATTTTTACTAAGTTTTCTTTTGGTAATGCAACAATCTTTAACATATCAAGTACTTGCAGCATCAACAATTACAAATGGTGATGGAAGTGCAATTATGCCAAATCCGGGTTCCGGAAACTATGAAATTACACCGGATGCTTGGAATGGTAATGTTGGTTTTAAACATTTTGACCAATTTAAATTAGGTCAAGGTGATATATTGAATTTTATATATCAATGGTATACCCAAGACCAAGGTGTAAGTGGTGGAGATGTAAACCACTCTTATGCTGGGGGACCAATTGATACTTTTGTCAATTTAGTTAATAGTGGTGTCGAAATCAATGGTATTATTAACGCTTTGAATGATATGGCTGGTGGTCTAAAAACTGACGGTCATTTAATGTTTATATCTCCAGGCGGTGTCGTTGTTGGCGCAAGCGGAGTATTAAATGTTGGTAGCTTTTCAGCTATGACTCCAACTAATGATTCATTTACAAAGTTAAAACAAAATTTAGGATTTGAGGATGCATTGGGAAATGCCACTCCTGCAAATTGGGCTATTGAGACCGGTCGATATGATTCTGAAGGCAATCTTGTAGATGCTGTATATAGTAATTATCTAATTAATGGAAAAAAAATAGATGCAGGTATAGATAGCTTAAATGTTTTAAAAGTTGGCGACGGAACAATAAATATCGATGGAAGAATTGCTGCCAGAGGTGATATTAAACTTGATGGCGGTAATGTTAATATTGGTAATAATGCATTATTAATGGCTGGTATAAGTCCTACTAAAGATCAGGTTTTTGTAACAAACAAATCTCAAGGGATTACAGCTACAGATCGAGCTAATGCATTGTTTAATGAACTAGTTGCTCAAGATAATATGGTAATTGGTAATAGTTTTGCAAACGTTAATGGTAACATTGTAATAACATCTAACCAAGGTACTTCAATTGCTTCTGGAGCAAAAGTCCGAAATTATGCTAATAATGGAAATATAACAATTACTAATACCGGTGCAAATGGAATATCTATCGCAGGGGAAGTTTCTAACCCTAACGGAACTTTGACCGTAAGTAACAGTCAAGGAGACTTGTTAGTAGACAGTACCGGCCTAATAAAAAACAAAGGCACAATGGTTATAGAAAATACCGGCTCCGGTAGTGGTTTGTTGG
>CALVHB010000020.1 GCA_944327275.1 Candidatus Gastranaerophilales bacterium | reverse complement strand
AGGGGCTCGAACCCTCGACCAATTGATTAAGAGTCAACTGCTCTACCAACTGAGCTATAAGCCCATACGTCTTACACAATTATTATACAACCTGATTTTTAATTTGCAATAAATTATTTTTCAAGGTATCATTATAGTGATATGAGTAGTTCAATAAAAGCAATGGTTATGTCTGCAGGAGTTGGATCCAGATTGGATCCGCTGACTAAATATGTTCCAAAACCACTTGTACCGATAGCTAACAGACCAGTTATGGATATTTTATTTGAAAATTTAGCATCTATTGGAATCAAAGATGTAATTTGTAATACATATTATCTGGCAGACAAAATTATTGAAAGATATAAAAATAATAATTTAGGGATTAATTTTAATTATATTAAAGAAGAAACTCTATCTGGAACTGCCGGAGGAGTAAAAAAATGTCAATTTTTCTTCGAACCCGACAGCACTTTTGTTGTACTATCTGCAGACGGTCTGACAAATGCTGATATAAAAAAAGGAATTGAAATCCACAAAAATTCGCATGCTATTGCAACTATTGGAATAAAACAAATTGCAAAAGAAGAAGTTCCTCACTTTGGCGTAGTTGTTACTGACAAGGATGGATTTATCACTGAATTTCAAGAGAAACCTACAATGGAGGAAGCTAAAAGTAATTATATAAACACAGGCATATACATTTTTGATTACAAAATATTTGATTATATACCGGAAAATACGTTCTATGACTTTGCAAAAAACGTATTCCCACAACTTTTAAAAGACCATGCTATAAATACATTTGAAGTAAAAGAATATTGGAGTGATATAGGAACATTAGATCAGTACAAAAAATCAACAGAAGACCTATTTGAAGGTAAATGTTCTTTTAGTCATGGAAAAATAATTTCTAAAAATAATGGATTTTATGTTTCAGATACCGAAAATATTGATGATTCAGTAGAATTTATAGGGTATTCTACAATCGGAAAAAATTCTAAAATAGGTAAAAATGTTATAATAAAAAACAGTATTATTTGGGATAATGTTACTATTGAAGATAATACAAAAATCATTGACAGTGTGATAGCTTCAAACAGCAAAATCGGTTCTGACCTGTCATCTCAAATAATTGGGGCAAACGAGTCAATTATTTCTGAAAGTATTAAAATATAGCACTTGATTTTTTTATACTTTAATGATAAGTTAATAATAGTCTAATAATCTTTGGGACTGTGGCGCAGCGGTAGCGCAGGGGACTCATAATCCCTTGGTCGTGGGTTCGAATCCCTCCGGTCCCATTTTTTTGTTGATTTTTTAGATATCTAAGTCGATATGTGGAGCATTTTCAATCTTTTCAAAAGTGAAGAATTTATCAAGATTTTCAATTGCTTCTTTAGGTTTACGAGCATAGAAATAGTCATAGTCCGGAGTTACAAAACCATTCTTTTCATAGAAAGGCATGGCTCTGAAAAAAGGAACAACCTCTATGTTTGAATTATTTGAATCAACTGCATCTTGAAAAACTTGCCTTAATAGCATACGACCATTATTTTTAACTTTTGCAATTTGTTCTGGCACCCAAGCTGCCAAGAAATTAATATATATACGTTCTTTTGGCGCTGACATATCATAAGTCACAACACCGGTTGGAACTCCTTTAGAAAAAGACAGTACTCGTTTTAGCTTCCTTTCATCATTTAACAAAAGAGCGTTTTTCATATACTTCTCAGATACGGACATTAAATCGTTAGGGAATCTTTTCTCTAAACTGTCTTCGGTAAAGGTTTTACTAATTTTTTCTAATAAAGCCTTATCACGGACTTTATCCATCAGATAAAGAGTAACTTCATCCCCAGCACTTTTAATTTTTGCAATAGGACGAGCTTTAAAATTTGGTGAATAAGAATATTTGTTTTGATTATTATTTATTTTCATATCCATATTAAAAACAAAAAAAATTTTTTTTGCTAGTAAATTTTATAAACTTGACAAATATTGTATAATTAATATATGAGCATTATTAAAAAAGCCGAAATATTTTGTTTGTTTTTGTTCGTAATGATTATATGTAGCACTGCTTCTTATGCTATTGAAGAGGATGAACTATTCAAACATATAGAAATCAAAAATGAAGATACATTATCCATAGCAGATTGTGTCAGCGTTGCTTTTCAAAACAGCCCAAGAATTAGAAGACAAAAGTATAATCTTGATATTGCGAAAAGTAATCTGGGAATAGCTAAAGCTCAATATTTTCCAGTAATAAATGCCGGCGTAGGATTCTATAATGAAAACAATTCTGACAACATTTACTATAACTCAAGATATAGAGAAATACCTTCAGTAGGAATTACCGTTAATAAATTAATATGGGATTTTGGTAAAACTACTGCATACATAAAAATGGAAGAATTCTACAAAATTGGAGCAGAATATGAATTTATGGATAGTCTTTGTTCGACATTATTTGATGTAAAACAAAAGTATTATAATGTCTTGAAATCAAAGGCTCTACTCGATATTGAAAAAAACAACGTAGAAATAAACAAAAAATTTGTTGAACTTGCTAAATCTAAAAAAAACGTTGATTTAACAACTGCACAATTAAATCTTAGTGAATCAAAAATAAAATTTATTGAAGCAAAAAACAACTACAACAATGCTGTTATAGACTTAAATAATTCTATGTATCTGGATTATCAACCCAAATACAAAATAAAGAATACATATACATTTGCATATGAAAATGACTATGCATACGGTCAAGAAAATAAAAATAAATCCACATTTACACCTGAAACATTTTCTTTTCCATTAGAGAAAGCTGTGGAAATTGCTTACGAAAACAGCCCTGATTTAAACGTACTTGTTGCGACAAAAGATGCAATGGAGCAATCACTGATTTACATAAAAAAAATGTATCTTCCTGATTTAACTGCAAATGCAGGATACGGCCTTTATCATACAAACCAAACTAATAATAACAGCTTCCATGTTGGAGTAAACCTTTCATCTAACGTTAATATTATGGAGCTAAGACATAGTATAAAAGGAGCTGATGCTCAAGTTAAAATTGCAGATAACGAGATTTTATTATTCAAAAAAGATCTATATTTTGAGGTAAAAAAAGCTTTCAACAACGTAGATAAAGCATTGAACCAAATCCCAAACGCCAAATTAGAAGTTGAACAAGCTTTAAAAAACTTGCAAATTGTTGAAAACAAATATAAATCAGATGAACTCAATTATGTAGCCCTTCAAAATGCAAGAAAAGAATATATTAATGCTCTTTATGAATACATAGATTCTATGTACAACTACAACATGGCGCTTATTCAGGTAGAAATGGCAATGCATTACCATATTGTAGACATCCATCATAAGTCCGAACATGCAATAATATATCATTCTGATGAAATTATAGAACATCTGAACAAAGTTCTTGGATGTGATGAAAAAGAAGTAAAAAAGATTAAAGCAAAGAAATTAAACAAAGGGGAAAATCTTTAAGATTTTTGTATTATTATTAAATTATGCTAATAGATATTTTAACTAAAATTAATTCAATTAATGATGGAATTTTTTCTGGGATAGATTCAATTATAGAAAATATTGGGATGCCTGACTGGCTTGCAGATGCATTTATAGACAGTTTTCATATATTACCATTATTATTTATTGTATTTTTATTCATTGAACTCATTGAATTTTTCTATGCTGAAAAAATCAATAATTTTATGAAAAAATCAGAAAAAACTTCCCCAGTCATAGGAAGCCTTGCAGCAATCATCCCTCAGTGCGGATTTTCCGTAATTGCAAGTACTCTCTATATAAGAAAATATATAACAAAAGGGACATTAATTGCTATATATCTTGCGACCTCAGATGAGGCTATACCTATACTGCTGGCTGCACCTACACAGACTCATTATATTTTACCTATAATTGGTATTAAACTCTTAATTGCAATTATTGCCGGATACGCTATTGATTATTTATTGAAGGATAAAAAATACATACCACTTGCAACTGAAACAAACAGTATTGAAAACAACGAAGATGAAGGTTGTTGTAAACACAGTGTATCTCACAGACGAAAGAGGGAGTTGATTATTCATCCTATTAAACACACTATAAACATTTTTGTCTTTATTTTACTTATAACAATAGTTCTAAACTTTTTAATATTTATGTATGCAAAATATTCAATCTTGCATGCAATTTTAGGTAAAGTTAAATTTTTAGAACCTGTAATCACTGCTTTCATTGGTTTAATCCCTAATTGTGCAGTTTCTATTGCATTAACAATGTTATTAATCAAAGGATCTATAAGTTTTGGAGCCGTGATATCTGGACTATTATCAAATGCTGGGCTGGGAATACTTATATTATTCAGACATAATGAAAATCTTAAAGATACAATGCAAATTATACTAATACTACTATGCATAAGTATTTTAACAGGAATGACCATTCAATTAATATAACCAAAAATCCCCTCAAACTGTTTTACAATAAGAGGGGAATTTTTTATTGTCTTTTTTTATTTTTAATCTTTATCAATCAATTTTTTAGGAGTAGCAATTGAATCTCTAACTTTTGAAGCCAACACTGCTGTACCCGCTGTTATTAACGCTGCTCCAATATATGAAATTGCGCCTAAGCGGTTAAGCTTTTTAACCTTAGCAAATGCATCTGGTGATAAAAACTGTTTAGCTAGTCTGTTGCCCCTTTGAGTTGCTTTCAATTCTTCAGCAACAATAGGAACAAATGACAAGGTAACAAGTTTCCCTACATTATTTTTAACAAAAGTTGTAGCTTTATCAAATTTGCTTTGAGGTTCTTCACCATCAAGTTTTTTTCGTTTTAACAAAGCGGTTAAGGTAAATAAAGAAGATAAAACTACTGAAGGAGCTCTTAAGCATTGCATAGCTTTCCAAAACTTACTACCATTATGATTTATTGAGTGACCAATTTCATGGAAAACAGCAGCCCCAAGTTTTTCAACATTTACCAAAATACTTTTTGTCTTAAACAGATATGCTGCATTAGAACCTGATTTAAATAGGCTATGTAATGATTTTGCATAAAAATCACCCACTGCTGTTTCTCTCAAAAATTTTGGCAAAGCATTTTTTATAGCCTTGTAACTTTCCAGATTCTTTACAGCACCTTCTGCCTCTTGTGCAAGATCAATAATTTTAACACCTTTATCTTTTAGCACTTTTTGACTATTAAAAGCATCTTCAATACCTTTATAAAGCAATCCTTTATCAATGCTTTGAGAAGCAGATTGCATATTTTTTAATATATTAGGCTGAGCAAAACTCTGATAAGACTGAGTTAAAACCCCAGAAGCTGCTGCTCCGGCTAAAACAGCTACGGTAGTTGTTAAACCGCTTGGTTTTTTATATGCCCCATTTTCAGTCATTATTACACTTGACACAATGTACACTCCTTTTTATTCACGCATATAGTACAAAGAGTGTAAACTTGTATTTTTGACAAAATTCTTACAATTATTAAGATTTTTTTACAGAACATCTCTCTAACCATCTTGCAAAACGTACAATTGGTTTTTCTATGTCTGCAGTAATTGAATCTACAAGAATAGTTGTACATCCAAGATTTTTCCCGCAAACAATGTCTGTCAATGGTCTATCCCCAACAAAACAAGTCTTCTTAGGTTCCAGATTATGCAATTTCATAAAATCACTTGCAACTTTTATATCAGGTTTTTTTGCACAAAAAACTATAGGAAAATCAGTACAAGCTTTAACTTTTGACATATATTCAGAATTATGGTTATTTGATACAACTCCGACAAAAAAATCTTTTTTTACAACATCTAGCCACGCTAAAGTCTCAGAAGAATAGCAACCAGTCTTTGACCCCATAAGAGTGCTGTCCAAGTCAAATAACAGGGCGTTAATCCCTTTTTGTTTAAGCTCTTCTAAATTTATATCATATATACTTTTCAAATTATAATCAGGTTTTATAAACATACTTATCTCCCGAAGACAATACTTATAAATTCTTTATACCAACAGTTCTAACAAGAGCGTATTTAAAATCTTGAGGAGAAACTGAGAATTTTACAAAAACATCATCATTGGTATTTCCAAGTTCCACGTCCTCAAAATCAGAATTTTTTACAGCTTCAACCTTTGCTACAAACTGTTCCTGAGGGGTTATTATTTCAACCTCATCACCTTTTAGCATTTTATTCTTAATTTTTACTAAAAAGAAATCTTCTTTTCTTTCCCCCTTGAACTCACAAAGGAAATCTGCCCCTGCTAATCCTTTTGAAATATTGTAACTGTAGCTTTCTCCATTATTGTCACCCAGAGCAAAACCTGTTGTATAGCCACGATTACCTACTTTTTGTAATTCATAAAAATATTTTTCTAAATCAGCAGACGGATTTTTAAGCACCTCATCGATTGCACTTCTATAAGTCTTTGCAACAGCAGACACGTAATACAAACTCTTTGTACGGCCTTCAACTTTGAACGAATCAATACCGGCATCAATCAGTTGAGGCAACTGTTTCACAAGACAAAGATCCTTTGGACTCAATATATGTGAACCTCTGTCATCTTGATTAATTTCTAAAAACTCACCAGGACGAGTTTCTTCTACCAGTCTATAACTCCATCTGCAAGGTTGTGAACAATTTCCATGATTTGCTTTTCTTTCACCTTTTGAAAAATAATCACTTAGCAAACATCTTCCTGAAAAAGAAACACATTGAGCTCCGTGAATAAAGCTTTCTAACTCTACATCCGGAACTTGTTTTCTTATTTCAGCAATATCTTCAATAGGAAGTTCTCTTGCAAGAATAACTCTACTTGCACCTAAATCACGCCAAAACTTTACACTCTCATAATTTAAGGTATTTGTCTGAGTACTTATATGTACCGGTACGTTAGGAATATTTTTTCTCACAAGGTTGAAAATACCAAAATCACTTATTATAAAAGCATCCGGATTTGCGTCCTTAAATCTGTCAAGACAAGCTTCTAACATTTTTATATCGTTGTTAAAAGCAAATATATTTATTGTTACATAAGCCTTTGCACCTAAGGAATGAGCCAAATCGACTGCTTGTTTCAAATTATCCAAAGTAATCAATTGCCCCTTGCGCATAGCGCGGAGGCTAAAGTCAACAACTCCAAGGTATACGGCGTCTGCACCGTATCTTATCGCATATTCTAATTTTTCCAAATTGCCCGCAGGCATCAATAGTTCTAAATCTCGCATAACTGTATATTATCCTAAAGATTAGAAATAATCAACCGATTAGGTGATGTCCTTTTATGATTAAGAAATAAGATATATATATAAAACAAATTGTCTTTTATATGTTTATTGGAGAGAAAGAATTATGCAAACAATTGAGAACGCTGCTACTACTTTAAAAGAAATATGGGATTACCAGCATCCGGTTATGCATGCTTGGTTTGTTTTAAGTTCACTATCTTTATGTGTTATGTTCGCTTTATTATATTTTGTAATATAATAAGTTTATGAGAAAATTTCGGATATTTTTTGGTTATCTTACACTTATTATTATCGCAGTAAGTATGCTTTATCCTTTTTTTGCAATGGTTAACTTATCATTTGCAAATAACAATGAAATTTTTTCTAACCCGGGGAGTTTTTTTCATTCAAATTTAACTTTTGCAAACTATAAAAATGTATTTACTGAAATACCTTTAAGCAGGTATTTTTTTAACAGCCTTTTGGTAGCAACAATTACTACCATCGGACAAGTTATATTTGCATCCCTTGCCGGATATGCGTTTGCCAGACTAAACTTCAAGTTCCGCAACACTTTATTTCTAATTATTTTAATTACAATGCTTGTACCTCCACAAGTAAACATCATCCCGCTATTTTTCATTATGAGAGAAATGCATCTTGTAAACACTTATCAAGCATTAATTTTACCAGCTCTATTCGGAGGTTTTGGGATATTTCTTATGAGGCAATACTTTCTAGGTTTTCCAAAAGATTTAGAAGAATCTGCAAAAATCGATGGCTGCAACTTATTACAAACATTCTTTAAAATTGCCTTACCCTTAGCACTTCCAACAGTAGCAACTTTAGCAATATTCACATTTGTCACAACTTGGAACAGTTTTATGTGGCCTCTCATTATTACTAATTCTGAAAGCATGCGTACATTGCCGGTAGGTCTTGCAATATACAAAGGAAGCTTTCGAGAAATAACTCAATGGGGCGAGCTTCTGGCATGTTCAGTAATATGTACAATCCCAGTAATAGGTGTATTCCTTGCAGGAAAAAAATATTTCATTTCAGACATTCTCCAAGGTGGAGTAAAAGAATAATTATAACTTATATCTTAACACCGAATTTGACCCCTGAGAAGAAGTAAATAACAAACTACCATCAATATGTAATCCATAAGGTTTTTGTACATTCGAAACCAACACGGTTATGACCCCGGTAGGAGTAATTTTCAAAATATTATTCGCATTATAGTTTGCAACGTATAAGTTTCCAGAAGAATCGCTAACCAGACCTATAGGTCCATTTAGTTTAGGATTTTTTATAAATATAACTTTTTTACCGTCAGGAGAAATTTTATAAATCATATTATCTGCAAAACATGCCACATATAAATTGCCGTTTCTGTCAGATGTAATCCCTGTCGGACTTGGAATATTATTATACATTCCATTTGTTTGCTCAATTTTTGGAATACCTGATGCAGAAGCTTTAGCTTCATTTGCTTTTATAGTCTGCATATCAGTATTCAAACTTGATGCAAGAGCTTGTGCATTAGGATAAATTGAGCTATCCTGAGGAATCAAAGACAAATATGACTTTGCTTTATCGTTATACCCAAGTTTAAAGCTCAAATTTGCAGCTTTATAAACAGATTCATAATCATCAGGTTTTCTTACAATAATCTGCTTAAATATAGCCAAAGCAGCCTCATCTTGACGTAAGTATTCTAAAATAGAGCCTAAATTATAATATGCATCAATATAATTTGGATCAAGATTTATTGCTCGTCTAAAAGCAGCCATAGCTTGGTCATATTGACCTATTCTGTAAAAATCAACACCTTGATTATACTCAAGTTTTGCCTCTATAGACGGTTCATAAGACGCAGAGGGTTCTGCAGAAACTGCAAAACCCATACTCGCTAATATACATAATGTAACTAATAATTTTTTCATAAATTTTTCCTAATACATTTATGAATGCTGAATTTCTTCTAGTTTTTCAATAACTTTTTTATTTTTTTCAGCAAACTCATGACCTCTTGCTATTATAGCCAATTTCAAAATATTTGCAAGATCTATTGCATGAAGTTCCTTATAGTTATCAGGCAATCTCAAGCTCCAGTTTGCATCTCCTGACGTTCCAGGTCTATTGTAAACATCGTAGACATTAAAGTAATCTGTAAAGAAAATTTGAATATTTTCAGCACAAGATGCAAATATTTCAACAAGTTTTGTCTGAGCTAAAAATTCCGCATCATTAGTCAGTCTTACAATGATATCGTCCTTATTTTCTGCCTCTGCAAATAAATCATCCACAAGGTTTTTTGCATGCAAATAACCAACATGTGTATGAATATTTTTATCAGCCCACATTTTAATAGGTTCATTATCATGTGTTCCTACCATTGCCCAAGTTTTTTTGCAAATATTACAACATCTGTATGGATCTTCAGGTTTATCTGCTTCCACAAACTGAGTCAACTTCATACCTTGAAGTCCGTAAGCATTCATAACTGAAGCAACCGGATTTGTTAAAGTTCCTAAATCTTCACAAACAATAGCATCTTTATCAAGTCCTTCTTCTTTTGCAGCTGCAATAACGATTTTTTCAATTAGACGACCGTAAGCTTTTATTTGCTTTTTATCAAGACTCTTAACACGTTTTTCTTTATCAGCAGTTAATTCTGTTTCTAAATCTCCAAGTCTTGCTATTGCATATTTTGATAATTCAGGATGTTCCGGTGAAGAATAAAGACGCCCTGCACCTTCTTCAACTTTTGGTTTTTTACCTGACTTATAAACCCACGGATCAATTAGGCCTACAATGTGGTCAATTCTTACACCGCCTGGATTTTCTTTAAACATCTTTTTATAAAGATTTTTTAATAAAATACCACCTTCATCAAGAGATCCATCAGCTTTGTATAATCTTTCAGGATCCATAACAGGGAATCCCCATGCTTGACCATCTTTTGAAAAATAATCAGGAGGACATCCCAAGCACCATCCTTTTAAGAATAAAGATTGATATGCCCATGTGTCTCTATCAGAAAAAGCAACTTGTCTATCAGCAATCATCTTAATACTATGTTTTTGAGCGAACTTACGAGTTTCTTCATTTTGTTTGCTTATAATAAACTGAGTAAACTTATATAGTTCTATCTCATCAGAATATTTGCTTTCTAATTCTTTGATTCTGTTACCAAACTCCATTTTCTGCTCAATAGATTGAGGATTAAACAGATTTTTGTCAGTCTCAGAATTCCACAAAGGCCAATAATCATTACCATGTTCTATTGACAATACTTCATATAAACTGTCTTTATCTAACCAAAAGGCATTTTCTGATTTAAAATGCTTAAATTCTTTTTCTAATTTCTTATCAGGATTTGCCTTGAAGTTATTCCAAGCAATCTGCAAAGCTTCACTTTGTTTTTTATAAATATATGAGTAAGCAGTTTTGTTGATTGTCTTATTTGGATTTTCTTCAACTATTCTGCTATATATATCTTCAGGAAGAATTTTTCCCCAAGCTTTTGTAGTCAATTCCTTAAGATTTATAAACAAGGGGTTATCAGAAAAAATTGTACCTGTGTATGGTGAAGAATCACAAGATTTAGTCTTTCCTGCAGGTCCGAGCTGAATTGCATCAAAAAGCCCTGAAGCATACTCAATAAATTCCTTTCCACCGTCAGAATTCACGCTTCCAAAGCCAGTATTCTGTCCCTGAGCAGATGGAAAACTACCGTTATGCATAATAAAAGCAAGATTCTTTTTACCTAAAACTTTTAATGCTTTGCGGATTGTTTTTTTAGCCTTATCGTCTAATACATTAGATTTGTTTTCTAATACACAAGTCATAATTACCCCTTCTTCTTATATATCAACAGACCGATGATATCATGAGGTATATTTTTTTTCAACCGATAGTCGAAAAAGCTGCAGTTAATAACTTGTATATAATTTGTTTATTATCTTTATTTTGATTTTCTATAATATTTATAATTTCTTTATCTAAATCTACCGGCACATCAACTGATGAAAACTTGAAAAATTCAACAAGCTCAACCCCCAATACGTTCGCAATTTTTTCTAAAACATGCAAAGAAGGGAAAAATCTTCCTGACTCAATTCCGGATAAAGAAGAGGTCTCAATATCTATTAATTCAGATAAGTTTTCCTGAGTGAAACCCTTAAATTTTCTTATCTCTTTTATTCTTTTTCCTAGTAATTTTTTATTATCCATAAGGTAAATAATACTCTACATAACTTTTAAAAATAAGTCATATCAACACGTTATTAAATTATAATTACGTAATAATCACTTAACACCCCTTGACAATCACTGAAAAATAATTTAAAATAAGTGTACATGTATTAGTTTTATAAAAAAGTACGATTTTAACAAATACACATTTGGACAATAACATAGAGTAAAGAGAGTACGCTACAAAAAAAGAAAGGTGAAAAGATTATGAAAAAAAGTTTAGGCTTTACACTTGCAGAAGTGTTGATTACTTTAGGTATTATTGGGGTTGTTGCAGCTATGACAATGCCTACTTTGATGAACTCTACTCAAGGTGCACAATACAAAGCTGCTTACAAAAAAGCTTTGTCTGCTATTTCTCAAGCAGTTACTTTGAACGTTGCACTAGAAGAATACAGTTTTGCTGATACAGTAGCTGGTGACGCTGACACTGATTATACAGTTGCTAAAATTATTACAAGTCGTATGAACGTTGTTAAAACAACTGAAGATGGTTTCGGTTATGATATGCAAGGAACAGGTGATGACACAGCCACAGATGCTTCTGATGTAGCAGATGCAGCGGCAAATAACTATACATTCTTCTTCAATGATGGAGTTGTATTTAGTTATGATAAAGCAAACGCATTCGCTTGTACTCAAGATGCTCCAGATGCAGCTAACAACAAAATTTGTACTGGTGTAATCGACGTTAACGGTGCTAAAGGTCCTAACAAAATCGTTGTATGTAACGATGGTAACCAAAACGCAACAAATTGTGAAGTAAAAACTCCTACAGATATTTATCCTGTAATGTTCTACGATCAAACTGTACTTCCAAACTCAGATGCTGCTAGAGCTGTATTGTACAGCAAATAGTAACAAAACACTGCGTATAGCATCGCAAATAAGCGAGCTGACGCATCAAAAAGTTCGAATCTTTTTGTCGGCGGAGTTTCACCCCGCCGTTTTTTTATATTTTAATTTATTAACTACACCGTTTGGATGATTTTTAAGAAACTAATTCCTAAGAATTAGTTAAAATTAATTAATAATTTTTGTTAAGCTATTGACAATTTTTGAAACATAATTTAAAATGAGAACATAATAAAGATTTTTCAAAAAAGTTTTTATGCATATCCACAAATATGAAAAGATTCGATGTTATATTATATAAGGATAGAGAGATAAAAGCGTAGAACATTTTGAGAAATCAGAAAGTTTTACAAAAAAGAAAGGTGAAAAGATTATGACAAAAAGATTCGGCTTCACACTTGCAGAAGTGTTGATTACTTTAGGTATCATTGGGGTTGTTGCAGCTATGACAATGCCTACTTTGATGAACTCTACTCAAGGTGCACAATACAAAGCTGCTTACAAAAAAGCTTTGTCTGCTATTTCTCAAGCAGTTACTTTGAACGTTGCTTTAGAAGAATACAGCTTTGCTGATACAGTAGCTGGTGACGCTGACACTGATTATACAGTTGCTAAAATTATTACAAGCCGTATGAATGTTGTAAAAACAGCTGAAGATGGTTTCGGTTATGCTATGCAAGGAGAAGCTAACACTAAAGTTGCAACTCCTGCTTCTAACAACTATACATACTTCTTTAATGATGGTGTTGTATTCAGTTATAACAAAACAAACGCATTCGCTTGTACACAAGATGCTCCAGATGCAGCTAACAACAAAATTTGTACTGGTGTAATCGACGTTAACGGTGCTAAAGGTCCTAACAAAATCGTTGTATGTAACGATGGTAACCAAAACGCAACAGATTGTGAAGTAAAAACTCCTACAGATATTTATCCTGTATTGTTCTACGATCAAACAGTACTTCCAAACTCTGATGCTGCTAGAGCTGTATTGTACAGCAAATAGTCCAAAGTTAGGATATAGATTTGAAAAACAACCTGTGGAAATCACAGGTTGTTTTTTTATGCACAAAAAAATTTAAAAACATGGAGTTCAACTATTGTAAAATTTGTTCAATAAAATTGGGACAAATTTAGCATGAAGAGCACTAAAATCAAATACAAATTCGTTAACTCCTGCTTTTGCAAGCTCTTCCACCTTATCAAACTGCTCAAGGATTCTATCCTCAAACATATGCATGCGACAAAAACCATCACAAGTAAATGGAAATAACTTATCCAAAGAAGGATCATGCAACGCATAACCTCCTCTATGGCAAGGAGCTTTACAAGAAAGTCTTGAGATAATCGCACTGTCATTATTTAAGGGACAAAGACCAAGACTTGGAACTCTTATATTACCTGCTACAGTATATTTTCTGTTTGGAATATCATTTTTTATTTTTTTTATTGTTTTTACAGTACTTTCTATATCTGAAAAAGATGTAAAATCTATTGTACTAATCGGAGACAAATTATTTAAACATTTAATTGAAAGACTGTTTAGCAAATTTATTCCCTGTCCTATTTCTATAGGAATATGATTTATGTCCGAATCATTTATTGCCGTCCAAAAATAACCGATGTTGTTTATTATAAGACTATCAGGAGCTGGATTTGACATTAAAATCTGCTTAACATACTCGTATACCCTGTCAAAATCTCTTTCAATCAGTATTCTTGGAGTTGATAATTGAAATTTTATATCATACTTAGTACAAAATTTCTTAACTTTCATTATAATATCGTTGAAACTACTAGTCGCTAAATCACATGTTGCAAGGATTTCGCCATACTCTATAGAATAAATTGGATTTGTCCCAACTTTTTTTATATATTTTTCCAGTTCTTTTAACTGGGCAAGCTCTGATAAACGAAGATTAATCCTATACGCATCTTTTTTTGAATAATCAATATCTTTTTTTATACGCGGACTTTTTATATCCCATTCAAAATTTTTAATATTTCTGCTAAACTTAAAATCTTGACCTTCAGCACTTACAACCACTCCAAGAAAATGATTTGTACTGTAAATACTTTTTCTTACATGTTTAAAAGGAAGTTTTTGATGCTTAAAAAGTTTTGGTTTATCAAGAATCTTCTGAATAAGTTCAATAGCCTCCTGAATTTCTTCAGAATTATTAAACTTGCCCTTTATAACCACGCTATCAATTGCTTTTAACTTTTTAATATCTTCCGCACAATAAGGAAGATTATCACTGTCTATAGCTAAAGGCAGTTTTGTATACTGCTTTATCTTTGCAATATTTTTCATATAAATTTCTTCTGTAATAATAATTTCATCTACCTTGTGGAAATTATTAATAAAATCAATACCGGCTAAGTTATGGATATCAAAATAAGAATCAACTATTACTTTAAATGGAAGATTAAAAACCTTAATCGCTTCTAATATTGCAAAACTGTTTATAAAAATACCATCAATACCTGCTGTTTTTAAAAATTTAAGCATTTTTTTTATCTCAGGTAAATTTTCCTCAGTAATATCATGTTTAAAATTTATATATATAGAACATCTGTTCCTTTTTGCCGCAGATACAAACTCATTAACATATTCAAAATTATTATTCAAAAACTTCTTGTAATAGACATAAAAATCTCTACAGGACGTCTCTTTTGAAAAAACATCAATATCTTCAGGCTTTTTTACCGGTGAAACAATTTTTATACTTCCCATAAAAGTATTATATCATATTTTTATATTTATTAATTAATACTTAAAAAAATATATTGTAAACAAATGTTTACAATTAACGAAAAAATAGGCAATTTTTTGGGAAAGAAATACTTAGTATATACATAAGGAATAAATAGGATAAGTTTAACACACTTTCTCACCAAAACACATCAATAGGATTACAATTAAATTTAGGGAGGACACCAATGGCAATAGGTGCTGAGGATTAC